>NZ_JAURVJ010000216.1 GCF_030655615.1 Nocardioides sp.
ACACCGGCCGGCAGCGGGACCTCGACGTGGGCGGCGACGAGAGTCACCTGCGCGCCGCGGGCCGCAGCGGCACCGGCCAGGGCGACGCCCTGACGCCCGGACGAACGGTTGCCGAGGTAGCGGACGGGGTCCAGGGGCTCGCGGGTGCCGCCGGCGGAGACGACGACGTGACGACCGACGAGGTCGGGCGTCGCGCTGCCGCGGGCCAGCACGTCGAGGCAGACCTCGAACAGCTCGGCGGGCTCGGGGAGCCGCCCCTTGCCGGTGTCGGCGCCGGTGAGCCGGCCCTCGGCGGGCTCGATGACCAGGACGCCGCGCGAGCGCAGCGTCTCGACGTTGGCGCGGGTCGCCGCGTGCTCCCACATCTCGGTGTGCATCGCGGGGGCCAGGACGACGGGACAGCGCGCGGTGAGCAGGGTGTTGGTGAGCAGGTCGTCGGCGAGACCGTGGGCCGCCTTGGCCAGGAGGTCGGCGGTCGCCGGGGCGACCACGACGAGGTCGGCGGTCTGGCCGATGCGCACGTGGGGCACCTGGTGGACGTCGCTCCACACGTCGGTGTGGACGGGCTTGCCCGACAGGGCTGCCCACGTGGGCGCACCGACGAACTCGAGTGCGGAGGCGGTGGGTACGACGGTCACGTCGTGACCCGACTCGGTCAGGCGGCGCAGCAGCTCGCAGGCCTTGTAGGCCGCGATGCCGCCGGCGACGCCCAGCACGACCCGGGGTCGGGCGGTGACAGCACCAGGCCGCGACCCCGTGGGGGTCGCGGCCTCGGATGCGTCGGTGGTGCTCAGCGAGTCACTCGCAGGTCACTGCTGCTGGTAGCCGGCGTCGGCGGCCGCGGCCTGGGCAGCGGCCTCCTCGGCGGCGAGCTCGGCCGGGTCGACGTCGGTGCAGGTCAGCTTGTCCTCGCCGATCTCGCGCAGCGCGATCGAGAGGGGCTTCTCCTGGACGTGGGTGTCCACGAGGGGGCCGACGTACTCGAGCAGGCCCTCGCCGAGCTGCGAGTAGTAGGCGTTGATCTGGCGGGCGCGCTTGGCGCTGTAGAGCACCAGCTTGTACTTGCTGTCGGTCTTGGTCAGCAGGTCGTCAATCGACGGGTTGGTGACGCCGACGGCTTCGATGTTGGGCGCAGACACGCGTGAGCCTCACTCAAGGTGGTGGATGTGCTCGGAACGGATGGAGCGGCGCCTGGACGTCGACCTGGGGTGCTGGTGGAGAGGTCACACGTGGCGCTCGGGACCGAGCACCATCAACTCTACCAACTCGTCGGCTGCAGCATGAACTTCGTGGTTGACGATGGTGACGTCGAACTCGGGTTCGGCGGCCAGCTCGGCCCGCGCGGTCTCGAGGCGTCGGGCCCGTTCCTCGTCGTCCTCGGTGCCGCGACCGACCAGCCGGCGGACCAGCTCGTCCCACGACGGGGGCTTGAGGAACACGAAGACGGCCCCCGGCATCGTCTCGCGCACCTGGCGCGCTCCCTGCAGGTCGATCTCGAGCATCGAGGGGCGACCGGCGGCCAGCGAGGCCTCGACCGGGGCCCGCGGGGTGCCGTAGCGGGCTCGCTGGTGCACGACGGCCCACTCGAGCAGGGCGTCGTCGGCGACGAGCTGGTCGAACGCGGCGTCGTCGACGAAGTGGTAGTGGACGCCGTCGACCTCGCCCGGGCGCGGGCGGCGGGTCGTGGCCGACACCGAGATCCAGACGTCGGGGTGGCGTTCGCGCACGGCGGCGGCGACGGTGCCCTTGCCGACGGCCGTCGGGCCGGCGAGGACGACGAGCCTCGTGGGAGCGGGAGGACCAGCCGGGGCGGCGGTCACGGGGCGTCGGGCGCGAACTCGCGCTCGATCGCGGCGATCTGCTTGGTGCCGAGGCCGCGCACCCGGCGCGACTCGGCGATCCCGAGCCGCTCCATGACCTGGCGGGCCCGCACCTTGCCGAGACCGGGCATCGACTGGAGCAGGTCGACGACCCGCATCTTGCCGATGACCTCGTTGGACTGGCCCTCGTTGACGACGTCGATGATGGACGCCCCCGAGTTCTTGAGCCGGTTCTTGACCTCGGCCCGCTCGCGTCGTGAGGCGGCGGCCTTGTCGAGCGCGGCCTGGCGCTGTTCGGGAGTCAACGGGGGCAATGCCACGTGCGATGCGTCCTTTGTGGTCCGGTCGTGCGGCGGGGAGGGAGTCCGCTAGCGGGTCACAGTAGCGAGGTCACTCCGCGTGCGGCAATGCGGCGGCGAAACCCGCGCCGATTGGCGTTTTCAGAGACTGAGCTCGGTCTTGCAGACGTCGCGGGACTGCTGCTGGACGTTCTCCAGCGCCTCGCGGACGGCCTCGGTGGCCACGCTCCCGGCGGCGAGCGCGATCGCCTCCTGCTCGTCGGGCGTGACCCCGTCGGGCGGGTCCACGGGGTCGTACGTCGCCGGGTCGGCCCCGGCGGCCTCGAGCGCGTCGGCGAGGCTGCCGAGCCGCTGGACGATGACGGACCAGTCGTCGGCGATGTCGTCGGGGGCCGCCTCCTCGAGCCGCTCGAACGTCGGCAGCGCCGGCAGCAGTCCGGACGACCCGCCGTCGTCGTCGAGGACCTGCGACAGCCCGGGCTTCTCCTCCTCGACCACCGCGCAGTAGGAGTCGAAGGGGTCAGCGTCCTCCCCGCAGCCGGCCAGGACCAGGGGGGCCAGGAGCACCGGCAGCACCAGCGCGCCACGGAGCCGGCGGGCGACCGTCGACGAGGTCACCGCAGGCCGCGCAGGTCGTCGTTGGCCCGTCGTACGGCGTCACGCATCGCGTCGTGGTCGGGTCCGGCGCGCAGCACCTCGCGCGACGAGCTCGCCACGACCTGGCCGGCTGCGGTGCCGAAGATGCGGCGGATGTCGGCGGTGGTGCCGCCCTGGGCGCCGAAGCCGGGCGCGAGGATCGGTCCGTTGAAGGAGAGGTCGGACTCGGTCTCCCCGATCGTCGCCCCGACGACGGCCCCGAAGGAGCCGAGCGGCTCGGCGCCCGCGTTGAGGGCGCGCAGGTGGTCGAGGACGCGGTCGGCGACCGTCTCGCCGGTGTCGGTGCGGGCGTGCTGCACCTCGGGGCCCTCCTTGTTGGAGGTCAGGGCCAGCACGAAGACGCCGGCGTCGTGCCGGCGCGCGGTGTCGACGAACGGGTCGAGCGAGCCGAAGCCGAGGAACGGGCTGACGGTGACGGCGTCCGAGGCCAGCGAGCTCGTGGGGTCGAGGTAGGCGTCGGCGTAGGCCTGCGAGGTGGAGCCGATGTCGCCGCGCTTGACGTCCATCAGGACCAGCGCGCCGGCGGCCCGCGACGCGGCGACGACCCGCTCGAGCACCGCGACCCCGCGGGAACCGAACCGCTCGTAGAACGCCGACTGCGGCTTGACCACCGAGCACAGCGGCGCGACGGCCTCGACGACCGACATCGCGAACGTCTCGAGGCCGGCCACGTCGTCGTCGAGCCCCCACTCCTGCAGGAGCGCGGCGTGCGGGTCGATGCCGACGCAGAACGGTCCGCGCTCGGCGAGGGCGCCGACCAGACGGGTACCGAAACTTGGCATCAGGACCTCGGGCGCTGGTCGACCAGCGCGTCTCGCGTCAGGTCGGCGAGGGTGGGGTAGCCGTCGACGCCCATGATCAGGTCGGCCTCGGCCAGCAGCGACTTGAGGACGTGGACCGCACCGGGCACGCCGCCCAGGGCCAGGCCGTAGACGTAGGGCCGGCCGACGGCGACGGCGCTGGCGCCGAGCGCGATCGCCTTGACGACGTCGGCGCCGGTGCGGACGCCGGAGTCGAAGACCACCGGGGCACCGGTGCCGGTCGTCTCGACTGCGTCGACGACGTCGGGCAGCCAGTCGAGCGCTGCTCCCCCGCCGTCGGCCTGGCGGCCGCCGTGGTTGGAGCAGTAGATGCCGTCGACGCCCTCGTCGATCGCGCGGCGGGCGTCGTCGGGGTGGCAGATGCCCTTGAGCACGATCGGCAGCGTCGTGAGCGACCGCAGCCACGGCAGGTCGTCCCACGTGAGCGGGTTGCCGAAGGTGCCGACCCAGGTGAAGACGAGGGTGCCGAGGTCGGGGTCGGGCCCGGTCATCTCCTGGAACACCGGGTCGGAGGTGTAGTTGGCCAGCGCCTTGCCCCGCAGCTGCGGGAAGTTGCCGCTGGCCAGGTCGCGCGGACGCCAGCCGGGCACCCACGTGTCGAGGGTGATGACGATGGCGTCGTAGCCGGCGGCCTCGGCGCGCGCGACGAGGCTCGCGGCGAGCTCACGGTTCTTGGGCGTGTAGAGCTGGAACCACTTCGGGGTGTCACCGGTGGCGGCGGCGACGTCCTCGAGCGGGTCGCTCATCAGCGTCGACCCGATCAGCGGTACGCCGGTCGCGGCCGACACCTCCGCCGCGTGGACGTCGCCGTGCTGGTCGGGGGTGCACAGCCCGACGACGCCGACCGGCGCCATGAGCAACGGGCTGGCCAGGGTCTTGCCGAACAGCTCGACCGACAGGTCGCGCTCGGCGTGGGCGTTGAGCATCCGGGGCACCAGCGCCCAGTGCTCGAACGCCTCGGCGTTGGCCCGCTGCGTCGACTCGGTGCCGCTGCCCCCGGCGACGTAGGTGCGCAGCTCGGGCGGCAGCGCCGCGAGGGCGTTGGCCTCGAGCTCGCCGTAGGTGAAGGGGTGCGCCGGCAGGTTGCCGCCGAGCGCGCCGAGGTAGAGGTCGATCTGGTAGTCGCCGAACGTCACCGCGCCACCTCCGAGCCTGCGAGGGAGTGGGTCCGGCGGGGAGGTTGAGCAGCCGCGCGAGCGACGGAGGAGCTCGCGACCGGCTTGTCGAAACCCATCAGTCCAGTCCTTTCACGATGCGGCGCGGCCAGGTCGGCCCGCCGTAGACGAACGCCGTGTAGGCCTGCAGCAGGTCGGCGCCCGCCCCCAGCCTCTCCCGGGCGTCGGCGGCGGTCGAGATGCCCCCCACCCCGACGAGCGTGAGGTCGGGTCCGACCCGGCCACGCAGCAGGCGCAGCACCTCGGTCGAGCGGGCGGCGAGGGGTGCGCCCGACAGCCCTCCGGCGCCGGCGCCGGTGACCTCGTCGGGGCTGCTTCGCAGGCCGTCGCGGCTGATCGTGGTGTTGGTGGCGACGATGCCGTCGAGCCCGATCTCGACCGCGAGGTCGGCGACGGCTAGGACGTCGTCGTCGGTGAGGTCGGGGGCGATCTTGACCAGCAGCGGGACCCGGGTGACCGACCCGCCGTCGGCGACTCGGCGCACGTGGCTCAGCAGGGGGCCGAGCCGCTCCACGGCCTGCAGGGTGCGCAGCCCGGGCGTGTTGGGCGAGCTGACGTTGACGACGAGGTAGTCGGCGTGGGGCGCGAGCAGCCGGGTGCTGAGGCCGTAGTCGGCCAGGACCGCGGCGTCGTCGTCCTCGGGCACGACCTTGGTCTTGCCGATGTTGATGCCGAGGACCGGGCCGTCGGGACGCCGTCCGCGGGCGGCCAGCCGATCGGCCACGGCCTGGGCGCCGTCGTTGTTGAAGCCCATCCGGTTGACGACGGCCCGGTCGGCGACGAGCCGGAACAGCCGGGGCTGGGGGTTGCCGGGCTGGGCCTGTCCGGTGACGGTGCCGACCTCGACGTGCCCGAAGCCCAGCGCCCCCAGCGCGTCGATGCCGACGGCGTTCTTGTCGAAGCCCGCGGCCAGGCCGAGCGCGTGCGGGAAGGTCAGGCCCATCGCCACGACCGGGTCGCCCTGGGGGCGGAAGCGCCCGAGCCGCGGCGCGACCGTGCGGATCGCGGCGAAGCCAAGGTGGTGGGCCCGCTCGGCGTCGACGCGCCGGAACCCGTGCTCGAAGACCCGGTCGTAGAGGGTCACGCCTGGCTCGACCTCAGTCTCGCCCAGTCCTGGAGCGAGCGGACGCCGATGTCGCCGCGACGCATGGCCTCGATCCCCTGCACGGCCGCACCCAGTCCCTGCACGGTGGTGATGCAGGGGACGTTGGCCATGACGGCGGCGGTGCGGATCTCGTAGCCGTCGAGGCGCACGTTGCCGCCGGTGCCGGCGCCGTAGGGCGTGTTGACGATGAGGTCGATCTCGCCGTCGTGGATGAGCTGGACGGTCGTCTTCTCGCCCTTGGGTCCGGGTCCCTCGTGCTGCTTGCGCACGACCGAGCAGGGCACGCCGTTGCGGCGCAGCACCTCGGCCGTGCCCTGGGTGGCGAGGATCTCGAAGCCCATGTCCGCGAGCACCTTGACCGGGAAGATCATCGAGCGCTTGTCGCGGTTGGCCATCGAGACGAAGACCGAGCCGGTGGTGGGCAGCGGGCCGAACGCGGCCGCCTGCGACTTGCTGAACGCGGTGCCGAAGTCGCGGTCGAGGCCCATGACCTCGCCGGTCGACTTCATCTCGGGACCGAGCACCGTGTCGACCTGCTGGCCGTCGGGGGTCCGGAACCGGTTGAACGGCATCACGGCCTCCTTGACCGCGATCGGCTGGTCGGGCGGCAGCGCTCCCCCGTCGCCGGTCGCGGGCAGCAGACCGGCCGCGCGCAGGTCGGCGATCGACTCGCCGAGCATCACCCGGGCGGCCGCCTTGGCCAGCGGCGTCGCGGTCGCCTTGGAGACGAACGGCACCGTGCGCGAGGCCCGCGGGTTGGCCTCGAGGACGTAGAGGATGTCGGAGCCCAGCGCGAACTGGATGTTGAGCAGGCCGCGTACGCCGACGCCACGGGCGATCGCCTCGGTCGCCTCGCGGATGCGGTCGACCTCGCGGGCGCCGAGCGTGATCGGCGGCAGCGCGCAGGAGGAGTCGCCGGAGTGGATGCCGGCCTCCTCGATGTGCTCCATCACGCCGCCGAGGAAGAGGTCCTCGCCGTCGAAGATGGCGTCGACGTCGACCTCGACGGCATCGTCGACGAAGCGGTCGACGAGCACGGGCGCGTCGCGGCTGATGAGGCCGGCGGCGACGTACTTGTCGAGGTAGGTGCGCAGCGTGTCGTCGCCGTAGACGATGACCATGCCCCGCCCGCCCAGGACGTAGGACGGCCGCACCAGCACCGGGTAGCCGATCTCGGCCGCGATCTTCTGCGCCTCGACGAAGGACGTCGCGGTGCCGTGCTGGGGGGCGACGAGCCCGGCCTCGGCCAGGACCCGGCCGAACGAGCCGCGGTCCTCGGCCAGGTCGATGGCGTCGGGCGAGGTGCCGACGATCGTGACGCCGTTGGCGGCGAGGCCCTGCGCGAGCCCGAGCGGGGTCTGGCCGCCGAGCTGGCAGATGACGCCCGCGATCGGGCCGGCCTGGCTCTCGGCGTGGACGATCTCGAGGACGTCCTCGAGGGTGAGCGGCTCGAAGTAGAGCCGGTCGGAGGTGTCGTAGTCGGTCGACACGGTCTCGGGGTTGCAGTTGACCATCACGGTCTCGTAGCCGGCCTCGGACAGCGCCATCGAGGCGTGGACGCAGGAGTAGTCGAACTCGATGCCCTGCCCGATCCGGTTGGGCCCCGAGCCCAGGATGATCACCGCTGCCCGCTCACGAGGCGCGACCTCGGTCTCCTCGTCGTAGGACGAGTAGTGGTAGGGCGTCTGGGCGGCGAACTCGGCCGCGCAGGTGTCGACGGTCTTGTAGACCGGCCGGATGCCGAGGGCGTGGCGGACGCCGCGCACGACGTCGGGCGTCATCCCGCGGATCTTGCCGATCTGGGCGTCGGAGAAGCCGTGCCGCTTGGCGGTGCGCAGGATCTGGGGCGTGAGCTCGGGGGCGGCGGTCATCTCGACCGCGACCTCGTTGATGAGCAGCAGCTGGTCGACGAACCAGGGGTCGATCTTGGTGGCGTCGAAGACCTCCTGCGGCGTGGCCCCGGCACGCAGCGTGTCCATGACCTTCTTGAGCCGGCCGTCGTGGGGCACGGCGATCTCGGCCAGGAGGGCGTCCTTGTCGAGGTCGACCCACTCCTGGGTCCAGTCGAACGGCGCGTCGGCGGACTCGAGGCTGCGCAAGGCCTTCTGCAGCGCCTCGGTGAAGTTGCGGCCGATGGCCATGGCCTCGCCGACCGACTTCATGTGGGTGGTGAGGACCGGGTCGGCGCCGGGGAACTTCTCGAACGCGAACCGCGGGACCTTGACCACGACGTAGTCGAGCGTGGGCTCGAAGCTCGCCGGGGTCTCCTTGGTGATGTCGTTGGTGATCTCGTCGAGCGTGTAGCCGATCGCGACCTTGGCGGCGATCTTGGCGATCGGGAAGCCCGTGGCCTTGCTCGCCAGGGCCGAGGACCGCGAGACCCGCGGGTTCATCTCGATGACGATGACCCGGCCGTCGGCCGGGTTGACGGCGTACTGGATGTTGCAGCCGCCGGTGTCGACGCCGACCTCACGGATGATGCCGATGGCCAGGTCGCGCAGGTGCTGGTACTCCCGGTCGGTCAGCGTCATGGCCGGCGCGACGGTGATGGAGTCGCCGGTGTGGACGCCCATCGGGTCGACGTTCTCGATCGAGCAGACGATGACGACGTTGTCGGCCTTGTCGCGCATCACCTCGAGCTCGTACTCCTTCCACCCGATGATCGACTCCTCGATCAGCACCTCGGTGGTGGGGCTCGCGGCCAGGCCGGCGCCGGCGATGCGCGCCAGGTCGCCCTTGCTGTAGGCGATGCCGGAGCCGGTGCCGCCCATGGTGAACGAGGGGCGTACGACGGCGGGGTAGCCGAGCTCGGCCACGGCGGCCTCGCAGTCGGCGAGGGTGTGGCAGACGCGGCTCCGCGCGCTCTCGCCGCCGACCTTGGCGACGATGGCGTTGAAGAGCTCGCGGTTCTCGCCGCGGTGGATCGCGTCGAAGCTGGCGCCGATCATCTCGACGTCGTACTTCTCGAGGACGCCGTTCTCGTGGAGCGCGATCGCCGCGTTGAGCGCCGTCTGGCCGCCCAGGGTCGGCAGCAGGGCGTCGGGGCGCTCCTTGGCGATGACCATCTCGACGTATTCGGGCGTGATCGGTTCGACGTAGGTGGCGTCGGCGAACTCCGGGTCGGTCATGATCGTGGCCGGGTTGGAGTTGACCAGGATGACCCGGATCCCCTCCTCCTTGAGGACGCGGCAGGCCTGGGTGCCGGAGTAGTCGAACTCGCAGGCCTGGCCGATGACGATCGGGCCGGACCCGATCACCAGCACGGACTTGAGGTCGGTGCGCTTCGGCATCAGAGGGCTCCTTGCTCTCGAGACGCATCGGTCGGCTCGCTCGCAGGCTCGCGGTCCGAGCCGTCGCTCCTCAACCTCCTCGGTTCGACCTCGTCCATCAGGGTGACGAACCGGTCGAAGAGGTAGGCCGCGTCGTGCGGACCGGCAGCGGCTTCGGGGTGGTACTGCACCGAGAAGCCGGTGAGAGCACCGCTCTCGTTGTGCAGCTCGAGACCCTCGACGACGTCGTCGTTGAGGCAGACGTGGCTGACCGTGGCCTGGCCGTAGGGCGTGGTCGTGGTCCCCTCGAGGGGGGCGTCGACGGCGAACCCGTGGTTGTGGGCGGTCACCTCGACCTTGCCCGTCGTCCGGTCCATGACCGGCTGGTTGATGCCGCGGTGGCCGTACTTCAGCTTGTAGGTGCCGAACCCGAGGGCCCGGCCGAAGAGCTGGTTGCCGAAGCAGATGCCGAAGTAGGGCAGCCCCTCGGCGAGCGCGCCCTGCAGGACCTCGACCTGGTGGGTCGTCGCGGCCGGGTCACCAGGGCCGTTGGAGTAGAAGAGGCCGTCGGGTCGGATCGCGGTGATCTCGTCGAGCGTCGCGGTGGCGGGGACGACGTGGACCTCGATGCCGCGCTCGGCCATCCGGTGCGGCGTCATCGTCTTGATGCCGAGGTCGAGGGCCACCACGGTGAACCTCTTCTCCCCGATCGCCGGGACGACGTAGGTCGACGGCGTCGAGACCTCGCTGGCGAGCTCGGCGCCGGCCATCTCGCCGGAGGCCTGCACCCGTTCGAGGAGCGCAGCCGGGTCGGCCTCGGTCGAGGAGATGCCGACGCGCATCGCGCCGCGCTCGCGCAGGTGGCGGGTGAGCGCGCGGGTGTCGATGCCGGAGATGCCGACGACCCCCTGGCTGCGCAGGTCGTCGTCGAGCGTGCGGACCGACCGCCAGCTCGACGGGACGCGCGCGGGGTCGCGGACGACGTAGCCGGCCACCCAGATGCGCGACGACTCGGGGTCGTCGTCGTTGACGCCGGTGTTGCCGACGTGGGGAGAGGTCATCACCACCACCTGACGGTGGTAGGACGGGTCGGTCAGCGTCTCCTGGTAGCCGGTCATGCCGGTGTTGAAGACGGCTTCGCCGAAGGTCTCACCCTCGGCGCCGTAGCTGTCGCCACGGAAGGTGCGACCGTCCTCGAGGACCAGGATCGCGGGGGCATGCAGAGGCACGCTGTTTCTCCTTCTCCGCCTCACGGGACGGATCGTTAAAGGATGTCGAGCAGGGCCGACCTTATCAGCGCGGGCGGCGCGCGGGGCCCCTGGACGGCGGGGTGGACAGCGGGTCGTCGGGCCAGGCGTGCTTGGGGTATCGGCCGCGCAGGTCGGCACGCACGGCGGCGTAGCCGGTGGCCCAGAACGACGTCAGGTCGGCGGTGACCGCGGCCGGCCGGCGGGCCGGGGAGAGCAGGTGGAGCAGCACCGGGACACGCCCGTCGGCGAGGCGGGGCGTGGCCGGCCACCCGAAGACCTCCTGGAGGCGTACGGCGAGCACGGGCTGCTCCGGCTCGTAGTCGACGCGCACCGACGAGCCGCTGGGGACGGTGATGCGCTCGGGGGCCAGCTCGTCGAGCCGTGCGGCCTCGGGCCAGGGCAGCAGCCGGCGCAGGGCCTGGGTGACGTCGAGGCGGCGCGGGTCCGTCCCGTCGAGCCATTCGGCGGCCCGGTCCAGCAGGGCGTCGTCGGCGACGTCGGGCCAGGGGGCGCCGAGGGTGCGGTGGAGGAAGTCGAGGCGTCGGCGCAGGGCGGTGGCACCCTCGGTCCAGCGCAGCACGCCGAGGCCGTCGCGGCGGAGCCCCTCGGCGACGGCAGCGGCCACGGCGGTGGGGTCGGGCCGGCCGACCGGTGTCGACGCGAGCTCGATGGCGCCGAGCCGGGTGACCCGGCGGGCCGTGATGCGGCCGTTGCCCCAGGTCACCACGTCCGCCTCGTGCCACAGCGCGGCCGCCGCCTCCAGCGCGGTGGCCTCGTCGATCGGCGACGCGGCCCGGATCGTGGCGTCGCGCTGGCCGGGGCGGCGGTCGGCGTCGGCAACGGCCAGCCACGCGGTGCCGGCGAGGGCGGAGCCCTTCTGGAGGACGGCTCCGGTGC
>NZ_JAURVJ010000018.1 GCF_030655615.1 Nocardioides sp.
GGGCGCCGGCCTGCTCGGCCGCGGCGCGGACCTGCCCGCTGCTGAGGGCCTCGGCGAGGGGCGCGACGGCCTGGTCGGGCACGACGCCGGACAGCCCGCGCTCGACGTCACCGGTCACCTGCTGGGCCAGGATCGAGCCGAGCGCGGCGATGCCGGTGGCGATGCCGACCTGGCGGAACGTCGAGTTGGCGCCGGACGCCATGCCGGACTTGGCGGGGGGCACCACGCCGACCGCGGTCGAGGCGAGCGGCGGGTTGATCATGCCGACGCCGAACCCGGCGATCAGCAGGCCCGGGATGAGGTGGTGCCACTGCGACTGGTCGGCGGAGTGCTCGATGCCGAGCATCAGGAGCAGGCCGACGCCGGAGACCACGAAGCCCGGTGCGATGAGGTACTTGACCGGGACGTGCTCGGTCAGCCGGCCCGACACGATGGCCGCGACGAACGAGGTGCCGGAGAGGAACAGGAAGATCAGGCCGGCCCCGATCGCGTCGTAGCCGAGCACGCCCTGGAGGTAGAGGACGAGGTAGGTGAAGAGCGCGAAGACGCCGCCGGAGATGCCGAAGGCCGCGACGAGCCCGCCGGTGAAGGTCGGCTTGCGCAGCAGCGACAGGTCGAACATCGGGTTGGACTGCTTGAGCTGGCTGAGCACGAACAACGCGAGGAGCACGGCCGAGGCGACCAGGCAGACGACGACCTTGGTCTCGCCCCACGAGTGCTGGCCGGCCTCGATGAGGCCGTAGACGAGCGAGCCGAGGGCCGCGCTGAAGGTGATGAACCCGATCCAGTCGGGGCGGCCGGCCTTGGGGTCGTGGGACTCCTGGACCCGAGCGAGGGTGACGACGAGGGCGACGGCGCAGATCGGGATGTTGACGAAGAAGATCCAGCGCCACGAGAGGCCGGAGGTGAGGAGGCCGCCGACGACCGGGCCGATGGCCACCGAGACACCGGTGGTCGCTCCGAAGGCCGCGAACGCGACGCCACGGTCCTTGCCGGTGAACGCCGAGGCGAGCAGCGCGAGGGCGGTGGCGAACATCGCGGCGCCGCCGATGCCCTGGGCGGCGCGGGCGATCGACAGGAAGAGCACGTTGGGGGCCGACCCGCAGAGCACCGAGCCGGCGGTGAAGAGGACCAGCCCGATGATGAAGACCCGCTTGCGGCCGAACAGGTCGGCCAGCGAGCCCGCGGTCAGCAGCAGGGCGGCCAGGCTGAGGGCGTAGGCGTCGATCACCCACTGCACGTCGGAGAGGGAGGCGTCGAGGTCGGCCTGGATGTCGAACAGGGCCACGTTGACGATGGTGATGTCGAGCAGGAGCATGAAGACGCCCGTGCAGACCGCCACGAGGGTCCACCACTTGGGGTCGCGCGCCTGCTTCTGCTGGGTGCCAGAACGGTCCTGGGTCTCGGTCACCCGACCATCATGACCGCTGCCACCCCCAGTCCGACTCACCCGGTGGTCCGAGCGCCAACGACGAACCTCGGCAGAGGTGACGGGGGGTTCGGAGAGTCTGACCGATCGTCGGGGTAGGACGCATCCGGATGACCACCCGGGACGGCCCGGCCGGAGGCTGCCGACGCCCTCCGGCGTCGACCACACTGGTCGCATGCCCACCATCCGCATGCACCCCGTGCCCCCGCACGGCCGGTCCGACGGCGCCCGCGCTGCCCGGCCGGTGCTGGGGCTGCGGGGCCGGCAGGAGTGGGAGCGGGCCAACCGGCGCGGCCTGCTGACCGTGCACGGCCTGGTCGGCACCCTCGCCGGGCTGCTGATCCTCGTCAACGGCACCGCGCGGGCCTTCGACGACCACGGAGCGTCGTGGCGCCCCGTCACCGGCCTCCTCGCCGTCGTCGGCGGGACACTGCTCCTCGTCGGCCTCAACCGCCACCGGGCGGTGCGGCTCGAGGTCGCCGGCCTCCTCGTCCTCGCCGCGTGGGACCTCGCCATGGTCGCCGGGTTCGTCGCCGGCGCGGCCTCCACCGGGGTCGGCGTCAGCCGGCCGTGGCAGACCGTCACCGACGTCGACAGCACGCCGCTCTACCCGGTCGTGCTCTACGTCGGGCTGTTCGTGATGATCTGCGTCCACCTGCTGACGCTGCGGGAGATCCGACGCTCCGAGGCACGCCGCCGGGTCACGGTCGCGCGCGCTGCCTGACCGCTCCCCCTTCAGCCGGCCTTGGCCTGGCCGATCGCCTCGTCCTCCTCGGGCGAGAGCTGCTGGTCGGAGGCCCACCCGGCGACGCTCTTGGCGTAGGTCCGGGCCTCGCTGCGGCCGTGGATGGAGCTGAGGACGACCCCGTCGCCGCGGTCGTCGAGCAGCGCCAGGCTCCAGGAGAGGTGGCCGCCCATGTCGCCGAAGGCGTCGTACCGCACGACGGCGACGTGACGCAGCCCGTCGCCGGCCTCGGTCCGCAGGGCGGCGACCTCGCGGCGCAGGCCGAGCAGGTCGGAGGGCAGGTCCGAGCCGTCGGAGCGGCGCGTCGTACGGCGGACCGCGACGACCGCGAGGACCACGGCCACGACGGCCACCACCAGCGCGAGGGCGGCGATCGTCCCGGGCAGCTCGTCCATGGACGCACCGTACGGCGCGTGGACCCGCCCGCGGTGGAGCAGCGCCGGGGCGGGAGGATGCTGCGGTGGATCTCGCCGCGCTGGCCCTCACCTTCGGGGCCATCTTCGTCGTCGAGCTGCCCGACAAGACCTTCCTGGCGACCCTCGTGCTGGCCACCCGCTACCGCCCGTTGCTGGTGTGGGTGGGCGTCGGGCTGGCCTTCACGGTGCAGACCGCGATCGCCGTCGTGCTCGGCCACGCGGCGTCACTGCTGCCACCCGAGGTGGTGCAGGCCGCTGCGGTGGTGCTCTTCCTCGTCGGCGCGGTGGTCCTCGTGCGCGAGGGCCGCTCGCACCAGGAGGCGGCCGCCCAGGACGAGGACCACGCCGACCGCGCGCCCGGCGCGACCGGCTGGCGGGCGGTGCTGGCGTCGTTCCTCGTGCTCTTCGCCGCCGAGTGGGGCGACCTGTCGCAGCTGCTGACGCTGTCGCTGGTCGCGCGCTACGAGGCGCCGGTCGAGGTCTTCCTCGGCGCGCTCGGCGCCCTGCTGACCGTGAGCGCGCTCGCAGTGGTCGTCGGCCGGAGCCTGCTGCGCGTCGTCTCCGTGCACCTCCTCCACTACGCCGGGGCGGCCGTCTGCGTCGTCCTGGCCGTGCTGACGCTGGTCGAGCTGGTGGGCTAGTCCCGGTCGTCCCGTCGGTCGGGCGCGATTGTCTGACAATCGCCGATGTCACTAGGCTGCCGTCATGGCTCACGGTGCGGACAGCGAGGTCGGACGACTCCGGACGGTGATGCTGCACCGGCCGGGACCGGAGCTCAGCCGGCTCACGCCGCGCAACAACGACCGGCTGCTGTTCGACGGCATCCCGTGGGTGGCCCGCGCGCAGGAGGAGCACGACGCCTTCGCGCAGGCCCTGCGCGACCGTGACGTCGAGGTCCTCTACCTCACCGAGCTGCTCACCGAGACCCTCGAGGTCGAGGAGGCACGCGCCAAGGCGATCGACACCGTCCTGGGCGACCTCGACCTCGGCGACACGATGCGCCACTACCTGCGGGGGTTCCTGGGCGACGCCACCCCGGCCGACCTGACGACCTACCTCACCGCGGGCATCCGCAACGACGAGGTCCGCGGCGGGTTCGGGCTGGTGACCTCGCTGCTGGCCAGCGACGCGTTCCTCGTCGACCCGCTGCCCAACCTGCTCTTCACCCGCGACTCCTCGGTATGGGTGCGCGACCGCGTCGCGATCACCAGCCTCGCGATGCCGGCCCGCAAGCGCGAGACCGAGCTGACCGAGCTGATCTACACCCGCCACCCGCGCTTCGTCGGCACCCCGCGCATCCACGGCTCCCACTACGAGCACGTCGAGGGCGGTGACGTGCTGCTGCTCGCCCCGGGCGTCGTGGCGGTCGGCGTCGGCGAGCGCACCACCGCGGCCGGCGTCGAGCGCCTGGCCCGCCAGGTCTTCGAGGCCGACCTGGCCCACACCGTGCTCGCGGTGCCGATCGCCCAGGAGCGGGCGACCATGCACCTCGACACCATCTGCACCATGGTCGACGTCGACCTGATGGTCGTCTACGAGAACGTCGCCGACTCGCTCTTCGCCCACACCGTGACCCCCGCAGGTCAGGACGACGAGGGCAGCCTGCTCCTCCAGGTCGGCGGCGCCCGGCCGTTCCTCGAGGCCGCCGCCGACGCCATGGGCGTCGACAAGGTGCACCGGATCGCCACCGGCCTCGACCCGGTCGAGGCCGAGCGCGAGCAGTGGGACGACGGCAACAACACCCTCGCGCTCGCCCCCCGCGTCGCGGTCGCCTACGAGCGCAACGACGGCACCAACGCGCGGCTCGAGGACGCCGGCATCGAGGTCGTCCGGATCGCCGGCTCCGAGCTCGGCTCCGGCCGGGGCGGCCCGCGGTGCATGAGCTGCCCCATCGAGCGCGACCCGCTCTAGCCGCTCGGGTTGCTGCTCGGGGGTTGCTGCTCGGGTTGCCACTGGGGTTGCCGCGCGGGTCGCCGCGCGGGGGCGGCGAGACGATCACGTTTCCTAGACACCCTCCCCCGGCGTCGGCGAGGATCGACCCGCTCTCTCCACCCGCACGACCGCCGGCCACCACCGGCCAAGGAAGGCTGACCCGATGGCTTCGTTCTTCGACTCGTTCACGTCCAAAGAGATCGCGCAGATCAGCGCCCACGGACGGCGCGTCAAGCTGCCGCAGGGCTGGTCCCCGATCTGGGAGGACACCCCGGCCGACAAGGCCTACATCCTCCTCGAGGGCACCGTCTCGGTGCGGCGCGACGGCAAGGAGATCGCCCAGCTCGGCTCGGGCGACATCGTCGGCGAGGCCGCGATCGTCGGCCACACGCTGCGCACCGCCTCCATCGTCGCGCTGACGCCGCTCGTGGCGATCCACTTCACCGACACCGACATCAACGCGCTCCTCGACGAGCTGCCGTCGTTCCGCGACAAGCTGACGGCCGTCGTGGAGTCACGCATCAAGGGCTGATCCAGCTGACCGACGACCCGGGCAGCCCGGGCGACTCGCTCGACCGGCTCGACGCCTACCTCCTCGGCGCCGCGCCCCACCTGACCCGCCAGCAGGTCGTCGAGCGGTCCGGGGTGCCCCTCGAGGACGCGATCCGCCTCTGGGCGCTGCTCGGATTCGCCCACGTCGAGGACGACGAGGTCGTCTTCACCGAGGCCGACGTCGACGCGCTCGAGGCCGCCCAGGAGCTGGTCGAGCTCGGGATCCTCTCGGCCGAGCGGCAGGCCGCGCTCGTGCGCACCTGGGGCCGGAGCTTCGCCCGGCTCGCCGACTGGCAGACCAGCCTGCTCGCCACCGTCGCCGCCGAGAGCGGCGCCGACGCCGAGGAGACCGTGGCCGCGCTCGCGGCCGAGGTGGTGCCACGGGTCGAGGCGCTGCAGACCTACGTCTGGAAGCGCCACCTGGTCAGTGCCGGGTCCCGCCGGCTCGCCAGCGCCGACACCACGACCGCCGCCGGCCCGGCCGCGCCGCTCACGGTGGTCTTCGTCGACATCGTCGGCTACACCTCGCGCAGCAAGTCGCTCAGCGAGGACGAGCTGGTGCAGTGGATCGAGACCTTCGAGGACGAGACCACCGCCCTCGTCGTCGCCCAGGGCGGCCGGATCATCAAGAACATCGGCGACGAGGTCCTCTTCGTCGCCGACGACGCCCGGGCCGCCGTCGACACCGCGCTCGAGCTCTGCCGCCGCGGCGCCGAAGAGGACGACCCGTTCCCCGAGGTGCGGGCCGGGATCGCGCACGGCGAGACCGTACGACGCCTCGGCGACGTCTACGGCGAGACCGTCAACATCGCCTCCCGCCTCACCTCGGTCGCGCGACCCGGAGCGGTCCTCGTCGACCGCGGCGCCTACCACGCGCTGACCGGCGAGGACGGCCACGGCGACCAGGACTCCGACGTCCACCCCGACCTCACCTTCCACCGGCTGCGGCGGCTGTCGGTCAAGGGCTACTCGCGCCTCGCGGCCTGGGCGGTCCGGCCTCGCGGCTGACCTGGTAGGGCGGGGCGCAACCCGGTGAAGGCGGCGTGAAACCGGGGTGAAAGCGCGCGTCCCTAGCGTCCCTCCTGGTCGCCCGGCATCCCGGGCACCGTCCGACAGGAGGCCAGCATGACCACCACCAACGCGACTGCCACGAAGTCGAACACCTACCCGTCCCTGCGCGCCGCGTGGATCCCGCTGGCCGCCCTCTGCCTGGCCTTCTTCGTCGAGATGGTCGACAACACGCTGCTGACGATCGCGCTGCCCACCATCGGCCGCGACCTCGGCAGCGGCACGACCGCGCTCCAATGGGTCACCGGCGCCTACTCGCTGACCTTCGGCGGCCTGCTCCTCACCGCCGGGTCGATGGCCGACCGGCTCGGCCGCCGACGCGTGCTCCTCGTCGGGCTCGTCGCGTTCGGCCTGATCAGCGCCTGCGTCGTCCTCGTCAGCACCGCCGGCGAGCTCATCGCCCTCCGGGCCGTCCTCGGCCTGGCCGCCGCGGCGATGGCGCCGATCACCAACTCGCTGGTGTTCCGCCTCTTCGACGACAAGGCGCTACGGATGCGCGCCATGACCCTGATGATCGTCGTGGGCATGTCCGGCTTCATCCTCGGCCCGCTGCTCGGCGGCACCGCGCTGGCCCACGTCAGCTGGGAGTGGCTGCTGGTCGTCAACGCCCCGATCGCGCTCATCGCCTTCATCGGGGTCCGGCTCGGCGTACCCGCCGACCGCCCGGAGGACCTCACCGACGACGCCCTCGACCTGCCCGGCGCCGTGCTCAGCATCGCCGCGATCGGCCTCGCCTGCTACTCGCTCACCAGCGGCGTCGAGCACGGCTGGGTCTCCGTCGTCACGATCGCCTCGGTCGTCGGCGCCGTCGCCGCCGGCTTCGCGTTCGTCCGTCACGAGCGTCGTACGCCGGCGCCGATGCTCGACCTCGGCCTCTTCGCCAACGGCACGGTCCGCGGCGCCGCCATCGCCCAGGTCGGTACGTCGATCGCGATGGCCAGCGTGATGTTCGGCCTGATCCTCCACTTCCAGTACGCCTACGGCTGGAGCCCGGTGAAGGCCGGCCTCGCCAACCTGCCGCTGATCGTGACGATGATCGCCGCCACCCCGCTCTCGGAGTGGCTCGCCAAGCAGTACGGGCACCGCATCGCCTGCCTGGTCGGTGCCGGCTTCCTGGCCGGGTCGCTCGCCGGTCTCTCGTGGGGCGTCGCCCACGGCTACCTCGCGATCGCCGTCTGCATGGTCCTGATGACCATCGGGCTGCGCACGGTCATGACGATCTGCGCCGTCGCCCTCGTCGACGCGATGCCGGCCAACCGCACCTCGATCGGCGCGGCCCTCAACGACACCGCGCAGGAGGTCGGCACCAGCGTCGGCACCGCCGTGGTCGGCACCCTGATCGCCGTCCTCGTCACCACCCAGCTCCCGGCCGGGACCTGGAGCGACGCGCTCGTGGCTTCGTTCTTCCACGGCGAGCGGATCACCTACGCCGTGCTGGCGGTCGTCGTCGGGCTGGTCGCGGCCGGTGGCGCGCTGACGCTCACCGACTCGCACAGCACCGAGGAGCACCCCGTCGAGGAGGAGCCCGCGCTGGATCAGGCGGTCTCCACCCGGTAGCCCGCCTCGCGGACCGCGTCGAGGAAGGCGTCCATGCTCGCGGCTCCCCGGAGCAGGGCGCCGAGCTCGCCCTCGGTCGTGGCCGAGTAGAAGCTGGCCGTGGCGAACGCGTGGGTCACCGGACCCTGGCCGGGCAGCGGCGGCGGGGCCGAGGTGCTGACGAGGATGCCGGGCTCGTCGGCGACGTCGAGGACGAGCTCGTCGTCACGGTAGACGCGGTAGGCGGGTGCGCTCACGGGGTGCCTCCTGGGCTGGCTCCGGGGCTGGCGGGGGTGGGGGTCGCCGGTGCGGCGTAGACCTGCTGGAGCAGGGCGAGCATCGCCGGGTCGTTGGCCTGCAGCCAGGCCTGAGTGTAGATCGCGACGTCGGCGGCACCGTTGGTGTAGGGGTGCCCGTGGTAGGCCGCCACGGAGTTCGCGAAGTACTCCTGCTGGTTGGCGGCCGAGTACCACGCCGGCGTCAGCCACCCCGCGGTCGCGGCGCCGACCGGCGTCGTCGCCGTCGGCTGGCCCTTCGTGGCGAGCCGGGTGGTGTAGAGCACCGTGAGCGTGGCCTTCTGGGCCGCAGTCAGGCCGGAGGCCTCGAGCCCGTGCCCGCCCTCGTGCGCCTCGAGGAAGCCCGTGCCATAGCTGGCGGCCTTGCCCGGGACCGTGACCAGGTCCTCCTCGGCGACGGCGACCCGGCGGACGCCGTTGACCACCGTCTGGATGCCGCGCACGGTGTCCCAGACCCGGCCGTCGAAGGTCGTCGTACCCGCGAGGTGGGCGTACTCCGCCAGCTCGGTGAGCTTCTTGTCGTGCGGGATCACGTCGACCGTGACCGGGTCGGCCAGCATCGCGGTCCGGTTGGCCGGTGCGATCCCGCCGTAGAGCTCGACGGCCTGCGCGCGGGCGGCCGCGACCGCGGCGTCGGAGGCGCCGTGACCGGCGATCGTGCAGATGCCGAGCAGCGGGTCGACCGGCACGGGACCTCCGCCGCCACCCCCACCACCACCGCCTCCCCCGCCGCCGGCATTGAGCTGGGCGCGGGTCTTGGGCCCGACGATGCCGTCGCTCACCAGGGGCGGGTGGTCGGTCTGGTACTTGCGCACCGCGGCGTCGGTCAGCGGCCCGAAGATCCCGTCGGTCGCCAGGGCCGGTGAGGCCGAGCCGGCCTTGTTGAGCTTGGCCTGCGCGTCGGTGACGTCCGGTCCGGTCAGGCCCCGTCGCAGCATCCGCTCGGTCGGCGGCGGCGCGTTGGTCGGCCCCGCCTCGGCGGTGGCGGTGGCCGGTGGCGGCGCCGTCGCCGTGGCCGGCGCGGGGAGCTGGAGCCCGCCTCCCCCGCCCTGGGCCGTCTGCTGACCGGAGCCGGGCCCGGCCGGCTCCTCCTCGACCGTCATCCGTGACACGAGCAGGGCGCTGGTGGCCGCGTTGCCCGCCGACTGCTGCAGCCGCTGGACCGACCCGTTGCCGAGCGGCCCGTCCGGCGTGGTCGTCCTGGCCGTCTCGGTGGCGCGCGTGGACCCCTCACGCTGCGCGGGCGCCGCGCCGGCGTGAGTCTCGACGTCCTGGTCGGTCAGGTCCGACGGCCGGCGCGCCACGTCTGCTCCACCACGCGACGGTCGCAGCGGGTCGGGCCGTGGCCAAGGTCGGCGGCACGCCCGTAGGCGACGGCACGGCTGCCCGATCGGGCAGGGCCCGGTGATCAGTTGTCGCGGCCGGCGCCGTCATACCTGTGACGGACCACTACGCAGCACCACGGAGCACGACGAGACGGAAGGATGACGTGATGAGTGTCGACACACGGCTGGAGGAGCTGGACGTGGACGGACTGGGCGAGGTCGACGAGACGACGTTCTCGGGACTGGCAGAGCGGCACCGACGCGAGCTGCACGTGCACTGCTACCGGATGCTCGGGTCGTTCGAGGACGCGGAGGACACCGTGCAGGAGACGTTCCTCCGCGCCTGGCGGCGGCGGGAGACCTTCGAGGGGCGCTCGACGTTCCGCGCGTGGCTCTACCGGATCGCCACCAACGCCTGCCTGGACCTGCTCGCCAAGGTCCGCCCGCAGCCGGCGACCGGTGGCGAGGTGCTGTGGCTGCAGCCCTACCCGGACCGGCTGCTCGACGAGCTGCCCACGGCCAGCGCCGACGAGCCGGAGGCCGTCGCCCTCGCCCGGGAGACGATCGAGCTGGCCTACGTGGTCGCCGTCCAGCACCTCGCGCCGCGACCGCGGGCCGCGCTGATCCTGCGCGACGTGCTCGGCTGGCCGGCCAGGGATGTCGCCGACCTGCTCGGGGACTCGGTCAACTCGGTCAACAGTGCGCTGCAGCGGGCTCGCGCCGGCATGCGCGAGCACCTGCCGGCCGAGCGGCAGGACTGGACCGGCGGTGCCGGGGGCGACGACGACGCCGGCACGCGTGAGCTGGTGCGCCGCTTCACCGAAGCCAGCGTCGCCAAGGACGTCGGCACGCTCGCCACCATGCTGCGCGACGACATCCGCTGCTCGATGCCACCCACCCCCGGGCTCCACGTCGGCCGGGACGCGGTCGTCGGCGACTGGATCGAGGACGGCTTCGCCGACCTGGGTCGCCTGCGGGCCGTCCCCACCGCGGTCAACCGCCAGCCCGCGATCGCCTTCTACCTCTGGCAGGAGCAGGCGGACGCCTACCTCCCGCTGACCGTCGACGTCCTGCGCATCGCCGGCGGCGCGGTCGCCGAGGTCGTCATCTTCCACGACGACCAGTTCCCGCGGCTCGGGCTGCCCGAGCGCCTGCCAGCCGACGGCGCAGAGTAGCGAGATGGGGTCCCGACTGCGCGGCCTCGCCCTCACCGGCGTGGTGGCGACGGTCGCGGCGGTGGTGGCCACCACCCTCGTCGCGGCGCTGGCCCACGCCGCAGGTGTCGACTTCGAGATCCCGGACGGTGGCGAGACGATCCCGCTGTCCGGCTTCGCCGTGGTGACCGGCGTCTTCTCGCTCGTGGGCACCGCGATCGCCGTCGCGCTGCTGAGGTGGAGCGCGCGACCGGCCGACCGGTTCACGTGGATCGCCCTGTCGCTGACCGCTGTCTCGCTGGTCCCGCCGCTGACCTCCGGGGCGGCGGCCGCGACGACCGTCGCCCTCGTGGCGCTGCACCTCGTCCCGGCAGCGGTGATGGTCCCGGCCCTGGCGCGGGGCCTGCGGCGCCGCGAGCCGGCTGGGTAAAGGTTCTCGGAAGTGACACACGCCACTCCGGAACCGGACCTAGGGTCGCCCGGACGCGCCGGTGACGGCGTACCGGAGGCTCGATCACGAGGCTCGTCGTCAACCCGTGGGGGGATGTCGTGAAGCACCTGAACCGATCGTCAACGCGTGGTCCGTCGGCCCGAGGTGCTCGTGGCTGGCTGGTCGCGGTGCTCGCGCTCGTCCTCGGCATGGGCGCGCTGATGGGGTCGGCAGTCGCGGCGCCCGTGGCTGCGAGCGCCGCCTCGACCGGCTCGATCAGCGGCCAGGTGACGTTCGCGGGCCTGTGCCCCCACGACTCCCAGTGGTCCGGGATCATCCTGTGGAGGATCACCAACGGTGCGCCCGACCAGGCCGGCAACTTCTCCAACATGTCGCTCGACGGCGCCACCGCCTTCAGCTTCACCGACCTGGCCCCGGGCGACTACCGCCTAACCGTGCACACCGCCGACCCCGGTGACACCACCGCCCGGTTCCTCGGGCAGGTCTACGGCGGCGGGTCGTTCCCCCGCCACAGCTATGAGCTCACCACCGCCGAGATCCTCGCCGGCACCCCGTTGACCATCACCGACGGCACCCTGCCCGCCGTCACCATCCCCCTCAGCCGCAACCCCCACGCCGCCAGCCCCGGCCAGGTCTGCGGGACCGGCCCCGTCACCGGCCAGCCCGGCGCCATCAGCGGTCAGGTGACCTTCCAGGACCTGTGCCCCCACGACTCCCAGTGGTCCGGGATCATCCTGTGGCGGATCGTCGACGGGCAGCCCAGCCAGGCCGGCAACTACTCCAACATGTCGCTCGACGGCGCCACCGCCTTCACCTTCGCGGGCAACGAGCCCGGCACCTACCGCCTGACCGTGCACACCGCCGACCCCGGCGACACCACCGCCCGGTTCCTCGGCCAGGTCTACGGCGGCGGCTCCTTCCCCCGCCACAGCTATGAGCTCACCACCGCCGAGATCCTCGCCGGCACCCCGCTGACCATCACCGACGGTGACCTGCCCGCCATCACGGTCCCCCTCAGCCGCAACCCCGGCGCCGTCAACCCCGGCCAGATCTGTGGGACCAACCCCGCCGTGGCCATCGCGACGCCCACGGTCAGCGGCACGCCGCAGGTGGGATCGACCCTCACCGCGACGGCGACCTCGACACCCGCCGGGGCGACGTACGCCTACCAGTGGCTGCGCACCGGCACCTCCGACGAGCTCGTCGTGGTCCCGGGCGCCACGGCCCGCACGTTCACGCTGACCTCGGCCGACCTCGGTCACCGACTCGTGGTCCGGGTCACCGCCTCCGCCGCCGGGTACGCCGACGCCGCCGCCAGCTCGGCCCCGACGGCTGTCGTCACCGCGCCGGCCCCCGTGGGCAGCTTCACGGTCAAGGCCGCAGGCGGCACCCGCGTCGGCACCGTGCGCGCCGCCACCACCTCGCTCGACAACGACCCGTCCGTGACCAAGCTCTACCAGTGGCAGGTCGCCGACAACCGCGGCGGCTGGGTCAACATCGGCGGCGCCGCCGCCCGCCAGGCCAGCTACCTGCTGCCGCCGGCGGTGATGAAGGTCAACCTCCGGGTGACGGTCGCCGCCGTCCGCGGCGAGAGCGTCGTGGTCCGCTCGAGCGCACCGCTGGTGATCCTGCCCGGTGAGCACCTGGCCAGCGCCCCGCGCTTCACCGGCACCCTCAAGGCCGGCAAGCGGGTGACCGCGGTGTTCAACGACGCCGTCAAGCCCGCCGGTCTCGTCGTCACCTACGCCTGGACCATCGGCGGCAACGAGATCCGGGCCACCGGCAGGACCGTCACGCTGCCCAAGGGCACCGGCGGCAAGAAGATCATCTGCGACATCCGGCTCAGTGCCCCGGGCTACCACAACCAGCAGATGCGGACCCCGGCCCGCACGATCCAGCCCTAGGTGTACTGACCACGGGCCCGGCTCGCGGCTTCAAACCGTCCGCGATAGGGGCGACGATGGCGCCATGACGACGTACTCCGACAGGAAGGACTTCGAGGGCGCGACCTTCGTGCAAGCAAGCTTCAAGGGCGCCACCCTGCGGTTCTCCGACCTCAGCGGCGTGACGATGCGCAGCGTCGACGTGGGCGGGCTCGACATCGACAGCCACGACCTCTTCTTCGGCAGCCTCCACGTCAACGGCGTCGACGTGGTGCCGCTGGTCGACGCCGAGCTCAACCGGCAGTTCCCCGGCCGCGAGCTGCAGAAGGCGCAGACCCCCGAGGGCCTGCGTGAGGGGTGGGTCGCGGTGCAGGCCGCGTGGCGGACGACGGTGGCGGACACGCCGCCCGACCTGATGGACGCCCACGTCGAGGACGAGTGGTCCCTGGCCCAGACCCTCCGGCACCTCGTCCTGGCGACCGACGCCTGGCTCCGTGGCGGGATCCAGCGGGTGGCGCAGCCGTTCCACGAGATCGGACAGATCTTCACCGGGGCCGGGCAGATGGGCTTCGACCTGTCGATCTTCCGGGCCGACCCGCCGACCTACGACGAGGTCCTGGTGGTGCGGGCCGAGCGGCAGCAGCTGGTGACCGACTTCCTGGCCACGGCCACGCCGGAGCTGCTCGCGGAGGAGCGCGACAACCCCTGGGGCGGTGGTGACTGGCACCCCAGCGTGGGGGACTGTGTCCGCGTGATCCTCGAGGAGGAGTGGGCGCACCTGCGCTACGTCCGACGGGACCTCGCTCGGCTGGGTTAGCCATCAGCGGGGTGCTCGGAGTGGCGTCGGCGGGCGCGGCGACGACCCGTCGACAAGCTCGAAAGTTCGTGTCGTGTCGTGACACGAACCTTCGACCTTCTCCTGGGTCGTGCGGCCGCGGCTACCACCGGACCGGTCTGCCGGCGCGAACCCGGCCTCCGGGGTATCAGGAGGGTCCGCGGACTGCGCTCGGGAGGGCGCAGGTGTGGTCGGCTCAGGTGGCGTGGGCGGTCTCGGACTCGGCGACGATGCGCTGCTCCTCGTCGCGGTTCTTGCGGTGCTCGCTGAACGACCACCCGACCGCGGCGGCCCAGAGCGCGGCCACGACTGCCGTGACCGCAACGAGGACGCCGTCGGACGCCGAGACCCAGTCGCTCTGGAGGAGGGTGCGGACGTTGGTGAGGATGATGATGCCGCCGGCCAGGGATCCGAGGACCCGGGGCGGGAGGTGGCGGACGAGCCACGCGGCGATGGGTGCGGCGATGATGCCGCCGAGGAGCAGGGCGACGACCCAGGAGTACTTCACGCCCTCGGAGCCGATGCCCACGATGAAGCCGACGCTGGCGGCGATGGCGACCAGGAACTCGCTGGTGTCGATCGAGCCGATCGTCTTGCGGGGCTCGAGGCGGCCGCTGGTGAGGATCGCGGGGGTGCTGACCGGGCCCCAGCCGCCACCGCCGGTGGAGTCGACGAAGCCGGCGACGACGCCGAGGGGCACGAGGAAGCGCTTGCCCAGGGGCTTGCCGAGCTGGCGCTCGGGCAGCCCGCGGAGGGTGAAGCGCGCCAGCACGTAGGCGCCGAGCACGAGCAGGATGCCCGACATGAGCGGCTCGGCGGCGGCCGTCGAGAGGTTCGACAGCACCGTGGCACCAGCGAAGGCGCCGACGGCGCCCGGGATGCCGATCTTGAGGACGACGCCCCAGTCGACGTTGCCGAAGCGCCAGTGCGAGGCGCCGGAGATGAGCGTCGTGCCGATCTCGGCCAGGTGGACCGTGGCCGACGCGGCGGCCGGGCTGGTGCCGACGGCGAGCAGCAGCGAGGTCGACGTGACGCCGTAGGCCATGCCGAGGCTGCCGTCGATCAGCTGGGCACCGAGCCCGACGAGCGCCAGGAGGACGAGCTTGCGCATGCTGCACCTGCCAAGGAGGTTGACTACATCAAGTCAGTCAACTTAATCGACGCAGTGCGGTCACTGTCCCCCCGCCGGGGTGGAGGCTCAGCGGATGGTGACCTGGCGGTTGGCGAGGCCCGACTTGGTCGAGCGCTCCTCCGAGGTCAGCGGCGTCGTGTCGGCGAGAGCCTCGTCGAGCGCGGCCTTGAACGCGGCGGCGGGCTCCTCGAGGGCCTCGGCGCCCGTGCCGAGAGGGAGGTCCCAGACGGGGGCGAGCAGGCCGTGGGCGCGGAACATGCCGACCAGGCGGGCGTCGGGGACGATCACGTCGGCGCCGGAGGCGTGCAGCCGGGAGAGGGCGTCGAGCAGGGCGTCCTCGGGCTCGGGCATCACCCAGCGCAGGTGCTCCTTGGTGCCGACGTCGGTCCAGTACGCCGCCTCGACCGACGTGAGCCGCGACGTGGGGGTCGCGCCCTCGTTGGCCTGGGCCATCGCGTCGGCGAGCTCCTCGCGCTCCTCGACGTCGGCGAGCCAGAAGTCGAAGCCGTCGTGGACGGTGACGTCGAGGGTGTCGTTGGTGACGAGATCCTGCAGCCGGGCGCCGGGGCCGGGCGGGGTGGTCAGGCCGATGACGCCGGGCTCCTCGGCTGCGAGCGCCAGCTCGAGCACGGCGGCGAGGTCACGCGACGGGTCACCGAAGGCGTGCTGGACCTGCAGGCCGATCCACACCTGGCCGCTCTCGCGGGACATGGCCGGCGAGGCGCCGGGCAGCAGCGTGCAGAGCTGGACGGTGCGGTCCTCGGCCCCCTTGACCGTCAGCGGCGCCGTACCGGCCGGGACGAGCTCGCGGAGCGCGACGATGTCGCACTCGCCGGGCAGGCCCTCGAAGGGGCGGGCCACGAAGACGTCGCCGCCGCCGGGCGCGCCGTGGCAGGCCTTGTAGCGCTTGCCGGACCCACAGGGACAGGGCTGCTTGGGACCGACCTCGCCGTCGGCGACGGGAGCGGCCTCGCGGGCCTTCGTACGGGACTTCTTCGCCATGCGGGCAACCTACCGACCGAGCTGCTCCAGCACGTAGGCCGGGCGGTCGGTGATCACGGCCTTGACCCCGGCGTCGAGGCAGATCTTGAGGTCGCGGTCGCTGTTGACGGTCCACACGTGCATCGTGCGTCCCGAGGCCGTGATCCGGCGGGCCAGCTTGGGGTGCTCACGCAGCAGCTCGATGCCCGGCCCGACCAGCCAGTCGGGGCCGATGACGCGGCGCAGCATCGACCAGTACTGCAGCTTGTCGACCAGCTGCACCAGCTGCACGCCCGGCGCCATCCGCTCGACGCGCTGCAGCGCGGTGAACGAGAAGCTCATCACCCGCACCGGCGAGCCCGGCTGGTCCCAGCCGAAGTCGCCGAGCATCTCGACGAGCCGACGCTCGACGAGGCCGCCGAACCGCGTCGGGTGCTTGGTCTCGATCGCGACCTCGACCCGGCGGTCGTAGTCGGCGACGGTCTCGAGCAGCTTGCGCAGGGTCAGCACCCCGTCGAGCTCCTCGTAGCGGTCGGGCGCCTCGTCGTCGAGCTCGCCCCAGGGGTTCTTCCACGCCGCGAAGTCGAGCTCGTTGAGGTCGGCGAGGTCCATCGTCGAGACGAGGCCGCGCTGCTGCGCCGTACGCCGCAGGTCGCGGTCGTGGACGCAGACGAGGTGGCCGTCGGCGGTGAGCCGGACGTCGCACTCGAGACCGTCGGCCCCGGCCTCCAGCGCCGCCAGGTAGGCGCCGAGCGTGTGCTCGGCGTTCTCGTGGCTGGCTCCGCGGTGGGCCACGACCTGGAGCGTCACGCCGTCAGTCTGCCGCAGGAGTGTGTCGGAGCGGCTACTTCTTGATCACACCGCGCTGGACGTTGATGACACACTGCACGGCACCCTCGCCGACGTCGGCCTTGACCTCCCACTCGACCTCCTGGTCGGGCTTGGCGTCCCGGACGATCGTGTAGCCGAGGCCGAGCGTGTCGGAGGTCGCGTTGGTCCAGCTGATCGTGACGAGGTAGCCGGCGGCCTTCCTGGTCGGGTTGGTCAGCGTGCCGGTGACGGTCTGCTCGCCCGGCGACGTCTCGCACGCGCTCTGGTCCCACTCCACGTCTTCCACGCCACCCTGGGACTGACCCACGGTGGGCGGGACCGGGAGGTCGGGGGGCGACGTGGTGGTGGCCGTCGCCGTCTCGGTGGCCGTGGCGGTGTCGGTCGCCGCGCCCGCCTTGGCGTCGCCGTCCTTGTCGTCGTCGTCGCCGCTGCACCCGGCCAGCGCCATCGCCATCGCCGGGACGACCAGCATCGGCGCCCAGCGCCCCGTTGTCCTCATGGCGTCATAGTGCCCGGTGGGCCACCGGACGATGCTCCGGCACCCCGGAACTTCAGTCGGTTCTCAGGTCGCTCACAGGGCCCGGCCAGGCGTACCGCTGCCGCGCCCGCCGTTTGTGGGGTACGCCGGCGGGTAAGCGGGCCCTGTTCGCCCGAGACCCGAGGAGCACGCCATGGGCCAGCCCGACGCCGTACCGCCCCAGATCCCGACCCAGGTCCCGACCCAGGTCCCGACCCAGACCTCGACCCAGGTCCCGACCGAGTTCCCGTCCCAGCTCCTGGTGCCCGCCGACAACAGCGAGGCGCTGGCTGCGCTCGACGACCTGCAGCTGCAGGAGTCCTTCGTCGCGCAGGTGCTCGAGGTGATCGACGAGGCCGCCCGGGCCGTGGCCGAGGGCGCTCCCCGGTGGATCGACCCCGACGTCTTCGGCAACGAGCGCGAGGGCGAGCGGATGGCGCGGCACACCCTGCGCGCGCAGGCCCGGGTCTACGAGGCGCTCGACCTGGCCACCACCGCGCTGGCGCAGCACCACAGCTCGTTGAGCGAGTTCCGCGACGGCGTGCGCCAGGTCGAGGCCGCCACCGTCGAGCAGCTCGCGACCGTCCAGGCCCGGCTCGGGGACGTGGCGCCGTGAGCGGCCACCAGGAGGGGCGGATGGTCGCCCTCGTCGAGAACGCCCACCCCCGCCGGATCCTGCGGCACGCCGACGAGTGGATGCGCTGCGCCGCGATCCTCGAGGACGCCGCCAACCGGATCGACTCGATCGCCGCCCGCCAGTCCGAGATCGGCGGCCAGACCGGGCCGACCATGGCCGTGGCGATGGCCAGGGCGTCCGACGTCCTGCGGGTCAAGGCCCGCGACCTGCGGCGCGGCTCCGACGCGCTGGCCCAGGTCGCCGACGCGACGCTGGTCAGCCAGGAACGCAAGCGCAAGCTCGACCGCGACCACCCCGGCGACGGCAACCACGTGGTGTGGCGCGAGGAGGGGGCGCGCCTGACCGCCGACAGCCAGGAGGACGCCCTCCGCCACGGCATCGCGGTGATGCGGAGCATCCGTCGCGGCGAGGACCCGCGGGTCCCGATCGACACCTCTGCGCCCGGTCCCGTGGTGGTCCGGCCGCCCGAGTGGTGGCCGTCCACGCCGCCCCCGCAGCCGCCGATCGACCTTGCTGACCCCGACGACGATGACGACGACGCGATCGGCGTGCCCCAGGGCCCCGGGCCGGTCTCGAGCGGCGCCGGCGGGTCGACCGCACCGGTCGGCGTACCGTCGGCCGGCTCGCCGGGTGGGCCCTCGTTCGGGTCGGGCTCGCTCGCCGGGGCGGCGGTGC
>NZ_JAURVJ010000025.1 GCF_030655615.1 Nocardioides sp.
TTCACTCCCGACAATAAACGATTACTAGCTATCGCCAGAATCATTGCCGAAAAAAACCATACCCAGCCAATAAACAATTGACGAGCATCAAACTAATTCGTCGACTATGACACACTGTTGAGTTCTCAAACATCAGACGCATGCGCCCTCAAGATCCTTTCGGACCCGATCTGGCGCAACCTCAGAAACATTACCGTTCTGTGTCGTCCGCGTCAACTCGAGGAGCTGGGCGGCTACCAGAGCCGGTGCCGGGCATGCAGACGCCCACCGTGTTCGGGCCTCTTGGCCCCGAGTGGGAGTCGCTCACCGCGACGAAGCGAAACGTTAGGGCACGTCCTCGCCGGACACCAAATCGGGTCCTTCGGCGGCCGCCTTGGGGTGCCTGCGGTACGCCGAGACCGAGGGTTCTCCGGGCAGCCAGAACCGCCACGGGCGGTCCGGTGCGAGGCGCAGGCCGGTGCGCGGGCCAGTGCTCACGGACGGTTCGAGCGCTCCCAGCTCGAGGCGGAGGACGCCGTCCGAGAGGTCGGTCCCGTCGTCCTGGAGGGTCACGCCGAGGGCCCGGCACAGGCACGCAGGTCCGCGAGCCAGGGCCCGGTCGGCGACGGAGGGCCGACGCCCACGGGCGACCTCCACGCCAGCGACGACCTCACCCGCGCGGAGCAGCACCGCGGAGGGATCGCCCTCCTCCCCCACCACCACGTTGGCGCAGACGTGCATGCCGTAGGTGAAGTAGCAGTAGAGCCGACCGGCCGGTCCGAACATGACCGCGTTGCGGCGCGTCGGTCCCCGGTAGGCGTGGGATCCGGGGTCGTCGGGGCCGGCGTACGCCTCGACCTCGGTGATGCGCACCGCTACGCCGCCCCTGCTCAGCACGGAGCCGAGGAGCCGTGGGGCGACGTCCTGGACGGGACCCCGGAGCTCAGGCCAGTCGGTCACGGTACGACGCCACGCGGTCCTGCACGTCGGCAAGCTGCTCGCGCACCCGCACCGGTGCGGTGCCGCCACGCCCGTCGCGAGCCGCCACCGATCCCGCCACCGTGAGCACTGCTCTCACTTCTGGACGCAGGTGGGGAGAGATCTCGGCGTACTGCTCGTCGGTGAGCTCGTCGAGCTCGACGCCGAGCTCCTCGCAACGCTGCACGCAGGCGCCGGCGACCTCGTGCGCGACGCGGAACGGCACGCCCTCACGGACGAGCCACTCGGCGACGTCGGTGGCCAGCGAGAAGCCCTGAGGGGCGAGCTCGGCCATCCGGTCGGTGTCGAACCCGAGCGTCGCGACCATCCCTGCGAACGCCGGCAGCAGCACCTCGAGGGTGTCCACGGAGTCGAAGACGGGTTCCTTGTCCTCCTGGAGGTCGCGGTTGTAGGCCAGGGGCAGCGCCTTGAGCGTGGTGAGCAAGCCCGTCAGGTTGCCGACCAGCCGGCCCGCCTTGCCGCGAGCCAGCTCGGCGATGTCCGGGTTCTTCTTCTGCGGCATGATGCTCGACCCCGTCGACCAGGAGTCGTGCAACCGCACGAAGCCGAACTCCCGGGTGGACCAGAGGATGACCTCCTCGGCGATCCGGCTGACGTCGATGCCGACCTGCGCGCAGACGAAGGCGAACTCCGAGACGAAGTCACGGGCCGACGTACCGTCGATCGAGTTGGCCGAGGAACCGGTGAAGCCGAGCTCGACGGCCACCAGCGTGGGGTCGAGGCCGAGCGTCTGGCCCGCGAGAGCACCGCTCCCGTAAGGCGAGTCGCCGGCGACGCGACGGTCCCAGTCGAGCAGCCGGTCGACGTCGCGCAGCAACGGCTGGGCATGGGCGAGCAGGTGGTGCGCGAGCAGCACCGGCTGGGCGTGCTGCAGGTGGGTGCGCCCCGGCATCACGGCGTCACCGTGTGCCTGGGCCTGCGCCACGAGGGCGTCGACGAGGTCGAGGACCCCGCGGGCCACGGGACGCAGGTGGTCACGGAGATACATCCGGAACAGCGTCGCGATCTGGTCGTTGCGGCTGCGGCCCGCGCGGAGCCGTCCTCCGACGTCGACACCCACCTCGTCGAGGAGCAGCCGCTCGAGCGCGCCGTGCACGTCCTCGTCGGAGGGGCTCGGCCTCAGCTCACCACTGGTCCAGCGCGCGGCGAGCACGTCGAGGCCCCGGTGGATCTCGGCCTCGTCGTCAGGCGTGAGGTAGCCCGCGGCGCCGAGCGCCTTGGCGTGGGCGTGCGACCCCGCGATGTCGTAGAGCGCGAGCCGCCAGTCGAAGTGGGTCGACCGGGAGAGCGCCTCGAGCTCCGGGGACGGTCCCGCGGCGAAGCGGCCGCCCCAGAGCATGCCTTCGTTGGTGCTCACTGCTCTCCTCCGTGACGAGACGGCGGGATGGCCGCCACTGCTGCCCTCATGATGTCGCGCAGGCCCGACGGCCGGACGGCGACCTCGTCCGGCAGGTCCTCCGGGCGCCACCAGTCAGCTCCCAGCAGGTTGCCGATCTCCTCCGGCTCCAGCCGGTCGAAGGTCACCCGGGCGTCGCGCGGGACACGTACGGCGAAGTAGGTCGAGTCGCCGACGTAGGCGACGCCGCCCCAGGAGAACGGGTCGACCAGCTGGTGCACCGGACCGACCAGGTCGTCGGGGGGCACGACGATGCCGGTCTCCTCGAGCAGCTCACGCACGGCGGTCTCCCTCAGTGACTCCCCCGGGTCGACGGCGCCCCCGACGCTCGCCCAGTAGATCTCGCCGCGGCGGGCGGGGTCCTGCTCGCGCAGCAGGAGCACGGCGCCGTCGGGACTCACCGGGAGCACCCGCGCCGTCACGCGGTGGGTCGCCATCAGTCGGTGCCGAACTCCATCGCCGCCGCGTCGAGGGCCTCGTCGCTCATCTCGTCGTCGCCCCGCGGGTTGCGGGAGATGCGAGCGGAGCCGCCCTGCTCGATCTCGCCGAACAGGGTGCCGTTCTCGACGAGCACCTGGCCCTGCTCGAGGGGCTGCTCGGCGTAGAGCTCGAGCTTGGCGCGGGAGTCGGCGATGTCGAGGTTGCGCATCGTGAGCTGGCCGATGCGGTCGGTCGGACCGAACGCGGCGTTGTCGGTGCGCTCCATCGAGAGCTTGTCGGGGTGGTAGGAGAACGCCGGCCCGTCGGTGCGCAGGACCGTGTAGTCCTCGCCGCGACGCAGCCGGATCGTCACCTCGCCGGTGACGACGGAGGCGATCCACCGCTGGATGGACTCGCGGATCATCAGCGCCTGCGGGTCGAGCCAGCGACCCTCGTAGAGCAGCCGGCCGAGGCGGCGTCCCTCGGCGTGGTAGCTGGCGATGGTGTCCTCGTTGTGGATCGCGTTGAGCAGCCGCTCGTAGGCGATCCAGAGCAGCGCCATGCCGGGGGCCTCGTAGATGCCGCGCGACTTGGCCTCGATGATGCGGTTCTCGATCTGGTCGCACATGCCGAGCCCGTGACGGCCGCCGATCGCGTTGGCCTGGTGGACCAGCTCGACCGCGTCGTCGAACGGCTTGCCGTCGATCGAGACCGGGCGGCCGCGCTCGAAGGCGATGGTGACGTCCTCGGTGTCGATCGTCACGGCGGGGTCCCAGAACTTCACGCCCATGATCGGCTCGACCGACTCCAGCGACACGTCGAGGTGCTCGAGGGTCTTGGCCTCGTGGGTGGCGCCCCAGATGTTGGCGTCGGTCGAGTAGGCCTTCTCGGTGCTGTCGCGGTAGGGCAGGCCCTGCTCCACGAGCCACTGGCTCATCTCGGCACGGCCGCCGAGCTCGTGGACGAAGTCGGCGTCGAGCCACGGCTTGTAGATGCGCAGCTCGGGGTTGGCCAGCAGGCCGTAGCGGTAGAACCGCTCGATGTCGTTGCCCTTGAACGTCGAGCCGTCGCCCCAGATGTCGACGCCGTCGGCGTGCATGGCGCGGACCAGCAGCGTGCCAGTGACGGCGCGACCCAGGGGCGTGGTGTTGAAGTAGGTGCGGCCGCCGGAGCGGACGTGGAAGGCACCGCACGCCAGCGCGGCGAGGCCCTCCTCGACGAGCTGGGGCTTGATGTCGACGTGGCGGGCCAGCTCGGCGCCGTACTCGAGCGCGCGCCCGCGTACGCCGGCGATGTCAGGCTCGTCGTACTGGCCGATGTCGGCGGTGTAGGTGCACGGGATGGCGCCCTTGGCGCGCATCCAGGCCACGGCGACCGAGGTGTCGAGGCCGCCGGAGAAGGCGATGCCGACGCGCTCGCCGACGGGGAGGGACGTGAGGACCTTGGACATCAGAGTTCCTTGTCGGGGTGGGAGTCGTGGGTGGAGCCGGCGAGGGCGAGGAAGCGACGGGCGAGCGCGTCGCCGCCGGCGGGGTCGCGGGCGATGACGAGCACGGTGTCGTCGCCGGCGATGGTGCCGAGGATGTCGGGCACCTCGGCCTTGTCGAACGCCGAGGCGAGGTATTGGGCGCCGCCCGGCGGGGTGCGGAGGACGACGAGGTTGGCGCTCGCCTCGGCACTGACGAGGAGCTCGCCGCACAGTCGGCTGAGCCGCTGCACGGCCGCCGCCGTCTCGTTCGACTGCAGGCGGCGGTCGCCGCCCTCGCCCGGGACGGCATAGACGAGAGCGCCGCTCGCAGAACGGACCTTGAGAGCGTCGAGCTCGACGAGGTCGCGGGAGAGCGTGGCCTGGGTGACGCGCAGACCCTCGTCGGCGAGCAGGTCGGCCAGCTCGGTCTGCGAGTGCACCTCGTGGTGGGTCACCAGCTCGACGATGCGCTGGTGGCGCGCGTTCTTGGTGACGGGCATCCGCGTCCCGTTGGTCGAGCCGGCTGTCGTCATTTCGACTCCTCGAGCAGGAACGCCAGGACGGCCTTCTGCGCGTGACGACGGTTCTCGGCCTCGTCCCAGACCACGCTCTGCGGCCCGTCGATCACCTCGGCCGCGATCTCCTTGCCGCGGTAGGCCGGCAGGCAGTGCATCGCGATCGCGTCGGGCCGGGCGAGGGCCATCAGCTCGGGGGTGAGCGAGTAGGGCGCGAAGACCTCCGCCCGGGCGGCCTCCTCGGTCTCCTTGCCCATCGAGATCCAGGTGTCCGTCACGACGACGTCGGCACCGGCGACGGCCTTCTCCGGCTCGTCGTAGGACGTGGCGGACCCACCGGTCTCGGCGGCGATGTCGGTGGCCCGCTGCATCATCGCCTCCGAGGGGAGGAAGCCCGATGGAGCAGCGACACGGACGTGCATGCCGGCGGTGGTGCCCGCCAGCAGCCACGAGTTCCCCATGTTGCAGGCTCCGTCACCGACGAACGCCACGGTCAGCCCGAAGAGCGAGCCCTTGTGCTCGCGGACCGTGAGCAGGTCGGCGACGAGCTGGCAGGGGTGGAAGTCGTCGGTGAGCGCGTTGACGACCGGGACACCGGCGTGGGCGGCCATGGTGTCGAGGTCGGCCTGGAAGAACGTGCGCCACACCACGACCGAGACCTGACGCGCCAGCACGCGGGCGACGTCCTCGACCGACTCGCGCACCCCGATGCCGGCGAGCCGTCCCTCGACGAGCATCGGGTTGCCGCCGAGCTCGGCGATGCCGGCGCCGAACGACACCTGCGTGCGCAGGGTGGGCTTGTCGAAGATCATCGCGACCGACCTCGGACCCTCGAGCGGGCGCCGGGAGAAGGGCGAGCGCTTGAGCTCGTCGGCCAGGTCGAGCAGGCGCGTCTGCTCCGCGGGGCTGAGGTCGTCGTCGCGCAGGAAGTGGCGGAGCGTCATGATGACTCCCCCATCGCCTCGTCGAGGATCGTCGGCCAGGCGGCGAGGAAGGCGTCGACGTCGTCGGTGGTGAGCACCAGCGGCGGCGCCAGCCGGATGCGTGACGGGGTCGGGTTGTTGACGATGAACCCTGCTTCCAGGGCGGCGGCCGTGACGTCGGCGGAGGCCTCGGCGGCGAGGTCGAGCCCGACGAGCAGGCCCTGCCCGCGCACCTCGGTGACCCGAGGGTCGGCGAGCAGGCCGTCGCGGAGCTTCTGCCCCAGCACGGTGACGTGCTCGAGCAGGCCCTCGGCGTCGATGGTGTCGAGGACGGCGAGCGCGGCGGCGCTGGCAACGGGGTTGCCCCCGAAGGTGCTCCCGTGGTTGCCGGGCTGGAGCAGGTCGCCAACCGCGCCGAGGGCGACGCACGCACCGATCGGGAAGCCGCCAGCGAGCCCCTTGGCGAGGGTGACGACGTCGGGGGTCACGCCGCTGCGGTGGTGCTCGAGCCACAGGCCCGTACGACCCATGCCGGTCTGGATCTCGTCGAGCCAGAGCAGTGCTCCGTGCTCGGTGGTGATCGCGCGGGCGGCGGCGAGGTAGCCCTCGGGCGGGACGACGACCCCGGCCTCGCCCTGGATCGGCTCGAGGAGCACGGCGGCGGTCGCGTCGGTGACGGCAGCAGCCAGCGCGTCCGCGTCGCCGTAGGGCACGAAGGTGACGTCACCGGGCAACGGCTCGAAGGGCGTCCGGTAGGCCTCCTTGGAGGTCAGCGCCAACGCACCCATCGTGCGGCCGTGGAAGCCGCCCTCGGCCGCGACGACGTGGGTGCGGCCGGTGCGGCGGGTGAGCTTGAACGCCGCCTCGACGGCCTCGGTGCCCGAGTTGGTGAGGAACACCTTGCCGGGACCGTGGCCGGCGAGGTCGAGGAGCCGCTCGGCGAGCGCGATCTGGGGCTCGGACGCGAAGAAGTTGGAGATGTGGCCGAGCGTCGACAGCTGATCGGTCACGGCCGCCACGAGCGCGGGGTGGGCGTGGCCGAGGGCGTTGACGGCGATGCCGCCGAGGAGGTCGACGTACTCCTTGCCGTCGGTGTCCCAGACGTGGGCGCCCCGGCCGCGGGCCAGCGTGAGCTTGGGCGGGCCGAAGGTGTTCATCAGCGAAGCCGCGTAGCGCTCCTGATGGGTGGGATCAGACATGGCCGGCGTCCCTCGCCTTCCGGGTCTTGGTCTCGACCCCGGGCAGCACCTGGGTGCCGACGCCCTCCTGGGTGAACAGCTCGAGCAGGACCGCGTGCAGCTCGCGGCCGTCGACGACCGTGGCGCGGGGCACGCCGCCCTGGACGGCCTGGAGGCAGGCCTTCATCTTGGGCACCATGCCGCTGGCGAGGTCGGGGAGGATCTCCTCGAGCGACTCCGGGCTGATCTCGCCGATCACGTCCTCGGAGCTGGGCCAGTCGAGGAACAGGCCCTCGACGTCGGTGAGCACGAGCAGCTTCTCGGCACCCAGCGCGATGGCGAGCGCCGCAGCCGCCGAGTCGGCGTTGACGTTGTGGATCACGCCGTCGGCGTCGGGAGCGACGCTGGAGACCACCGGGATGCGGCCGGCCTCGATGATGTCGAGGACCGCTTCGGGCCGGACCTTGGTGACCTCGCCGACGAGGCCGAGGTCGACCTCCTCACCATCCACGATCGTGTTGGTCTGGGTGGCGGTGAACAGGCCGGCGTCCTCACCGGAGAGCCCGACCGCGAGGGGGCCGTGGTCGTTGATGAGGCCGACGAGGTCGCGCTGGACCTTACCGACGAGCACCATCCGGACGACCTCCATCGCCTCGGGTGTGGTGACCCGCAGGCCGCCGCGGAACTCCGACTCGATGCCGAGCTGGTCGAGCATGGCCGAGATCTGCGGGCCGCCACCGTGGACGACGACGGGCTTGAACCCGGCCAGCCGGAGGAACACGACGTCCTCGGCGAACGCACGCTTGAGGGCGTCGTCGGTCATGGCGTTGCCGCCGTACTTCACCACGACGACCTTGCCGTGGTAGCGCTTCAGCCACGGCAGGGCGTCGGCGAGCACGCGGGCCTTGGCGGGGTCGGGCTTGCTGGGGTCGTGGTGCGGGTTCGAGGGGTTCGAGGTGTCGGGCGTGGTGTCGGTCATGAGGAGTAGGCGCTGTTCTCGTGGACGTAGGCGTGGGTGAGGTCGTTGGTCCAGACCGTGGCGCGGTCGGTGCCGGACTTCAGGTCGATCGTGACGGTGACCTCGCGCGGGGCGAGGTCGACGAGGGTGGGGTCCTCGGCGGGGGTGGACTCGCGGCAGACCCAGACGCCGTTGATGGCGACGTCGAGGTCGGCGGGGTCGAACGCGGCGGCCGTGGTGCCGATGGAGGCGAGGACGCGGCCCCAGTTGGGGTCCTTGCCGAAGACGGCAGCCTTGAAGAGGTTGCTGCGGGCGACGCTGCGCCCGACCTCGACGGCGTCGTCCTCGCTGGCGGCGTTGAGGGTGGTGATGGCGATCTCGTGGTCGGCGCCCTCGGCGTCGTGGAGCAGCTGCATCGCGAGGTCGGTGCACATCTGGGTGAGCGCGTCGGTGAAGTCGGGCAGTGACGGCGTGATGCCGCTGGCCCCGCTGGCCATCACGGTGACGGTGTCGTTGGTCGACATGCAGCCGTCGGAGTCGAGCCGGTCGAAGCTGACCCGGGTCGCGGCGCGCAGCGCCGTGTCGAGGTCGGCGGCGGGCACGACGGCGTCGGTGGTGATGACGACCAGCATGGTGGCGAGCGCGGGGGCGAGCATGCCCGCGCCCTTGGCCATGCCGCCGATGCTCCACCCGGCTCCCTCGACGACGGCCTGCTTGCTGACCGAGTCGGTGGTCATGATCGCGTGGGCAGCGGCGTCACCTCCGCCGCCCGCCTCGTCGGCGAGGGCGGCATGGGCGGCGTCGACCCCGGCGAGGACCTTGTCGCGCGGGTTGGTCAGTCCGATCAGTCCGGTCGAGCAGACGACGACGTCGATGGCGGCGACGCCGACCCGCTCGGCGACGCGCTCGGCGACGGCGTGGGTCGTCTGGAAGCCGTCGGGGCCGGTGTAGCAGTTGGCGCCGCCGGAGTTGAGGAAGACCGCGCGCACGACGCCGTCCTTGACGACCTCCTTGCTCCACAGGACCGGGTTGGCGAGGCAGCGGTTGGCGGTGAAGACGGACGCCGAGTCGAAGGTCGGGCCCTGGTTGACGACGAGGGCGACGTCGGCGGCGCCGGTGGACTTGAGGCCGGCGGCGACGCCGGACGCGGTGAAACCTGCGGGTTGCGTGACGCTCATGGTGGTTCTCCTGCGTGGGTCTGGACGGGCTAGGCGACGGGGGCGGGGGCGACGGTGTGGCCCCGTCGTCGCCAGGCCTCCGTCGCGCGCTCGACCTCGGTGACCGGCACCAGGACCCAGACGGTGGAGAAGGTGGTGATCGTGTGGACCGCGATGCCCTCCTCGGCGAGCGGGGTGAGCAGCTCGACCAGGACGCCGGCCGGACTGGGAACCCGGGAGCCCACCTCGCCGACCAGCGTGAAGCCGATGAGGCCGCGGTCGCCGGGGATCTTGGTCGGCACGGACCGGCCGGCGCAGACGAGCGAGGTCTCACCGGCGGTGGCGGTGACCGAGAACAAGGAGGACGACTCGGCCCAGGCCGGCACCTCCGCGCCGGAGGCGAGCTTGAGGACGGCGAGCTTCTCGGGGAACTGGTGGATGGTGCTCATGGGGCGAGTCCTACGGTCGAGAGGCCCAGGGTCTCGTCGAGACCGAGGGCGAGGTTGAGGCACTGCACGGCGGCGCCGGCGGTGCCCTTGGCGAGGTTGTCGACGGCGCCGACGGCGACGAGCCGCCCGGCGGTCTCGTCGACGGTCACCTGCACGTGGACGGCGTTGGAGCCGAGCACGGACTGGGTCTGGGGCCACTGCCCGGGCGGCAGGACGTGCACGAACGGCTCGTCCGCGTAGGCCTTGGTGTAGGCGGCGTAGGCGTCGTCGGCGGTCACGCCCTCACGGAGCGGGGCGCTGCAGGTGGCGAGGATCCCGCGCGCCATCGGCACGAGGAGCGGCGTGAAGCTGACCCGGAGCGTGCCGCCGTCGGCGCTGGCGAGGGGGGCGAGGTTCTGGTGGATCTCGGGGGTGTGCCGGTGCACGCCGCCGACGCCGTAGGCGCTGGCGTTGCCCATGGTCTCGCTGCCGAGCAGGTGGGGCTTGGCGGCCTTGCCGGCGCCGCTGGTGCCGGAGGCCGCGACGACGACGACGTCGGGATCGACGAGCCCGGCCGCGAGGGCGGGGGCCAGGGTGAGGGTGCTGACGGTCGGGTAGCAGCCGGGTACGGCGACGCGTCGCGCGTCGCGCAGCAGCTCGCGCTGGCGGGTGCCGTCGGGGTGGAGCAGCTCGGGCAGCCCGTAGGGCCAGGTGCCGGCGTGGTCGCCGCCGTAGAACTGCTCCCACACGGCGGCGTCGCCGAGCCGGAAGTCGGCGCCGCAGTCGATGACGAGCACGTCGTCGCCGAGCTCGCGGGCCAGGGCCGCGGACTGCCCGTGGGGCAGCGCCAGGATCACGACGTCGTGCCCAGCGAGGGTCGCGGCGTCGGTGGTCTCGAGGATGCGGTCGGCCAGCGGCACCAGGTGGGGTTGGAGCGAGCCGAGCGCCTCGCCCGCGTTGGACCCCGCCGTGAGGGCGCCGATCTCGACCCCCGGGTGGCCGAGGAGGAGGCGCAGGGCCTCACCGCCGGCGTAGCCGCTGGCGCCGGCGACACCCACGCGGGGTCGGGTGGAGGACGTCGTCGTCATGTGCATGACCATACAAGAGACCGAATGATCATGCACAATAGGGCCTCGATAACCGGACGCCAACGGTCCTGGTCTGCCCCTAGCGTGCCGGTCATGAGTCTCGACACGCGCCTCGACGCCGCTACCTACCTCGACCGTATCCGCTCCGAGTCGGCCCGGTTCCACGCGGTGCTCTCAGCCTGCGACCCCGGGGCGCGGGTGCCTGCCTGCCCCGACTGGGACGCCGCAGAGCTGGTCTGGCACCTCGCAGGGGTGCAGTGGTTCTGGAGCGACGCGATGATGCGCCGCCCCGAAGGACCACCCGACGACGAGCGACGACCGGCCCGCGCCGACTCCTACGGGGGCCTGCTCGACCAGTACGCCGAGCTGTCCGCCGGACTGGTCGACGCGCTGGCCGGCGCCGATCCCGCCGAGCCCGCCTGGTCGTGGGCCGACCACGTGCCGGACGGCCGGACCGTCGGGTTCACCTTCCGGCGCCAGGCCCACGAGGCGCTGGTGCACCGGCTCGACGCCGAGCAGACCGCCGGCCCCGACACCGTGACGCCGCTCGACCCCGCGCTCGCGGCCGACGGCGTCGCCGAGCTCCTCGAGGTGATGTACGGCGGCGCGGCGCCGGCCTGGGGCCGGATCGAGCCGGGCACCCACCACGTGCGCATCGACCTCACCGACACCGGCCACGCCCTGTGGGTCCAGCCCTGCACCTTCCTCGGCACCGACCCCGAGTCGGGCAAGAACTACGACGGCCCGCACCTCGTGGTGGTCGACGACCCCGGCACCGAGCCGTCGGCCGTGGTGAGCGGCACCGCCGCCGACCTCGACGCCACGTGGTGGAAGCGGCGGCCCGCCGACGGCATCGAGGTCTCCGGCGACCCGGCGGCCCACGCCGAGCTGATGGCCGCCCTCAGCCCTCCCCTGGACTGACTCCCCGCCGACACCGGCCCGCCCGGCACGGTGACCCGTCGCGTCCACGCGACGGGTCGGCGTGAAAGCGGCGTGAAGGCGATGTGAAACCGCTGGGCCACAGAGTGCGGACATGGACATCCACACCCACCCCACCGCTCCGGGGCCCGACCTCGCGGTCTCCGCGCACGGCCTGGTCAAGACCTTCGGCGACTTCCGCGCCGTGGACGGCGTCGACCTCGAGGTCCGCCGCGGCGAGGTCTTCGGCGTGCTCGGCCCCAACGGCGCCGGCAAGACCACGATGATCCGGATGCTCGCCACCCTGCTGCCGATCGACGGCGGCCGGGCCGAGATCTTCGGCGTCGACGTCGCGACCCGGGCCCACGAGATCCGTCAGCTCGTCGGCGTCACCGGCCAGTACGCGTCGGTCGACGAGAACCTCACCGCCCGCGAGAACCTCTGGCTCTTCGGCCGCCTCCAGGGCCTCTCCTCCAAGCGCGCCAAGGCGACGGCCGCGGAGCTGCTCGGCAGCTTCGGGCTCGAGGAGGCCGCGAACCGGCCGATCTCGCAGTTCTCCGGCGGCATGCGCCGCCGGCTCGACCTGGCCGCCAGCCTCATCAGCCGCCCGCCGCTCATCTTCCTCGACGAGCCGACCACCGGCCTCGACCCGCGCACCCGCGGCCAGATGTGGGACACCATCCGCACCCTGGTCGCCGACGGCTGCACCGTGCTGCTCACCACCCAGTACCTCGACGAGGCCGACCAGCTCGCCGACCGGATCGCGGTCATCGACCGCGGCCGCACGGTCGCCGAGGGCACGCCCGACGAGCTCAAGTCGTCGGTCGGCACCTCGACCCTCCAGCTGCGCCTCGCCGACCGCGAGCGGATCGCCGACGCCGCGGACGTCGTACGCCGGATCCTCGGCGAGGAGCCCGTCCTCACCCCCGAGTCGGGTGGGCTCAACGTCGCCCTCCCCGACGCCGACCGTGCCGCCGACGTCCTCATCGCGCTGCGCGAGGCCCGCCTCTCGGTCGCCTCGGTCAGCGTCGCCAAGCCCACCCTCGACGAGGTGTTCCTCGCCCTCACCGGCCACGGCACCGACGACTCGACCTCCGACTCCGCCGAGATCAAGGAAGCCTCCTGATGACGACCATGCTCGCCCCGACCGTCGACCACGACCGCGTCGCCCACCCGACCCGCGACCTCGCCCCGCACGTCTCGCTGCGCGACACCCTGACCCAGACCTTCGCCATGGCCTGGCGGGCGACCAAGAAGATGCGCCGCAACCCGGAGCAGTTCTTCGACGTCACGATCCAGCCGCTGCTCTTCACCGCGATGTTCGCCTACATCTTCGGCGGCGCGATCTCCGGCGACGTGGCCAGCTATCTCCCGATCATCATCCCGGGCATCCTGGCCCAGACCGCGCTCACGGCGTGCATGGCCACCGGGATCCAGCTGCGCGAGGACATGGACAAGGGCGTCTTCGACCGGTTCAAGTCGCTGCCGATCGCCCGGATCGCTCCGCTGGCCGGACCGATGGTCGCCGACCTGCTCCGCTACGCCACCGCGGCCGTGCTGACCGTCGCCACCGGCATCGCCATGGGCTTCCGCCCCGGCGGCGGCGTCCTCGGCACCCTGGGCGGCATCCTGCTCACCATCGCCGCTGGCTGGTCGCTGGCCTGGATCTTCACCTGGCTCGGCACCGTGGCCCGCACCGCCCAGAGCGTGCAGGGCATCTCGATGATGATCATGTTCCCGCTGACGTTCCTGTCCAACGCGTTCGTCCCGTCCAGCACCCTGCCGGGCTGGCTCGCGGCGTTCGTCAAGGTCAACCCGGTCAGCCACGTCGTCTCCGCCGTCCGCGACCTGATGAACGACGGGCAGGTGACGGCCGAGGTCGGCTTCGCGCTGCTCGGCTGCGCCATCGTCGTCGCGGTGTTCGCGCCGCTGGCCGTGCGGAGCTACTCCCGGAAGATGTAGGTCACCGCTGCAGGGCAGCGACCGCGGCGCGGGCGTCCTCGAGGACGTCCGCGCCGCGGCGTCCGTCGTAGGAAGCCAGCACGCGCCCGAGCTCGCCGGGCGCGATCGTCTCGGCCGAGGCGGCCATCGGCTCCCACGCCATCGACGGGGCGTAGCGGCTGTAGGCGAACCGCTCCGCGAGGGCCACCAGCTCGATGCCCTCGGCGGCGGCGTCCTCGCGCAGCAGGGCCCACGCCCCCAGCCCGAACAGCACGCAGCCGACCACGGGGTAGTCGAAGCGGCCGCGGCCGGGGTCCAGCGCGCGCACGGCCTTGGCGAGCAGGGTCCGGTGCAGGTCGTCGCCTCCCGGCGCGGTGCCGTGCCGGGCCTGCGCGGCGATCGCCGCGCTCTCGGCGAAGAGCGTCCAGGGCTCGAAGCCCTCGTCGAGGACGAACCCGGGGAACCGGAGCACCCGGACGTGGGCGACGGCCTCGTCGAAGAGCTCGAGCCCGCGGTCGGTCTCGCCGCGCGCGAGGGCCAGCTCGGCCCGGGTGGCGGGGACGACGATCGTGCCGCCCCACATGCCGGTCGCCCGGCGCGCGGTCATCTCGTCGAGGAACCGCTGGGCGTCGTCGAGGCGTCCGTCGAGGATGGCGGCGTAGGCGAGCACCGCTCGCAGCTGGATGGCGTCGTCGTCGGCCTCGAGCGCGTCGAGGACCGAGAGCCCGGCGTCGGCGTGCCGGGTGGCCTCCTCGATCCGCCCGAGCTGGGCGTAGAGCCCGGCGAGCTGGGTGTGCTGGAGGGCGTTGGTCCAGACCCCGTCCTCCTCGCGCCAGAGGGCGATGGCGCGCAGGGTGGCCGCCGCGGCGGCCTCGGGGTCGCCGTTGTTCTCCAGCCCGTGGCTGGCCCACTGCAGGGCGAGCATCGCGACCTGCCGGTCAGGGTCGTCGGCGAAGACCAGGAGGTCGGGCTCGGCGATGTCGGTGGCCACCGACATGAGCCGGACGAGCGCGCGGGTACCGGCATCGCTCGAGCCAGGCCCGTAGCGGTCCAGCAGGGCTCGCGCTCGGGGAGGCTGCACCATCTCGGCGACGGCGGTGTTCATCACCAGCACCCCGGCGGCCCGGCTGGCGGTGTCGACGAGGTCGGCCGGCGGGTCCCAGCCGTCGAGCACCTCCTCGAACGCGGCGAGGACGGCGATCACGCGCTGGTGCTCGCCGCGGATCGTCCAGTAGCCACCGAGCGCGGCGACCAGGAAGATGCTGCCCTCGGGGTCGTCGGCGCCGAGCGCCTCGCGCAGCACGTCGGCGAGGTTGTTCTCCTCGACCGCCAGCGCGCGGACGACGGCGACCTGGTCGACGCCGTAGAGGCCGAGCAGCGACCGCGACGTCAGGTCGAGGGCCCAGGCACGCAGCGCGGCGCGGGCGTCGGCCTCCTCGTCGGCCTCGGCCAGGCGGTCGCGGCCGAACTCGCGGACCGTCTCGAGCATCCGGTAGCGCAGCAGCTCGCCGTCGTCGCGGACGGTCACCAGGCTCTGACCAGCCAGCGACTCCAGCGCGGGCATGGCGTCGTGGCCGAGCAGGGCGTCGGCGCCGTCGAGGGCGAAGCCATCGTGGAAGACCGAGAGGCGCCGCAGGGCGCGACGGTCGGTGTCGCCGAGCAGGTTCCAGGACCAGTCGATGACGGCCAGCAGGGTCTGGTGGCGGTCGGGGGCTCCCCGGTCGTTGCCGCGGAGCAGGGCGAAGCGGTCGTCGAGTCGGCGGTCGATGTCGACGACCGACATCGCCCGCACCTTGGCGGCGGCGAGCTCGATGGCCAGCGGCAGGCCGTCGAGGCGGCTGACCACCCGGCGTACGACGTCGTCGTCGAGGCGTACGCCGGGGCGCGCGGCCTCGGCCCGCTGGCGGAAGAGCTCGGCCGCGGCGTCCGTGCCGAGCTGCCCGAGCGCGAAGACCCGCTCGGCGGCGATGCCGAGCGGCGCGCGGGTGGTGGTGACGACCCGCAGGTCACGGGTGGCGGCGACGAGCGGGGCGACCAGGTCGGCGACGGCGTCGATCACGTGCTCGCAGTTGTCGAGCACCAGGAGGGTCGGGACCTGGTCGAGCTGCTGGGCGATCCGGCCGCGGACGTCGGCCCGCTGCTCCGGGGTCATCACCCGGCGTCCGCTGACGGAGTCGCGCACGCCGAGGGCGGAGCCGACCTCGCTCACCACGTCGTCGGGCGAGGCGACGCCGGCGAGCTCGACGAAGTGGACGACCGACTGCTCGGCCTCGCGCCCGAGCAGGTGGGCCAGCCGGGTCTTGCCGAGCCCGCCCGGGCCCAGGATCGAGGTGACCCGGGACTCGCGGACCAACGCCCGCAGCCGGCGTACGTCGTCGTCGCGGCCGACGAGGGACGTCGCCTCGAAGCGGACCCCGGTGCGCACCGGGTTGTCGGCGGCGAGCAGGCTCGCGTGCACGGCCTGGAGGGTGGGACCGGGGTCGATGCCGAGGCGGTCGCGGACCCCCTCGCGGTGGGCCTCGTAGCGAGCCAGGGCCGCGGGCGCGCCATGGACGACCGCCTCGCTGCGCAGCAGCGCGGCCAGGGTGGTCTCGTCCGGCTCGGGGACTGTCACGAGCAGGGCGAACGCCTCGTCGTGGTCGCCCAGCGCGGCGAGGGAGCGGCCGAGGACGGCCGTCGCGGTCGCCCGGTCGCGGCGGGCGTCGTCGCGCAGGGAGTCGATCGCGGGGAGGTCGGCGCCCGGCGCAGCCACGGCCTGGCCGAGCGCCGAGCGGGCCCGGTCAAGGGCGAGGCTGGTGTCGCCGGCCGCCTCGGCGCGCACGGCCTCGCGGACCGCCTGGGCCAGGCAGGCGACGTCGAGGTCGGGGCCGGTGACCCCGAGCCGGTAGCCGTGGTCGACGCGGAGGACCACGTCGGCGGCGGTCTGGGACCGGGTCCGCGAGACGACGACCTGCAGGGCCTTGGCCGGGTTGGCCGGCCGGTCGTCGGGACCCCAGACGGCGTCGACCAGGTCGGCCTCGACCACCGCGCGACCGTGGGCGGCGGCCAGGGCGGCGAGCAGCGACTGGCTGCGCTCGCCGGTGACGGGCCGGCCGGCGTAGGAGGTCTCGTCGAGCAGCCGGAGCATGCGGGTCAGGCCTGGCCGAGCCGGCGTACCTGGTCGTCGGTCAGGCGCACGCGTCCCGCGTCGAGGTTGGCGTCGAGGTGGTCGGGGTTGCTGGTGCCGGGGATCGCGAGCACGTGGTCGCCCTGGTGGAGCGTGTAGGCGATCCGGACCTGGGCCGGGCTCGCGCCCACCTCGGCCGCGACCTCGCCGACGACGTCGACCTCCTCGGTCGCCCCGGCCTCGCGACCGGGTCCGGCGATCGCGAAGAACGGCACGAAGGCGATGCCGAGCTCGCCGCACCGCGCCAGGACGTCGTGGCTGTGGTCGGAGTCGAGGGAGTAGCGGTTCTGGACGCACACGACCGGTCCGACCGTCAGGGCCTCGTCGAGCTGCTCGACGGTGACGTTGGAGACGCCGACGTGGCGCACGAGGCCCTCGGTGACGAGGTCGTGCAGGGCGCCGACGTGCTCGGCGACCGGGCCGGGGCCGTAGGTGCGGTAGTTGACGACGCTGAGGTGGTCGCGACCGAGCTGGCGGAGGTTCTCCTCAACCTGGCCGCGCAGGTCGGCGGGCTCGGGCTTGCCGTTCCACGAGCCGTCGAGCCCGCGGTGCGGCCCGACCTTGGTGACGATGACGAGGTCGTCGGGGTAGGGCGCGAGCGCGGTGTTGATGAGCTCGTTGGCCGAGCGGGTCCGGCTGAAGTAGAACGCCGCGGTGTCGACGTGGTCGACGCCGCGGTCGACGGCCCTGCGCAGCATGGCGATCGACGTGTCGCGGTCGCTCGGCTCGCCGGCGCTGAACGGGCGGGACCCGGTCAGCCGCATCGCCCCGAACCCGAGCCGGTCGACGGTGAGGTCGCCGAGCGCGAAGCGCCCCGCGCCGGAGCCGGTCACCGCTGGACCGCTCCGCAGCGCTCGGTGGCGACGGCGACCGCGGCGGCGCGGGCGGCCGAGGTCTCGTCCTCGGTGAGCGTCCGGTCGGGCGCCCGGAACCGCAGCGCGAAGGCGAGCGAGCGCTTGCCCTCGCCGACCTGCTCGCCGGTGTAGACGTCGAAGAGCCGGATCGACTCGAGCAGGTCGCCGGCCCCGGCGCGCAGGGCGTCCTCGACCTCCGCGACCGTCACGGTCGCGTCGACGAGGAGGGCGACGTCCTCCTTGGCCAAGGGGTACGACGAGAACTCGGGCCCCGGCACGGTCTCGGCGACCGCCGCGAGGAGGGCGTCGAGGTCGACCTCGACCGCGGCGCTGCGGGGCGGGAGCCCGAAGGCGCGGCACACGGTCGGGTGAAGCTCGCCGGCGTGGCCGAGGGAGACGTCCCCGTCGGCGCCGCCGACGAGGACCTCCGCGCAGCGCCCGGGGTGCCACGGGGCGTGCGCGGCGGAGCGGACCTCGACCTCGACGCCGAGCTCGCCGGCCAGGCGGCGGACGATGCCGACGGCGTCGGACCACGCGGTCTCACGACCGGCGCCCCACCACCCGGCCCGCTCGCGCTCGCCGGCGAGGACGACCGCGAGGTGGAGCGGCTGGCGCGGGAGCGTGTCGAGCAGCTTGGCCAGGTCGTCCTCGGAGGGCCGCCAGTCGACGCCGAAGATCGGCGCCGGCCCGCGGTCGACCGGGAACGCGACGGTGCCGGTCTCGAAGAGGGCGACGCCGGGGGCGCCGCGGCCAAGGTTGCGGGTGGCGGCCTTGATGAGGCCGGGGAGCAGCGTCGTGGTGTAGCCGGGCTCCTCGGTCGAGAGCGGGTTGGCGAGCCGCACCGTGTGGCGGCGCAGGTCCTCGGCGGGCAGGCCGAGCTGGTCGAGGGCGGCCTCGCCGACGAACGGGAAGCTGATGACCTCGACGCAGCCCGCGCCGGCGAGGGTGCGGCCGACGCGGCGGCGCAACCGCTGGCTGCGGGTGAGGCCGCGTCCGGCGCCCGGCGCGGGCAGCACGGACGGGACCTGGTCGTAGCCGACGACCCGGGCGACCTCCTCGACGAGGTCGTAGGGGTCGAGGAGGTCGGGACGCCAGGGAGGCGGGAGGTAGCCGTCGGGCCCGAGGAGGCAGCCGACCGCCACGAGGGCGTTCTCGGCGGTCTCGGCGTCGATGTCGATGCCGGTGATCCGGGCGGGCAGGTCGTGGGGCATCACGATCGCGGCCGGTTGGGGCGCCGCCCCGACGACGGTCACGCCGGGGGCGGCCAGGCCGCCGCCGTGGGTGACGAGCAGCTCGACCACGCGGTCGGCCGCGGCCTCGGTGACGGTCGGGTCGACGCCGCGCTCGTTGCGCTTGCCGGCCTCGGAGCTGATCTTGTGGCGCTTGCCGGTGCGGAACATCGAGGTGGCGTCCCAGTGGGCCGCCTCGACCAGCACCCGGGTCGTGGTCGCGGAGATCTCGGTCGGCTCGCCGCCCATGACGCCGCCGAGGCCGATGATGCCGGACTCGTCGGTGACGACGAGGTCCTGCTCGGACAGCGCGCGGTCGGTGCCGTCGAGGGTGGTCAGCCGCTCCCCCGCACGCGCCCGGCGTACGCCGATGGGCCCGGTCAGCTTGTCGGCGTCGTAGCCGTGGATCGGGCGGCCGATCTCGAGCATCACGTAGTTGGTGACGTCGACGGCCAGCGAGATCGGGCGCATCCCGGCCTGGACCAGGCGCTGGGCCATCCAGTCGGGCGTCGGCGCGGTCGGGTCGAAGCCCTCGACGACGCGGGCCACGAACAGCGGACAGCCCTCGGGGTCGTCGAGCACGACCGGGTGCCCGTCGCCGTTGGCGGCGGGGGTCGTGCGGTCGGCCGGGTCGGTGAAGGCGACGCCGTAGGCGAGCGCCGCGTCGCGGGCGACCCCGCGCAGGCTCAGCGCGTAGGCGCGGTCGGGGTTGATCTCGAACTCGATGACGTCGTCGTGGAGCCCGAGGACGTCGAAGGCGTCCTGGCCGGGCTCGCCCGCGTCGGCGGGGAGCACGATGATGCCGTCGTGGTCCTCGCCGAGGCCCAGCTCGCGCGCCGAGCAGATCATGCCGGCCGACACGTGGCCGTAGGTCTTGCGCGCGGCGATCGCGAAGTCGCCGGGCAGCACGGCGCCCGGCAGGACGACGACGACGAGGTCGCCGGCGTCGAAGTTGTGCGCGCCGCAGACGATGCCCTGGGGCTCGCCGGTGCCGTTGGCGTCGCCGACGTCGACCTGGCACCAGTTGATCGTCTTGCCGTTCTTCTGCGGCTCGGGCTCACGGCTGATGACGCGGCCGAGGACGAGTGGGCCGGTGATCTGGTCGCCGGGGCTCTCGATGGCCTCGAGCTTGAGGCCGAGCGCGGTCAGCCGGGCCGCGAGCTGCTCGGTGGTGACGTCGCCGGGGAGGTCGACGTAGTCCTTGATCCAGGAGACGGGGGCCTTCATCAGAGTTCCGATCCGAATGCGGTGGTGAAGCGGACGTCGCCCTCGAACAGGTCGCGCAGGTCGGCGATCGCGTGGCGGAACATCAGGGTGCGGTCGATGCCCATGCCGAACGCGAAGCCGGAGTAGCGGTCGCTGTCGACGCCGCAGGCGCGGAGCACCCGCGGGTTGACGACGCCGCAGCCGCCCCACTCGATCCAGCCCTCGCCGCGGCAGGTGCGGCACTCGACGCCGTCGACCTGACGGGCGCCACGACACACGAAGCAGACCAGGTCGACCTCGGCGGACGGCTCGGTGAACGGGAAGAACGACGGGCGGAACCGGGTCGTGATGCCCTCGCCGAACATCGCCGCGGCGAAGTGGTCGAGGGTGCCCTTGAGGTGGGCCATCGAGATGCCCTCGTCGATGGCCAGGCCCTCGACCTGGTGGAAGACGGGGCTGTGGGTGGCGTCGTACTCGTCGGTGCGGAAGACGCGGCCCGGGCACACGACGTAGATCGGGGGCGTGCGGGTGAGCATCGTGCGCGCCTGCACCGGCGAGGTGTGGGTGCGCAGGACCATGGCGTTGTCGGCCGGGTCGGTCCAGAACGTGTCCTGCATGGTGCGCGCGGGGTGGTCGGGCCCGAGGTTGAGCGCGTCGAAGTTGAGCCACTCGGCCTCGATCACGGGACCCTCGGCGACCTCCCAGCCCATCGCGACGAAGATGTCGGCGATCAGCTCGGACCCGGTCGTCAGGGGGTGGCGCGCGCCGGCGGGCACCCGGTCGGTGGGCAGCGTGACGTCGACGGTCTCCTCGACGAGCATCCGCTCCTCGTGCTCGGCCTCGAGCACGGTCTGCCGCTGGGCGAGCGCCTTGCTCACCGCTCCCCTGGCCTGGCCGACCCGCTGGCCGGCCTCCTTGCGGGCCTGCGGCGGCAGCGCGCCGATCTCGCGGTTGGCCAGCGCCAGCGCCGAGCGGTCGCCGGTGTGGTCGATGCGCACCTGCTTGAGGGCGTCGAGGTCGGGGGCCGCGGCGATGGCGGCCAGGGCCGCGTCGCGGGCGGCGTCGACCTCTTCGGGCTTCAAGGCGTCGACCTCCACGGGGTCGTAGTCGGTGTTGGGTCCGGACACGGTGGTGAGTCTAGGAACGAGGGCGTCGGTGCCGCGACCCGGTTCCCCGCTCGTCGTACCGTGGTCGGGTGCGCCTCCTCACCCAGCTGCTGCGCTTCGCGTGGGCCGAGGCGCAGTCCTGCGTCTTCGCCGTCGCGCTGTTCGCAGGGCTGCTGGTGGCCTACGTCGTGCCACTGCCGGTCGCGCGCTACGACGCGCTGCTGGTCTGGTGCGTCCTCGTGACGCTGGTCTTCTGGGCGCTGGGCCTCGAGACGTGGCGCGAGGTGCTGGTCGTCGTGGCGTTCCACCTGCTCGGTCTCGGGCTCGAGGTGTTCAAGGTCCACGTGGGCTCGTGGTCCTATCCCGAGTCGGCGGTCACGAAGGTCGGGGGCGTGCCGCTGTTCTCGGGCTTCATGTACGCCGCCGTCGGGTCCTACGTGTGCCAGGCGTGGCGGCGCTTCTCGCTGCGGGTCTCGGGCTTCGACGCGGTGCCGATGACGGTGGTGGCCGTCCTCGTCTATGCCAACTTCTTCACCCACCACTGGGTCGTCGATCTCCGGGTGCCGATCGCGCTGCTCGGGCTGGTCGTGCTGCGCCGCACCTGGGTGCACTTCACGGTCGGCGACGCGCGCTACCGGATGCCGCTGGCACTGTCGTTCGTGCTGATCGGACTGTTCCTGTGGGTCGCCGAGAACCTGGCCACCTTCTTGAACGCCTGGAAGTACCCCGGTCAGCTCGAGGTCTGGGAGGCGGTCCACACCGCCAAGATCGGGTCGTGGGCGCTGCTGGTCACGATGAGCTTCGTGCTCGTCGCGGCGGTCAAGCGCTGGGAGGGGGTGCTGTACGCCGTGGGGTCGGATGGCAGGTCAGGTGGCGGGTCAGGTGGCGGGTCAGGTGGTGTGGAGGGCGAGGGTCGCGCGGGCGGTGGCGACGAGCTCGGCACGCAGGTCGCCCGGCCCCAGCAGCTCGACCGAGCCGCCGAAGGTGAGCAGCAGTCCCATGGCCTGCCGCCTCGCCCGCATCGTCAGGCGTAGCCGGACCCGGTCGTCGCCGTCGACCGGCGGGAGGGCCTGGGGCGTCGTACCGGAGACGACCTGGAAGGACGCCAGGCGACGGAACACCTCGAGCGCGGCCGGGTCGACCGCGACGTCGAGCTCGATCGACTCGCCCACCTCGAGAGAGCGGCGCGACTCGGCCCACTCGTGGGCGAGGTCGAGGTCGGCGGGCCGACGGGCGGGGTCCGCGAGCCCGACGGCGTCGAGGATGCGGGAGACGCGGTAGGTGCGGCGCTCGCCGCGGTGGGCGGCGAGGAGGTACCAGCGACCGGCGTTCTCGACCAGGCCGTAGGGGTCGACGGTGCGGGTGGTGGGCGGCTCGCCGCCGGCCGAGGCGTAGCGCAGCCGCACCCGGCGCCCCGCCGAGGCCGCCTCACGCAGGACGGGCAGGACCGGCACCTCCTCGACCGCGGCGAACCAGCGGCGGCGGTCGACGACGAGGACGGAGGCCAGGGCGTCGGCCTCCTGCATCGCGCCGGTCGGGACCGTGGCGGCCAGCTTGGCCAGGGCGTTGCCCAGCTCGGGGCCGAGCCCGAGCTCGGAGGCGGCGTCGCGGCCGCCCCAGAGGAAGAGGGCCTGCGCCTCACCGGTCGTCAGCCCGCTGACGTCGGTGCGGTAGCCCTCGACCAGCCCGCAGCCGCCGCCCCGACCCCGCTGCGCGAAGACGGGCACGCCGGCCGCCGACAGCGCGTCCATGTCGCGCAGCACCGTGCGCTCGCTGACCTCGAGCAGCTCGGCGAGCCGGGCCGCGGGCAGGGTGCCGTGGCGCTGCAGCAGGTGCATCAGGCGGAGGAGTCGGTCGGCACGCACGCTCGTGATCCTGCCAGGAATACCTGACAGTCGGTGTCAGGTATGGCGACCAGAGTGGCTGTCATGACCACGAAGACGCTCACCGACCCCCGTCCGCTCCTGCTCGCCGCCGTCGCCCAGGTGACGCCGTACGTCGAGCGCATCACGGCCGCCGACCTCGACCGCCCGACCCCGTGCGACGGCTGGGCCGTCCGCGAGCTGCTCGCCCACCTCGTCGCCGTCGAGGTCCGGATCCCGCACATCCTCGGTGGCGGGCACCCGACCGACCTGCCGTCGGCCGTGAGCGGCGTGGCCGACGACGCCTGGCTCGAGGCCTGGACCTCGGCCCGCGACGCCCTCGTCACCGCGCTGGCCGACGACGACGTGCTCGGCCGGATGGTCCAGCACCCGGCCGGCGACATGCCGGCACCACAGGCGCTCGGCATCTACGTCAGCGAGGTCTGCGTCCACGCCTGGGACCTGGCCACCGCGCTCGGCGACACCAGCGGCCTCGACGACGCGCCGGCGACCGCCTGCCTCGAGCCGATGCGGCGCTCCCTGACCCGCGAGATGCGGAGCGAGTCCTGGGTGCCGTTCGGGCCGGTCGTCGAGGTGGCCGACGACGCTTCGCCGTACGAGCGGCTCGTGGGCTGGTGCGGGCGCGACCCGCGCTGGACCGCCTGACTCAGCGGCACCCGGTCAGGCGCCGAGCAGGTCGCCGGCGCCGGCCAGCGCGTCGTGCAGACCGGCGACGAGGTCGGCGTCAGGCGTGCCGGCGAGCCACCGCCGGGCGGCGACGTCGAGGACGGCGATCCCGACCGCTGCGGCCAGCGCGGCGGTCGCCTCGTCGACCCCGCGCGCGACCACCGCGTCGCGCAGGGTCGTCGTCCAGGAGGCGAGCTTGATCAGCTCGCGCTCCTGCAGGTCGGGGTGGCCGGCGACGATCGGGCCACGGCGGACGAGCTCGGCGTGCCGGGGCTGGAGCCGTCGGGCCACCTCGTCGAGGCCGGCGCGGACCAGGCTGCGGACGTCCCCGTCGGGGGCCTCGGCCACGGCGGCGGCCAGGGCGGCGCGCAGCGTCTCCTCGTTGGCGAACAGGACCTCGCGCTTGTCGGGGAAGTGCCGGAAGTAGGTGCGCTCGGTCAGCCCGGCCCGCTCCGCCAGGGCAGCGACCGTGGTCTCGGCGTAGCCGCGCTCGAGGTAGAGGTCGACGGCGGCGCGCTCGAGCCGCGAGCGCGCATCGGTGGTCCACCTGGTCACCCGCCGATCCTACGCACCGATGTCAGCGACTGACATCAGGGTGCTAGCGTCGAGGCCATGACAGCCACTGACATCAGCCGCCCGGACCGGACCGACCCGCTGCGGGGCCGGGTGGTCGCGATCACCGGGGCCAGCAGCGGGATCGGCGAGGCGACGGCGCTCCTGCTCGCGGCCCGTGGGGCCCACGTGGTGGTCGGCGCGCGGCGGCGCGAGCGGCTCGACGACGTCGTCGCGCGGATCACTGCCGGCGGTGGGACCGCGGTCGCCACCGTGGTCGACGTACGCCGCCGCGACGACCTCGTCGCGCTCGTCGACCTGGCCCGGCAGCGGTTCGGTCGGCTCGACGTCATCGTCAACAACGCCGGCGTCAGCCCGATCGGGCCCATGTCCGACGTCGCGGTCGACGCGTGGGAGGCGATGATCGACGTCAACCTCCGCGGCACCCTCTACGGCATCGCGGCCGCGCTCCCGCACTTCCTCGAGCAGGGGTCCGGGCACGTGGTCAACGTCGTCTCGACCTCGGGGCTGAAGATCGTGCCCGGGCAGGCGGTCTACGCCGGGACCAAGAACGCGGTGCGGACCATCAGCGAGGCGCTGCGCCAGGAGAGCGAGGGCGGCTACCGGGTCACCGTGGTCTCGCCCGGCATGACGCGGACGTCGCTGGCGAGCTCGATGGACGACCCGGCCGTGCGCGTCCAGACGCAGCGCGCCATGGACGAGCTCGGGATCGACCCGTCGGCGATCGCCCGGGCCATCGCGTTCGCGATCGAGCAGCCCGACGGCGTCGACGTCGGTGACGTCGTGGTCCGACCGACGGCCCAGGGCTGACCGGGTCGCCCGGCTCTCAGAAGATGTCGTCGGGCACGCCGGGCCAGGTGCACGACAGCACCGCTCCCCCGTCGGGCCCGTTGTCGACCGACACCGTCCCGCCGTGGGCCCGGACCAGCCCGTTGACGATGTAGAGACCGAGGCCCGAGCCTCCCGTCGTACCGCCGGTCCAGAACTTGGTGAACACCCGCCGGCGCAGCTCGGGCGGGATCCCCTCGCCCTCGTCGCTGACGGTGACCCGGACGCCGTCGGGGGCGTCGGGGTGGGCCTCGCGCTCGACGCGCACGGTGACCAGGCCGTCGCCGTGGCGCACGGCGTTCTCGACCAGGTTGGTGGCGACCTGGGTGAACTTGTCGGGGTCGACGTGCACCTGCGGCAGGTCGTCGTCGGCGACGAGCGAGATCTCGCGGGACGTGCCGGCGCTGACCGAGGCGACGATCCGGCTGACCAGCACGCCGGCCTCGGAGGGCCGCGGGTAGAGCTGCAGCCGGCCGGTGTCGATGCGCGCCACGTCGAGCACCTCGGCGATCAGCCGGCTCAGCCGGTCGGAGTCGGCCGCGACGGTGGTGAGCATCAGCTTCTTCTGCTCGTCGTTGAGCTTGTCCCAGCGGTTGAGCAGCGCCTGCACGAACCCCTTGACGCCGGTCAGCGGTGAGCGGAGCTCGTGCGCGACGGTCGCGACGAGGTCGGAGCGTTCACGGTCGAGCTGGGCCCGGCCCCGGCCGGAGCGGATCGTGATGGCGACCCGCGTCACGGGGCCGAGCCGCTCCTCGCGGTGGAGCTTGGCGGCGACGAGGACCTCGGTGCCGTCGGGGAGCAGCCAGGACTGCTCGGGCACCGCCGTACGCGTGCGGAGGCCGGCGTAGGGCGTGTTGACGGAGGTCCAGTCCTGGGCGTCCTGGTCCTGGAGCCGGAGCACCTCGGCCAGCGGTCGACCGACGTCGTCCTCGCCCGCACGTCCGAGCATCCGGGCCGCGAGCGACGAGATCAGGCGGACCGTCCCGTCGACCCCGGCCACCACGACCCCGTCGGGCAGCACGTCGGCGAGGTCCTGCGCGCTGGGTCCGCTCTCTGCCACGCGCCCCACCCTAGGAGCCGGACCCGGTGAGTCGGCGCACATGTCCGCCGACTCGGCGACGTCCGCAGGCCGGGGCTAGGACCGGCGGTGGGCGCGGGCGGACTCGTAGAGGCAGAGGGCGGCGGCGGTGGCGAGGTTGAGGCTCTCGGCGCGTCCGTGGATCGGGATCCGGACGCGGTGGTCGGCCAGGGCTGCGAGGTCGTCCGGCAGACCGCGGGCCTCGTTGCCGAAGAGCCAGGCGGTCGGGCCGGCGAGGAGGTCGCCGGCGTCGTGCAGCGACACGTCGCCGTCACCGGCGGTGGCGAGGACGGTGAGCCCCGCCTGCTGCGCCGCGCGCACGACGGCCGCCGGGTCGGGCTCGACCGCGACGGGCAGGTGGAAGGCGCTGCCGACGGCTGCGCGCAGGGTCTTGGGGTTGTAGAGGTCGACCGACGAGCCGGCCAGCACGACGGCGTCGGCCCCCGCGGCGTCGGCGGTGCGGACGACGGTGCCGGCGTTGCCGGGGTCACGGACCTCGGCGCAGATCGCCACCAGCCGCGGGCCGGCGTCGAGGAGGTGGGCGAGCGGACGGTCGACGAAGCGGCAGAGCGCGACCACCCCGGCCGGGCTCACGGAGTCGCTGAGCGAGGCCAGGGCCCGCTCGTCGACGACCGTCACCTCGACGCCCTCCGGCACGAGCGATGCCCCGGCGGGCGTGGCGAACACCTCGACCACGCACCCGGGGACGCCGAGGGCCCCGGCGACGGCCTTGGGGCCGTCGGCGAGGAAGAGCCGCCGCTCGGATCGTTCCGAGCGGCGGCTCAACTTGCGGATGTCCTTGAGGCGGGCGTTGCCCGCCGTCAGCGGGACGTTCAGGCGGAGACCTCGGAGGTCTCGCGCGGCGCGTTGACGTCCGCGGGGAGCGCGGCCTTGGCGGTCGCGACGAGCGAGTTGAACGCAGCGACGTCGTGGACGGCCAGGTCGGCCAGGATCTTGCGGTCGACCTCGACGCCGGCCAGGTTGAGGCCCTGGATGAAGCGGTTGTAGGTCAGGCCCTCCGCGCGAGAGGCGGCGTTGATGCGCTGGATCCAGAGGCGACGGAAGTTGCCCTTGTTCTTCTTGCGGTCGTTGTAGCTGTAGACCAGGGAGTGGGTGACCTGCTCCTTGGCCTTGCGGTAGAGGCGCGAGCGCTGGCCGCGGTAGCCGGCGGCGCGCTCGAGGGTGACCTTGCGCTTCTTGTGGGCGTTTACTGCGCGCTTGACGCGTGCCATGAGTTGCTCCTGCGTGTTCGAGTTGCTCGGGACGTGGCTGGTGGGGAAGGACCTAGATGCCGAGCATCTTCTTGGCGCGCTTGAGGTCGGCCTTCTCGAGCTCAACCATCCCGGCGTTGCGGCGGTGCTTCTTGCGGCTGCCCGTGGTGGGCGCCGAGGCGAACGCAGCGCCCGACTTGCGGCCGGCCTGCAGCCGCATGATCTTGCCGGAGCCGGTCACCTTGAAGCGCTTCTTGGCGCCGGAGTGCGACTTGTTCTTGGGCATCTTGTTCTCTCCTCGGGTGGTACGGCGTGCAGCCCCGTCGGGACGGCACCATCGGTAGGTCGGGGGTCGACCTGGGATCAGGCTTCGATCTCGGGATCGAGGTTCTCGGAGCGTCCGCGCTCCTTCTTCTGGGCCACCGGGCCGGCGGCGTGAGCGGCGTCGCGCTCGGCCTGCTCCTCCGCCACGTGGGCGGCGCGCTCGGCTTCCTTCTCGGCCTTCTGCACGAGGTGGTCGGCCTTGGCCTCGGCCTTCTTCTTGTGCGGGCCCAGGACCATGATCATGTTGCGCCCGTCCTGCTTGGGCGACGACTCGACGAAGCCCAGCTCGGTGACGTCCTCGGCCAACTTCTGCAGCAGCCGGAAGCCGAGCTCGGGGCGGTGCTGCTCACGACCGCGGAACATGATCGTGATCTTGACCTTGTCCCCGGCCTTGAGGAACCGCACGACGTGACCCTTCTTGGTCTCGTAGTCGTGGGCGTCGATCTTGGGACGAAGCTTCATCTCCTTGATGATCACGTTCGTCTGGTTGCGGCGAGCCTCGCGGGCCTTCTGGGCGTTCTCGTACTTGAACTTCCCGTAGTCCATGAGCTTGCACACGGGCGGACGGGCCATGGGCGCGATCTCGACGAGGTCGAGGTCGGCTTCCTGGGCGAGGCGAAGGGCGTCGGCCGTGGGCACGATGCCGACGGTCTCGCCGCTGGGGCCAACGAGCCGGACTTCCGCGACGCGGATCCGGTCGTTGATACGGAGCTCGGTGCTGATGTGTCCTCCAGTGGTCAGACGGTAGGTCGGTCACCCGCGTCGGCCCGAAAAACGACGAGGGCTTCCGCTGGTGCGCATGTGGTGCGCAAGCGGAAGCCAGTCAGGACCACCTCACCCAAGCGCTGCGTACATGGTGTGCACGAACCGCGAGGCCGGAGCCTTGGACCGGACCCGACGACCTGTGGAACGTGGAGCGGGCGGTCGATGCGGGTGGGAGACGATGGAGCCTGGCCTCCGCTTGAAGACCTGAGCACGCACGGGTGTGGGTACTCAAGTCGGTCAACGCTGAACTCTAGGTGACGATTCCCCCGGAGGGCCAATCGGGAGCGGGTCCGGTCTCAGTCGGGCGCGGTGAGGGCGGCCGGGTCGACCCACCCGAGGTCGCTGCCGATCCGGACCAGCCGCCAGCCGGCGGCCAGGGCGCGCAGGTGGTCGCCCTCGACGACCAGGGGGGCCGGGCCGGCCAGGTCGAGGAGCAGCGCCTCGGCGCCGTCCTGGATCGCGGCCAGCGCCGCCGTACGGGCGGAGACGGGTACGGGGCGGGCCGCCGGGTCCCAGGCGGCCATGGTGTCGGAGCCGGAGAAGGCGAGCAGGCCGCGCCGGCCGCCGGGTCGCTGCACAAGGACCGCGGCCATGTCGCTCGTCTTGTCGTGGGCCAGGCCGTGCTCGTCGAGCTCGACCTCCCCGGCGACGGCGACGACCGGGACGAGGACCCGCGCGGTCTGCAACGCCGCGAGCGCGGTCGGCAACGACCGCGGGTCGGCGGCGTGGGCCGCCAGGGCCGTGGTCAGGGCCGGCTCGGCCTCACCGGTGTCGTCGGGGTACGCCGGCGCGAGGAGCTGGCGGTCGGGCATGGCTCGATCGTCCCACGGCCCCCGTCACCCCCGGAGATCCGAGCAGGCCCGAGCAGCTCAGAGCAGGCCCGAGCAGGGTTCGCCCGACCGCTCGCGTGGGAGGCTGGGGCCATGGATGACGCTAGCTATGGCGCGCTCGCCCTCGCCCTGACCCTGGTGGCCGGCGTGTACACCTGGTTCGCCTACCAGCGACGGGGCCTCGGGGCCGGCCTCAAGGGTGCCGGCATCACGGTCCTGCCGATCGCGGCCTACCTGACGCGGACGCTGCGGATGTTCGCCGAGATCGGCGAGGCCATCGGCGACTGGGCGGCACGGCTGGCGTTCAGCCCGGTCGTGTGGGTCGGGATCGTGCTCGCTGGCGTCGGCGTCGTGCTCTTCGGCGCGGGCCGGGTCGTCGATGCCCGCGGCGGCGGCACACCGCCCCGGGCGGCCCGGTCCAAGCCGCCCAAGCCGCCCAAGCAGCGCGGTGACGAGCAGCTCGAGCTCCCCGAGTCGCGGCCCGCCTCGGGGCCGGCACCGGCTCGCAGCCCCGCACCGGTCGACGACGACCTCGCCGACATCGAGGCGCTGCTCAAGAGCCGGGGCATCACCTGAGCCTCGACGGGCTCGCCGGTCTCGACACGGTCCTGACCCTGGTCGCCGAGCGACCGCCCACGCTGGGCGATGCGCGCCTGCTGTGCGTCGACGGACCGGGCGGGTCGGGCAAGACCACCCTGGCCCGGGCGGTCGCCGACGCGACCGGCGCGCCCGTCGTGCACATGGACGACCTCTACGACGGCTGGTCCGGCCTCCACGCGGTGGCCGACCAGCTCTCCACGCTGCTGCGTCCGCTCGCTGCGGGCCGGCCAGGGCACTACCGGCGCTACGACTGGCACGCCCGGGCGTTCGCCGAGACCGTCGAGGTCGCTCCCCCCGGTGTCGACGGGCTGCTCGTCGTCGAGGGTGTCGGCTCCGGGTCGCTCCCCCACGCCGACCTGCACACGCTGCTGGCGTGGGTCGAGGCGCCGGCCGACGTACGCCTCCGGCGCGGGCTCGAGCGTGACGGCGACGACCTGCGGGAGCAGTGGCTGGCCTGGCAGGCCTCCGAGCAGGCGCACTTCGCGCGCGACCGGACCCGGGACCGCGCCGACGTGCTTCTCGACGGGGAGGGAAACCTCCACTAGCGGCGACGCCGTGCCCGGGCCAGGATCATAGGACCACCGTCGATCTCGGGAGACGACCTCCATGTTGCGCGCCCTGCTCGCCCCCCTCGCCCTCGTCCTCACCACCCCGGTCCTCGTCGCCGTCCCCGCGACCGCCCACGGCGGCGGCCACCACGACCCCGCGCCGCCGGCGTCGACCGACGGCTTCGACGTCACCCTGACCCGCTGGGACAGCGCGCGCGACTTCCGCGCCGGTCGCCTCGACGGGCTCACGGTCCGCGGCGGCCGGCTCGAGCTCGCCCGCCGCGGTCTGGAGCCGACGACGTACGCCGACCCCCACGGCGACGGCACCGCCCGCGCCTACGAGGCCGGGACCTGGACGTCGCCCGTCGTACACCTCGGGTACGCCGACGACGAGGCCATCTCGTCGTGGAACGCGACCACGCCGACCGGGACCTGGGTCGAGACGCTCTTCCGCGGCCGGCACGGCGACGGCACCTGGACGAAGTGGTTCGTCCTGGGTCGCTGGACGTCGGGGATGGACTTCGCCCCCGAGGACGGCACGGGGGGTGACATCCACCGCACCTCGCTCGACGGGCAGGGCGACACCGACGGCACCGTCTACACCGACACGTTCAGCGCCCGGACCGGCCGCGAGCCGGTGGCGTTCCAGACCCGGGTGCGGCTGCTCCGGCCCGCGGGCACCCGCTCGCGGCCCACGCTCGACGCGCTCACGACCATGACCAGCGAGCTCGTGCCGGACGAGGCGCCGCCGACGAGCGCGTCCACGCTCGGCGGTCGGGCCGTCGAGCTCGCCGTGCCCCGCTACTCGCAGAACATCCACCGGGGCGAGTACCCGGAGTTCGGCGGGGGCGGGCAGGTCTGGTGCTCCCCCACGTCCACCTCGATGGCGATGCGGTGGTGGGGCCGCCGGCACGCGCCGACCGCTGACGACCTGGCCGGCATCGTGGCGCCGAACGGCGACCCGCAGGTGCCCTACGCCGCCATGCGCACCTGGGACTTCACCTACGAGGGCTCGGGCAACTGGCCGTTCAACGCGGCCTACGCCCACACCTACGGGCTCGACGCGTTCGTCACCCGGCTCCGCTCGCTCGCCGAGGTCGAGCGGTTCGTCGCGGCGGGGATCCCGGTGATCACGTCGCTGTCGTGGGACCTCGAGGAGATGCCCGAGGCCGGCTACGCGACCGACGGCCACCTGATGGTCGTCGTCGGGTTCACCGCCGAGGGCGACCCGATCCTCAACGACCCGGCCTCGAGCAGCGACGCGGCGGTGCGCCACGTCTACACGCGGGAGAACTTCGAGAAGGTCTGGCAGGGCTCGACCGGCGGCGTCGTCTACCTCTACACCGCGCCCGGGAAGCGCCTCCCGCGGAACGTGCCGGGTGTGACGCCCAACTGGTGACAGGCTTGGGCCATGCTCGCGCCCAGTGGTGACCAGTTCCGGATCTCGGCCGGTGGCTACGACGCCGTCGTCACCGAGAGCGGGGGCGCGCTGCGCTCCCTCAGCCACGCCGGGCGACCGCTGCTCGACGGGTTCGCCGAGGACGAGATGTCGCCGGGTGGGCGGGGCCAGCTGCTGGTGCCGTGGCCCAACCGCGTGCGCGACGGGCAGTACTCGTTCGGCGGCAAGGACTACCAGCTGCCGCTGACCGAGCCCAAGCGCCACCACGCGTCGCACGGGCTCGCGCGCTGGGTGGCCTGGACACCCGAGGAGCACGGCGAGGGGTCGGTCTCGCTGCAGTACCGGCTGATGGCGCAGACCGGCTACCCGTGGGCGGTCGACCTGCACGTGCTCTACGACCTCTCGGCCGACGGCCTCACGGTGACGCAGACCGCGACGAACCTGTCGCCGACGCCGGCGCCCTACGCCAGCGGTGCGCACCCCTACCTGTCGGTCGGCGCCGGGCCGGTCGACACGTGGGAGCTCACGCTCCCGGCGGCGACCCGCTCGGTCGTCGACGACGTGCTGATCCCCGTCGGGCGCGAGGCGGTCGACGGGACGTCGTACGACTTCCGGGTGGCGCGGCCGCTGCGCGACACCGAGCTCAACACCGGCTTCACCGACCTCGAGCGCGACCGTCGAGGTGTGGCCACGGCGACGCTGCGCGACCCGGCCTCGGGGCGCGCGGTGTCGCTGTGGGTCGACGAGCACCACCGGTGGTTGCTCGTCTACACCGCGGACGACGTCCCGGCGACCGCGCGGCGCTCGCTGGCGGTGGAGCCGATGACGGCCAACGCCGACGCGTTCCGCAGCGGCGAGGACCTGCTGACGCTGGCGCCCGCGGGTGAGCCGGGCGACGAGGTCTCAGTCTCCTGGGGCATCCGAGCGGTCGACGAGGGCGCGTAACTGGCGGACCGCCTGCTTGGCGCGCAGGCCGTCGGAGCTCTGGATCGCGAGCACCGAGGCGGTGGTGCCGTCGGAGAGGTCGAGGACGACCCACGGCGCACCCGGGTTGAGGCGTACGGCGACGATCTCGGCCCACGCGTAGTCGTGGCGGCGGTAGCCGTTGACCACGTGGAGGCCCTCCTCGCGCGCGACGACCCGCGAGCGGGCCAGGGCGTAGAGGCAGGCGAAGCCGAGCAGGAACATCGCCACGACGGTGCCGCGCTGGAACGGCGTCACCGAGTCGCGGACGTCCTCCTCGAGGCCGATCCAGAGCAGTCCGGTGACCGCGAGCAGCGCGCCACCGGCCACCCCGCCCGCGATCCGCGGACCGAGGGGCCGCCAGGTGTGCGGCAGCGCGGGGAGCGCGGGGGCCCCGGACGCGTCAGAGTCGGCAGGCATGGATGTCGGTGAGCAAGATGCCGCGGGCGCCGAGGTCCCACAGCTCGTCCATCAGCCGCTGGGCGCCGTCGCGGGGCACCATCGCGCGGACGGCGACCCAGCCCTCGCGGCTGAGCGGGGCGATCGTCGGGCTCTCGATACCGGGGGTCAGCGTGACCGCGCGGTCGAGGTGCTCCTCGGCGATGTCGTAGTCCATCATCACGTAGCCGCGGGCCACCAGGACGCCCTCGACGCGGCGGCGGAAGACCTCGAACCCGACCGGGTGGTCGGCGCCGGTGCGGGTGATGAGCACGGCCTCCGACTGCAGCAGCGGCTCGCCGAACGTCTCGAGCCCGGCCTGCCGCAGCGTGGCGCCGGTCTCGACGACGTCGGCGATCACGTCGGCGACGCCGAGCTGGATGCTGGTCTCGACGGCGCCGTCGAGGCGGGTCACGGTCGCCTCGAGCCCGCGCTCCTCGAGGAACGACCGCACGATGCCGACGTAGGACGTCGCGATCCGGGTCCCGGCGACGTCGGCGACCTCGGTGAACCTGCCGACCGGGCCGGCGAAGCGGAACGTGCTGCGGCCGAACCCGAGGGTCAGGGCCTCGTCGGCCTTAGCCCCGGAGTCGCGCAGCAGGTCGCGGCCGGTGATGCCGACGTCGAGGGTGCCCTCGCCAACGTAGAGCGCGATGTCGCGCGGGCGGAGGTAGAAGAACTCGACGTCGTTGTCGGCGTCGATGAGGGTGAGCTGCTTGGCGTCGTCGCGCTGGCGGTAGCCGGACTCGCGCAGGATCTCGCTGGCCGCCTGGCTCAGCGAGCCCTTGTTGGGGATCGCGATCTTGAGGGTCATCGGGTGCTCTCGCTCAGAGGTGCTGGTAGACGTCGGCGGGCTCGAGGTCGAGGGCGAGCATCATCACCTGCGCGTGGTAGAGCAGCTGGCTGATCTCCTCGGCGGCGCGCTCCTTGCCCTCGTGCTCGGCCGCCATCCAGGACTCGGCGGCCTCCTCGACGAGCTTCTTGCCGATCGCATGGACGCCGGCGTCGAGCTCCGCGACCGTGCCCGAGCCCTCGGGGCGGGTGCGCGCCTTCTCGGACAGCTCGGCCCACAGACCGTCGAACGTCTTCACGACCTCAGCCTAGGGCGCGATCGGTTCCGCGCCTCGCCCGGTCGGTGGGTGCGAGACCGGGGTGGAGTTTCGTGCGAGGAGGTGGAGATTCACCGCTGGGGCGGTGGATCTCCTCCTTCTGGCACGAAACTTCATGACAGAAGGAGGAGAAACCCCGCTGCAGCGGTGAATCTCCACCTCCTGCGCCGAAACTCCCACCCCACCGTCAGGCGTCGTAGCCGCGCTTGACGCGCTTGATGGTCTGGGCGGTGACGAGGGCGGCGGAGGTGGCCTCGTAGCCCTTGTCCTCGCTGGAGCCCTCGAGGCCGGCGCGGTCGAGGGCCTGCTCCTCGGTGTCGCACGTGAGGACGCCGAACCCGACGGCGGTCGTGTGGTCGAGGGCGACCCGGCCGAGGCCGTCGGTGGCCGCGTTGCAGACGTAGTCGAAGTGGGGCGTGCCGCCGCGGATGACGACGCCGAGCGCGACGACGGCGTCGTAGCCCTGGGCGGCCAGCGCGGACGCGACGACCGGGAGCTCGAAGGTGCCGGGGACGCGCACGACGACCGGCGCCTCGACGCGGTAGGCCTCGAGCGCCTTGTGGGCGCCCGCGAGGAGGCCGTCCATGACGACGGTGTGCCAGCTCGCGGCGACCACGGCGACCCGGAGGTCGCGGCAGTCGACGGGCTCGGCGGTGGGGGCTCCGTGGCCGCTCATGCGTGGTCCTCCGTGGTGGTGCGGGCAGCGGTCTGGGGGTCGACGAGGTCGGGCAGGTCGTGGCCCATCCGGTCGCGCTTGGTCAGCAGGTAGGCGATGTTGTGGTCGTTGGGGTGCGGGGTCAGGGCCACCCGCTCGGCCACGGGCACGCCGTAGAGCTCGAGGTTGTCGACCTTGTCGGGGTTGTTGGTGAGGAGCCGGACGCTCTCGACCTTGAGGTCCTTGAGGACCTGGGTGGCGGTGCCGTAGTGGCGGGCGTCGGCGGGCAGGCCGAGGTCGAGGTTGGCGTCGACGGTGTCGCGGCCGCCGTCCTGGAGCTGGTAGGCCTGCAGCTTGGCGACCAGGCCGATGCCGCGTCCCTCGTGGCCGCGGAGGTAGACGACGACGCCGCGCCCCTCGGCGACGATCCGCTCCAGCGCCTCGTCGAGCTGGGGGCCGCAGTCGCAGCGGGCGCTGCCGAACACGTCGCCGGTCAGGCACTCGGAGTGGACGCGGGTCAGGACCGGCTCGGGCCCGGTGACGTCGCCGTAGACCAGCGCGATGTGCTCGGAGCCGTCGACGGTGATCTTGTAGCCGTAGGCGGTGAAGTCGCCGTGGCGCGTGGGGAGGCGGGTCTCGGCGACGCGCTCGACGAGGTTCTCGTGGCGGCGGCGGTAGCGGACGAGGTCCTCGATCGAGATCATCGCGAGGTCGTGCTCGTCGGCGAACGCGCGCAGCTCGCCGGCGCGCTTCATCGTGCCGTCGTCGTTGACGACCTCGACGAGGACGCCGGCCGGGGTGAGCCCGGCCAGGGTCGCGAGGTCGACGGCGGCCTCGGTGTGCCCGCGGCGGGCGAGCACGCCGCCGTCGGTGTAGCGCAGCGGGAAGACGTGGCCGGGTCGGGTCAGCTCCCACGACTCGGTGGCGCTGTCGGCGAGGACGCGCGCGGTGTGGGCGCGGTCGGCGGCACTGATGCCGGTGGAGACGCCGTCGCGGGCGTCGACCGAGATCGTGTAGGCCGTGCGCAGCTTGTCCTTGTTGTGCGGCGTCATCAGCGGGATCTCGAGCCGGTCGAGCATGTAGCCCGGCATCGGCACGCAGATCACGCCGCTGGAGTGGCGGATCGTGAACGCCATCAGCTCCGGCGTCGCCTTGCTGGCGGCGAAGATGATGTCGCCCTCGTTCTCGCGTCCCTCGTCGTCGACGACCACGACGGCCTTGCCGGCCGCGATGTCGGCGATCGCGCGCTCGACGCTGTCGAGGCGGACCCCGCCGTGCTGCTCGGCGATGCTGGGATAGCTCATGACGTTGCTCCTTCGGTGCTGCGGTGCGTGCCGGTCGTGCCGGTCGTGCCGGCGCTCGGGCCGAGGTGGGCCGCGAGCAGCTTCTCGACGTGCTTGGCGAGGATGTCGACCTCGAGGTTGACCCGGTCGCCGGGCTGGCGCAGGCCGAGGGTGGTGCGGGCGAGGGTCTCGGGGATGAGGCTCACGGTGAACGACTCCGCCCCGGCCTCGACGACCGTCAGGCTCACACCGTCGACGGTGATGGAGCCCTTGTCGACGAGGTACCTGCCGAGCGACGGCGGCATCGAGACCTCGACGACCTCCCAGTGCTCGCTCGGGTGGCGTCGTACGACGTGACCGACGGCGTCGACGTGGCCCTGGACGATGTGGCCCCCGAGGCGCTTGTCGGCCGTCACGGCCCGCTCGAGGTTGACCCGGTCGCCGGGCTGCACGCCGTGGAGGCTCGTCTTGTCGAGCGTCTCCTGCATGACGTCGGCGGTCCACAGGACGCCGTCGTGGGTGACCACGGTCAGGCAGCAGCCGTTGACGGAGATCGAGTCGCCGAGCCCGGCGTCCTCGAGCACGGTCGCGGCGCGCACGGTGAGGCGGATCGCGTCGCCCTGGTGCTCGATGGCCTCGACGGTGCCGAGCTCCTCGACGATTCCGGTGAACATCAGGTCTCCTTGTGGGGTTGCAGCGTGAAGCGGACGTTGGGCTCCTCGCCGGGGACGTCGGCGGGCACGTCCAGCACGGTCACGTCGGTGACCGTGGGACGCAACGCGTCGGCGATGGTGGTGATTCCGAGGTCGGCCACGGCCGACAGGCCCGCGCCGAGGAGCATCGGGGCGACGTAGACGACGATCTCGTCGACGAGCCCGGCCCCGAGGAACGCCGCGGCCAGCGTCGGGCCGCCCTCGAGGAAGACGTGCTGGCGGTCGCGGGCGAAGAGCGCGGCGAGCGCCTCGTGCGGGTCGCGGGTGCGGACGTGGAGCGTCTCGGCATCTGCGTTGAAGACGCGACGGTCGGCCGGGAGGTCGCGCTCCCCCATCACGACGCGCAGCGGCTGGACGGCGAGCGGTGCGTCGTCGGCGTCGCGGACCGTGAGCAGCGGGTCGTCGACGGCGATCGTGCCGCTGCCGACGAGCATCACGTCGCACAGCGCCCGCAACCGGTGGGTGTCGCGGCGGGCGGCGGTCGACGAGACCCAGCGCGAGGTGCCGTCGGCGGCGGCGCTGCGGCCGTCGAGCGTGGTGGCGAACTTCCAGGTGACGAAGGGCCGGCCGTGCTTGACGGCGACCGTCCAGACCCGGTTGAGCGCCCGCGCCTGGTCGACCAGCAGCCCGTCCTCGACCTCGATGCCCGCCGCGCGGAGCGTCTCGGTGCCACCGGCGGCGACCGGGTTGGGGTCGCGCTGGGCGACGACCACCCGGCGTACGCCGGCCGCGACGAGGGCCTGCGAGCACGGGCCGGTGCGCCCGGTGTGGTTGCACGGCTCGAGCGTGACGACG
>NZ_JAURVJ010000026.1 GCF_030655615.1 Nocardioides sp.
TTCACTCCCGACAATAAACGATTACTAGCTATCGCCAGAATCATTGCCGAAAAAAACCATACCCAGCCAATAAACAATTGACGAGCATCAAACTAATTCGTCGACTATGACACACTGTTGAGTTCTCAAACATCAGACGCACATCGGCCGCGCTCGTGAGAGTCTGGTCCGAAGGCTTCGATGCGCCACTGCAAGCATCTGTTCCGGGTTCTGACCCGATCGCAAACGATCTGATCATCATCCGGTTGGATGAGCAAGTGGTGGCCACCTCGGGGCCGGAAGCCCGACCGACTGGTCTTGCTTCCCGGCGCTCCCTGGCGACAAAGAGAACATTAGGGGACTTCCACGCCAACGCCAAATCGAGTTGACGTGACCCGGGCCACAGGGCCCCCGAATCGGGGTTTGTGCAGGTCAGAGGCCTGCAAACGGTTGCGGATCGATGAGGCCCCGCGTGTCGTCGACCCGGGTGGCCCCGCACAGGCGCAGCGTCTCGAGGGTCTGGGCGTGCAGCTCGGCGAGCATCCGGCGTACTCCTGGCTCGCCCTCGACGAGGGCGTAGAGCGGCAGCCGCCCGAGGAACGTCGTGTCGGCACCGAGGGCGAGGGCGGTGGCGACGTCGAGCCCGGAGCGCACTCCCCCGTCGACGTAGACCTGGACCCGGCCCGCAACCGCAGCGACCACGCCCGGCAGGGCGGCCGCCGTGCTGACGGCCCGGTCGAGCTGGCGTCCCCCGTGGTTGGACACCCAGACGGCAGCCGCGCCTGCGTCGACGGCGCGGGCGGCGTCGTCACCGCGCAGCACTCCCTTGACCACCACGGGCAGACCTGTGGTCGTCGTGAGCCAGTCGAGGTCGTGGGGACCGAGGTCGAGCGCCTTCTCGGAGCCAGGGGCGTCGTCGTAGCCCGGGTCGAAGTTGACCCGCAGCAGAGCGGGATCAACGACGTCCCAGATCACCGTCCCCTCGGGGTTGCGGGCGTACTTGGTGCCGACCACCGGGGTGTCGACGGTCAGGACCACCGCGTCGGCGCCGGCCTCGACGGCACGGTGCAGCAGCGGCTCGGCCAGCGTGCGGTCGGCCGGCAGGTAGGACTGGACCCACCAGCGCACGCCGGTCTCGCCGATCTGGCGGAACGGCGTCCCGGCGTTGCTCGAGACCACGAGGAGCCCGTCGGCGGCTGCGACCGCACGGGCCACGGCCAGCTCGCCGTCGGGGTGGATGGCCCGTTGCAGCGTGGAGGGGGCGACCCCGAACGGCACGGCCGTACGGCGACCCAGCACGTCGGTCGAGACGTCGACCGTCGTGACGTCGCGGAGCACCCGCGGGTGGAGCACCCAGCGGCGCCACGACGCGGCGGCCGCGTCGGCCGTGGTGCTGTCGCGGGCCCCCTGGACGACGTACTCGAACACGGGAGCGGGCAGGCGCGCGCGGGCCTGCTCCTCGAGCCCGGCCAGCCAGCGCGCGTCGCTCACCTCAGTGCACCTCGACGCCCGCGAAGCTCTTCTTGCCACGGCGCAGGACCAGCCAGGACCCGCCGATCAGGTCGTCGGCGGCCAGGACCGCCTCGGCGTCCTCGACGCGGCGGTTGTTGAGGTAGGCGCCGCCCTCGGAGATGGTCCGCCGGGCCTCGCCCTTGCTCTTGACGAGACCGGCGGTGACGAAGAGGTCGGTCAGCATGGGCCAGCCGTCGGCCCGGTCGACCGCGACGACGCCGGCCTCCCGCAGGGCCGAGCCCAGGGTGGCCGGGCTGAGGGTCGAGAGGTCTCCCCCGCCGAACAGCGCCACCGCCGCCGCCTTGGCCTGCTCGGTCTCGTCGGCACCGTGGACGAAGGTGGTGATGGCGTCGGCCAGCACCTTCTGGGCCTCGCGCAGGAACGGCTTCTCAGCGTGACGGGCCTCGAGGGCCTCGATCTCGGCGCGGGTGAGGAACGTGAAGATGCGCAGCAGCTCGCCGACCTTCTCGTCCTCGACGTTGAGCCAGAACTGGTGGAAGGCGTAGGGCGAGAGCATCTCGGGGTCGAGCCAGAGCGCTCCGCCCTCGGTCTTGCCGTACTTGGTGCCGTCGGCCTTGGTCACCAGGGGCGTCGCGAACGCGTGGACGTGGTCACCGGTGGCGCGGCGGATCAGCTCGGCGCCGCCGGTGATGTTGCCCCACTGGTCGGACCCGCCGAACTGGAGGTCGAGGCCGTGGCGTCGGTGCAGCTCGAGGAAGTCCATCGACTGCAGCAGGACGTAGCTGAACTCGGTGTAGCTGATGCCGGACTCGAGGCGCCGCTTGACGGTGTCGCGCGCCAGCATCCGGTTGACCGGGAAGTGCTTGCCGACGTCGCGCAGGAAGTCGATGACCGAGAGGTCGCCCGTCCAGTCGAGGTTGTTGACCATGGTGGCGGCGTTGTCGCCCTCGAAGGACAGGAACGGCTCGATCTGGCGGCGGATGCGCCCGACCCACTCCTGGACCGTCTCGGCCGGGTTGAGGGTGCGCTCGCCCGAGTCGCGCGGGTCGCCGATCATGCCGGTGGCCCCACCGACCAGGAGGTAGGGCGAGTGCCCGGCGTCCTGGAGCCGCCGCGCGGTGGTGATCTGCACGAGGTTGCCCATGTGGAGGCTCGGTGCCGTCGGGTCGAAGCCGACGTAGAACCGCACGCTCCGGGTGCCGAACGCCTCGCGCAGGGCGTCGAGGTCGGTGGAGTGGGCGACGAGACCGCGCCACTGCAGGTCGTCGAGAAGGGTCGGGTCGACGGGCACGAGGAGCCTTTGCGGATCGGGGACGTGAGGAGGTCCAGCCTGCCTCACCCGAGATCGTGGCAGGGTCGGTGGCCCGGCCACAGTAGGTTTTGCGGGTGATCGGCGACAGGTACTCGCTCGACCGGGAGATCGGTCGGGGCGGCATGGGGGCGGTGTGGCTCGGCCGCGACGAGCTGCTCGGCCGCGCCGTCGCGCTCAAACGCGTCGGCATCGCCCCGGGCGGGTCGAGCCCCGACCTGATGCGGGCCGAGCGTGAGGCCCGGATCGCAGCCAGCCTCAACCACCCCAACATCGTCGGGGTGTTCGACCTGGTCGACGACGGCGACGTGCAGTACCTGGTGATGGAGTACGTCGAGGGCACCACCCTGGCCGAGCTCGTCCGCGAGAAGGGCGCCCTCCCCCAGCAGCAGGTGGCGCGACTCCTCGCCCAGGTCGCGTCGGCGCTGGCCGCGGCGCACGCCAACCACGTGGTCCACCGCGACGTGAAGCCGTCCAACATCCTCGTCCGCGACGACGGCCAGGTGAAGCTCTCCGACTTCGGCATCGCCCGCAACGAGACCGACAACTCGCTCACCCAGACCGGTCTCGTGACCGGCTCGCCGGCGTACCTCTCCCCGGAGGTGGCCTCCGGCCAGCTCGCCACCCCCGCCAGCGACGTGTGGTCGCTCGGCGCGACGCTCTATCACGCGCTGTCGGGGCGCCCGCCATACGACGTGGGCGACAACGTCCTGGGGGCGCTCTACAGGATCGTCAACGAGCCGGTGCCGCGCCTCGACGAGGCCGGCGAGATGGCGCCGGTGCTGCTGGCGACCATGGCGCACGACCCCCGCCGCCGCTGGAACATGGAGGACGTCGCCAGAGTGCTGGACCTGCTCGCGGTCTCGTCGGAGGAGGGCGGTCGCCGGGCGGCGCCCCCGGCTCCGGTGCCGGCCGACGGCACGCAGCAGCTGCGGTCGGTGCCGACCCGGGTCGAGCCCGAGCCTGTGCCGGTCCTCGCGCCCGAGCCGCCCCCGGCTCCCGTCGAGCCGCCACGCCGACGGCGCCGCCCCGTGCTGCCGATCGTCGTCGGTCTCCTCGTCGTCGTCCTGCTCTGCGTCATCGCGGCGCTGTCCCTGATGGACGATCCGCAGGAGAACGACACCCCGCCCGTCGCCGACCCGTCCTCGTCGCAGGGGGCCACCCGGTCGCCCGACGAGCCGCCCACGACGGAGCCGACCAGCACCCCGGCGGCCCCGACGGACGAGGAGCTCGAGGCCTTCATCACCGACTACCTGAGCACGGCGAGCAGCGATCCCGCGGCGGGCTACACGCAGCTGACGCCGGCCTTCCAGGCGGCGAGCGGCGGGATCGACGGCTACTCGGGGTTCTGGGGCGACGTGTCCAACCCCCGCCTGCTGTCCGTGAGCGCCGACCCGGAGGCTCTCACGGTGACCTACACCTACCGGTTCAACCAGCGCGGTGAGGGCGTCCAGACCGACGACGTGACGCTCCAGCTCGTCCAGGACGGCGACCGGCTGCTGATCGACGGAGAGGCCTGACATGAGCCAGCCCGACCACAACGACCTGCCGGCGACGGCCCCGATCGACGGCCTCGACGTCGAGCGGCTCGACTCGCTGCGCGACCTCGATCCCGGCGACACCACCTACCTGGACCGGGCGATCGCCAACTTCCAGGTCAACTCCGCCGCAGCGGTCGACGCGGTGCGCGAGGCCGCCGAGGCCGGGGACGTCGCGACCGTCAAGGCGCGCTCCCACAAGATCGCGGGCAGCGCCCTCAACCTCGGGGTCCCGCGAGCCGGCGAGGCGGCCCGCGCGGTCGAGATCGCAGCCGACTCGGGGTCGGTCGAGCCGGCGCTGCCGCTGCTCGACGAGTTCGAGGCCGCCATGGCCGAGGGCCGCGAGCTGCTGCTGACCTACCAGGCGACGTACGCCGGATGAGCCCGAGCAGCCGGCCGCGAACCAGACGTCCCCGACCGGCGGCGATGCCGGTGCCGGTCGGCGCCCGCGAGGTCTTCACGGACGGCGCGTGCCGCGGCAACCCGGGTCCGGGCGGCTGGGCGTGGGCGACCTCGCCCGAGCACCACGCGTCGGGCCACGCGCCCGCCACCACCAACCAGAGGATGGAGGTGCAGGCGGCGCTCGAGGCCGTCCGGGCGCTCGACGGCCCGCTGCTCGTGGTGAGCGACTCGACGTACGTCGTCAACTGCTTCCGCGACGGCTGGTGGCGCGGGTGGCAGGCGCGCGGCTGGACCAACACCGCGAAGCAGCCCGTGGCCAACCGCGACCTGTGGGAGCCGCTGATCCAGGCGGTCACCGGTCGCGGCACCGACGACGCCGTCGGCTTCGCGTGGGTCAAGGGCCACTCCGGCCACCCCATGAACGACCTCGTCGACCGGCTGGCGGTCGAGGCCAGCCACCGGGTCGACTGACCTCCGCAACACCCAGCGACGGACGGATCCAGCCACTACGGTCGGTGCGTGCCCGACCCCGTCGACCCCCAGGTCAACCAGGCGCTCCGGCTGGGGTGGTCCGTCGCCGAGCTGCGCGGCCGCACGTGGCCCCACGGCCCGCGGACCGACGGACGAGACGTGCCGGAGCAACCGGAGCACGTGCTGCCGCTGCGCTCCCAGCGCGACAACGGCGTCGCGACCGCGGAGACACGTGCGGCGCTGACACTGCTGGCGGCAGAGCTCGGTGTCCGCGACCCCGACGGAAGGGACCTCGAGGACGACCTGGCGTGGATCGCCGCCGCCGGTGTGGGCGTCCCCGGCGCCGCGGGCGAGGCGTTGTGGGTGGCGAACGGCGGACACCTCGCGTACTGGGACGGGGCCATCCAGACCAACCTCGGCGGGCGGGACGAGCAGCTCGCCAACGCCTACCTGCTGGGTCGAGGGCTGGGCGAGTGCTACTGGGCGCTCGGACCCCGGGACCTCTGGAGGGACGCGGACCCGGGCACCCGGGGCGACTCTCCGACGTACCTGCTCGGCGCCGACCGGCGCAGCGAGCTGACGCGGATGCTCGGTCGACTCCCTCCCGGTGCCGTCAACGCGCTGACCGGACCCGCGGTGTCGGGCAGCCTGGCCGCGTGGGGCGAGGTGGTCGCGGACCGTGACTGGCTGCTGGTCGACGACCTGGCCGAGAGCCTGTACGACCAGTCGCGGTCCTGGTACCAGCTGGTGGTCCTGAGGCAGGACCCGACGACCCTCGTGCCGCCGTACGCCAAGCTCAGCGGGCTGCGCGGCGCCGGACGGGCCCTGCGCCAGTTCGGCCCGCAGACGGGCCTGGCCGTGGTCGCGCTGGGCCTGCTGACCGCCTTCTTCGGACTCCTCGGCCGCGACTTCCCCGGGGTCGCCTCGTCGCTGCTCGCGACCAGTGGGGTCAGTGCGTTCGCGGTGGCCGGCCTGCTCGCCCGCGGCCAGAGCGCCGCCCAGATGCTGACGACGCGGCTGCGCCAGGACGCCTACACCGACCTGCTCGCGGTGAGCCTGACGCGGCTGCCCGAACGGCCCGACGACGATCAGCTGAGTGTCCGGAAGGCTCGGCGCGCCGTCGAGTCCGCCGTACGCGGTCGTGACCTGACGCCAGCGACGCCGCCCTCCTGACGGCTCGAGCCGCGGTCGGCGTGGTGGTTCACGAACGGCGGGCCCCCCTCCACCGCGACAGCGGCTCGTCGAGGGCGGCGAGCACGCCGGCGACCAGGAGGCCGAGGACGAGGATGGCCCCGACCATCGCCAGCACGAACCCGTAGCCGTGGGCGTCCACGTCGAAGAAGCTGTAGGGATACCAGTCCACGACGGCGCCCCGGACGAGCGTCAGGGCGATGTAGGCCAGCGGCACCGCGAGGGCGAGTCCCACCCGTCGGCGGTCGCGGCTGCCCGGAGGGCCGAAGAGGACCCACCCGAAGACGGCCAGCAGCGGCACGACCTTGTGCAGCAGGAGGTCTGACATCCCTGCGATGCCGATCGGCTCGTCGTCGCCGGCCAGCACCGCGTTGAACACCACGCCCGTGATGACGATGTCGATCAGGCCGGCCAGGCGCCAGACGTGGAAGGCCGTCGAGGTGCGGTCGAGCCGGAGGGCCAGCAGGAGGCTGGTGACGCCGACCAGCAGCGACGACTGCGTCGTGAAGTAGGCGAGCTGGTTGAGGAGCCCGTCCCAGCCCGGGCCGTAGGTCGTCGTGAAGCCGGCGTCGGGGTCCGGGACCGGCGTCTCGTGGTAGCCGACCCAGAGGGCGAGGCCGACACCGACGACGGCGGCAACCGCGGTGAGGGCGAAGGTCGCCACGGCGGCGCGGTCGTCCTCGGACCGGTCTGCCGCGCGGCGGTCGGAGGCGGGGGGCGGCTGCGGGGGTGTCACAAGACCTGTCTCGTAGGGCGGGTGGGGCTCGAACCCACGACCCAAGGATTATGAGTCCTCTGCTCTAACCGGCTGAGCTACCGCCCCGTGTCTTCGGCGACCCTAGCGGTCGCGGTCTCCCGGTCGAGGTGCGCGTCCGGGCCGCGCGCCGCAGGCCCGGGCCTCAGTCGGAGGCGGAGACCTCGTCCTCGGAGTCGTCGGACTCGGGGTTGTAGGCGCAGACGTCGACCGGGTCCTCGGCGCGGCGCACCCGGGGCGCACCCTTCTTGCGCTTGGGCGGGTAGAGCGCGTTCTGGACGGTCTCGCGCACGTAGTCGTAGTCGGGGTCGCCGGAGAAGAACTTGTCCGAGGACCGGAAGACGACCGAGCGGATCTTGCCGTCCTTGACCCGCAGCAGCAGCGACACGAAGTCCTGCGCGATCTTGCGCGGGATGTCGGTGTAGACGATCTCCTTGCCGGCCTTGACGATGTCGATGTAGCGCGTGAACAGGGCCGACGGGTCGGCCGCCTCGATGATCGCGTCGATCGCGCAGCGCTGGCGGTCCATCCGCTCGTAGTCGTCGGAGCCGTAGCGACCGCGGGCGAACCAGAGTGCGTGGAAGCCGTCGAGGTGCTGGTCGGGGCCGGGCTCGAGGTAGCCGGTGGGCGGGATCCCGGCGCTGGTGTCGCCGTTGATGGCGACCTTCTCGTTGATGTTGACGGTGATGCCGCCGAGCGCGTCGACGACGGTCTGGAAGCCCTTGAGGTTGACCAGCAGGTAGTAGTCGACGGGGATGCCGAGGCTGCCCTCGACGGCCTGCTTGACGGCGTCGGCGCCCTCGTTGTCGCTCTCGCCGAGGATCCCGGGGTGGAGCTCGGGCACCTGGCTGTAGATCGCGTTGAGCATGTCGAAGCCGGGGTCGCCCTGGCCGGTCTGGTAGCCATCGGGGTAGATGTCGTGGAGTGGTGAGTCCTCGGGGAACTCGGCGTACATCATGTTGCGCGGCAGGCTGAACATCGTGGTCTTGCCGGTCTTGGTCTCGACGCTGGCGAGGATGACGGTGTCGGTGCGGACCCCGGTGCGCCCCTCGCCGCCGTCGCCGCCGAGCAGCAGGATGTTGACCCGGTCCTGGCCGGCCCACGGGTCGTCGGCCGTGATCCCGGTCGGCGCGGTGGCGCTCTTGACGTTCTCGCCGAAGACCTGGTCGACGCCGTCGGCGGTGACCATGGCGTACTGCGCGGCACGCACCACCGGCGCGGCACCGGCCAGCACGAGCACACCGACGAGGACGTTGCCGATGATGGTGTGCGACCGCGGCCGTTCGCGAGGACGGAGCAGCCGGTGGCTGGTGACCACGACGAACGCCCACACCAGCAGCCCGAGGCCGAGGCCCACCGCGGCCACCCGGACGAGGGTCGGGTTGAAGACGAAGTCGAGCGCGTTGTCGACGCCGCGCCCGAAGTACCAGGCGAGCGCTCCGATCGTCGCGAGCCAGCCGACCAGGACGACGGCGCCGAGCCAGCGGCGACCGGCGACGAGGTAGCCCGACCCGGGCACCACGGCGCCGAGCGTGGTCAGTCCGATCGTGCTGCCGAGGCTCTTGGCCCGCCGACGGGTACGCCGGGCGCGAGCGCCGCCGCGAGCACTCCCGAGGCGCAGCCGCACCGGGAAGCGCGAGGACACCTCGGCGCGCCGGGAGCCGGCGGGTCGGTCGTCGGGGACCTCGAGCACCTCGTCGGACATGTCGGTCGTGGTCGTCCCTTGCGTCGAGTGGCGTGTGGTGAGCGTGTGGTGGCGGGGCACGGACAAGCACGCCGGACGGACCGGCGCCACAAAATAACACCGGGACCCTGATCGGTCCCGTTCCTCACGATGTCCCGCACCCGGCGCGAGGTGCATGCTGGGGCGATGGACCCCGAACCGCTCGAGCCGCTCGACGAGACCTGGGAGCGCGCGCTCTGCGTCGTCGCGCACCCCGACGACATGGAGTTCGGCGCCGCCGCCGCGGTCGCCCGCTGGACCGGCCAGGGCAAGACCGTCGGCTACTGCATGGTGACCAGCGGCGAGGCCGGCATCGACGGCCTCGCGCCCGACGAGTGCCGGGACGTGCGCGAGGCCGAGCAGGTCGAGTCGGCGCGGCTGGTGGGCGTCGACCACGTCGAGTTCCTGGGTCTGCCCGACGGCGTCCTCGAGTACGGCGTCCCGCTGCGGGCCGCGATCGCGCGGGCCGTGCGCGCCTTCCGTCCTGACGTGGTCGTGACCGGCAACTTCCGCGACACCTGGGGCGGCCGCACCCTCAACCAGGCCGACCACATCGCCACCGGACGCGCCGTGCTCGACGCCGTGCGCGACGCCAGCAACCGCTGGGTGTTCGCCGATCAGCTGGGAAGCGCCGACGGTCTCGAGCCGTGGGGCGGCGTGCGCGAGGTCTGGGCGTTCGGCTCGCCCCGGGCGACTCACGGCGTCGACACGACCGCCACCTTCGACGTGGGGGTCGCGTCGCTGGAGGCTCACCGCGCCTACCTCGACGGGCTCGGCTGGAAGGACTTCGACGCCCGGGAGATGCTCGAGGGCTTCTCGCGGCCGACCGGACAGCGGCTGGGCGTCGCGTTCGCGGCTTCCTTCGAAGTCGTCCCGATGGGCTGGGGAGACTAGCCGCGGTCCCGGCGCTCCACCTCGGCGCCGGTCGGCGGAGCCGACCGGTCCAGGGCACCCAGGTTGCCGATGATGGCGGCGGCCGGCGGCAGCACCGCGGCGACGACACTCATCACCACGGCGGCGGTCGTGCTCCACAGGCGCACGACGTTCCAGGCGAGCAGGATGAGCACGAGGCAGGTGCCCATCATCGCGAAGTAGGTTCGCTTGCGCGTGGCTTCCTGCACGTGTCCGACCGTACGCCGCCACCCCACCCGGAGGCCCCGATGCCGCTCGACCGCACCATCCCCGCACTGCCCGTCGTCTCGGTGGCCCGCGCCGTCGAGGCGTACGTCGACCGGTTGGGCTTCGAGGTCGTCCACCTCGACCCGAACGGGTTCGCGATCGTCGCGAGGGACGCCGCGGAGATCCATCTGTGGCAGTCGTCCGACGAGGGCTGGCGGCTGCGCCCCGCCGAGGACGTCGCCGACTGCCCGGTGCGCACGGGAGCGGAGGACTTCATCTCGGGCACGGCCAGCTGCCGCATCTCGTGCTCCGACGTTGCGGAGGTGGACGCCCTGCACGCCGAGCTGGCGGCCGCGGGGGCGCTGCACCCGACCGACGGCGGCGCGCCCGTGGACACCGAGTGGGGCACGCGGGAGTTCGCGGCCCTCGACCTCGACGGCAACCTGCTGACGTTCTTCGTGTGGACGCGGCCGCGCTGAGCGTCAGCCCCATCGAGAGTTGCCGTGAAGACGCACAAAGGTCCGGACCGCCTGTGCGTTCCGGACCTTCGTCTTGCTCCCCCGGTTGGACTCGAACCAACGACATCCTGATTAACAGTCAAGCGCTCTGCCAACTGAGCTACAGGGGATCGTGCGGGCCATACGTTAGCAAGTGTCGACGGCCGGACGGAATCGGGATAGCCCCACGGCTGACGGGCCGTCAGTCGAGGCCGACCTCGTCACGCGCCGCGACCAGTGCCTGGCTCGCAGCGAGCCGGACGAGCGGGTCGTCGGGGTCGACGCCCTCGTCGTACTCGTAGACCCAGGTGAGGCCCGTGGCCAGGCCCGGGGCGCGGCGCGCGATGACCCGCAGGCCACGTCGGGCGTCGACCGGGACGTGGCGCTGGTAGACGACCGAGGCGGTGACGCGCTCGCGGATGAGCTGGACCAGGCGTCCCGGCTCCTCGACGTCGTAGACGTGCTCGGGGCGGGCGTCACCCCAGGAGCCGACCTCGCTGAGGCGCAGGACGCTGGTGTCGCGGTCCCAGTCGGCCGCCTCGACCTGTTCCCACGGCACGCGGTCGGGACCGTAGAAGGCGTCGCGGGTGCCGCCGATGACGGTGCCGTCGGCGGCCTCGGCCCACGCCAGGAGCTTCTCCCCCGGGCCGACGGGCAGGTCGGGGCGGCGCTCGATGCCCCTCACGCGCCCGTGATCCGGTCGCGGAGGGTGCGGCGGTGCTGCTCGAGGGCGGCGAGCTCGCCGAACATCCGGTTGTAGTCGGCCGGGTGGTCGACCGGGTTGGTGCGCTGGAGGCGGGCCTTGAGCTCGGCGATGCGGCGGGCGGCGGTGAGCTCGAGCAGCTTGAAGACGTAGCGGGAGACGTAGGTCGCGTCGGGCGCCTTCATCAGCGACTCGACGGCCAGGGCGTTGAGTGCCGACGCCACCTCGGGGTCGGTGGCGGCGTCGCGCAGCCGGGTGACCCAGCCGTCGTCGTCGGCGCCGGCGACCGTGCCGCCCGCCGCCTCGACGAGCTCCCACACGCCGCGGTAGGTCGGGTGGGTGAAGTCGTTGGAGCCGATGTCGGCGGTCGTGCGCCCGATCGCCATCGGGTGCTGGAGGACGAGCTTGAGGGTCTCGCGCTCGATCGAGAACCGGGGGTCGCGCAGGTCGGGCAGGGCCGACCGGGCCGGACGGCTGGCCTCGGGCGGCGGGGGCTCGGCGCCCGAGGGACGCTTGGCTGCTCGGCGTACCTCGCCGAGGACGACGTTGGTGTCGATCTCGGCGCCGATCATGCGGCTGATCTCCTGGGCGAACGCGACGACCTTGGACTGGTCGCGGACCGAGGCGACGAGCCGGGCGCACTCGCGCATGGCGTCGATGCGGCCGTCGGCGCGGTCGAGGTCGTACTTGCCGATGATGTTGCCGAGGACGAAGCGGTAGAGGGGCTGGCGCCGGGCGACGAGGTCGCGGACCCCGGCGTCGCCGTCGCGGATGCGCAGGTCGCACGGGTCGAGGCCCTCGGGCTGGACCGCGACGTAGGTCTGGGAGACGAACTTCTGGTCGCCCTCGAACGCCTTGAGCGCGGCCTTCTGGCCGGCCGCGTCGCCGTCGAAGGTGAAGATGACCTCGCCGCGGAACTCGTCGTGGTCGTCGAGGAAGCGCCGCAGGACCCGGGTGTGGTCGTCGCCGAAGGCCGTGCCGCAGGAGGCGACGGCCGTCGTCACGCCGGCGAGGTGGCAGGCCATCACGTCGGTGTAGCCCTCGACCACGACGGCCTGGGAGGTCTTGCCGATGGAGGTGCGGGCGAGGTCGATGCCGTAGAGGACCTGGCTCTTCTTGTAGAGCGTGGTCTCGGGGGTGTTGAGGTACTTGGCGTCGATGCGGTCGTCGTCGAAGATGCGGCGTGCGCCGAACCCGATCGTGGCGCCGCCGGGGTCGCGGATCGGCCAGAGCAACCGGCCGCGGAAGCGGTCGTAGGCCGAGCGCCCGACGGCGACGAGACCGGCGCCGACGGCCTCGTCCTGACTGAAGCCGCGGCCACGCAGGTGCTTGAGGAGGGCCTCGCCGTCGCGCGGCGCGAACCCCATCCCGAAGTGCTCGGCGGAGGCCTGGTCGAACCCGCGCTCCTGGAGGAAGCGACGGCCCTCGACGGCGGCGGGGCCGGTCAGCTGCTCGGCGTAGTACTCCTGGGCGGCGCGGTTGGCCTCGACCAGGCGCTGGCGGGGCGGACCCTTGGGGCGGTCGTCGCGACCGTCGCCGTCCTCGCGGCGCAGCTCGACGCCGGCCTTGTCGGCCAGCCGCTCGATGGCCTCGACGAACGTCAGGCCGTCGATCTCCTGGAGGAAGGAGATGACGTCGCCGCCCTTCTGGCAGCCGAAGCAGTGGTAGCTGCCGCGCTGGGGGCTCACGTTGAACGACGGTGTCTTCTCGTCGTGGAAGGGACACAGGCCCTTCATCGAGCCGCTGCCCGCGTTGCGCAGGGTGACGTAGTCGCCGATCACCTCGTCGATGCGGACCTTGTCGCGAACTGCTGCGATGTCCTCGTCGCGAAACCGGCCTGCCACGTCAGCGATCCTACGGGCGGCCACCCCCGCTCAGTAGGCGCCCGCCATCCGGTTGTGGAGAACCTCGCCGGCGGCCCACCGGTGCAGCTGGTGGCGCACCAGGCGGTGGGCCCGTGGCCACATCGCGCTGGTCATCCCGCCGACGTGCGGGGTGACCAGGAGACCCGGCGCGTCCCAGAGCGGGTGGTCGGCCGGGAGGGGCTCGGGATCGGCCACGTCGAGGACTGCGGTGACGCGGCGGGCCTGCAGGGCGGCGACGAGGTCGTCGGTGACGACGACCGGTCCGCGGGCCAGGTTGGCGAGCAGGGCGCCGTGCTTCATCCGGGCCAGGAAGTCGCGGTCGACGAGGCCGCGCGTCTCGTCGGTGAGGGGTACGACGAGCACGACGACGTCGGCGTCGGGCAGCAGGGCGGGCAGCTCGTCGAAGCCGTGGACGGGCCCGCTCTCGCTGTCGCGCGCCGAGCGGGCGACCCGGACGACCTCGACCTCGAACGGCGTGAGGCGCGCCTCGATGGCACGGCCGATGGCGCCGTACCCGACGATCAGGACGCGGCTGTCGGCCAGCGACGGGCGCCAGCCTCCGGCCCAGGCGTGGCGCTGCTGGGCGCGGACGAAGTCGGGGATGCCCCGCAGCGACGCGAGCACCAGGGTCAGCGCGAGCTCGGCGGTCGAGGCGTCGTGGATGCCGCGGCCGCTGCACAGGGTGACGCCCTCGGGGAGGCGTCCGCGCAGGTTGTCGACGCCGGCGGTCAGCGTCTGCACGACCTCGAGCGAGGCCATGTCGTCGACGACCGCGGCGACCTCGGGACCGAGACGGTAGGGCGGCACGTAGAAGCGCACGTCGCCGACGCTGTCGGGCACGGCGCCGTCGACCGGGTCGACGACCTCGTAGCGCAGCCCGGCGGGTGGGTCACCGAGGTCGGCCGGGTCGAACGGGAGCCACACGAGCGGGTCGGGCACGTCGACGAGCCTAGGGGGGTCGGGTGAGTCGGCTGCGGGGTCGGGTGGGTCAGCGCGGCTGCAGGCGGGCGTGGCGGGCGACGGCGGAGGCGTCGGTGAGGGAGGCGACCTGGTCGACGACGACGCGGAGGCGGGCGGCGTCGTCGGGGGCGGCGCGCCAGTCGTCGGCGTACTGGCGGTCGAGGGCGTCGGGCCCGCGGTCGAGCAGGACGGCGACGAGCTGGGTGAGCAGCTCGCGCTGGTGCTCGAGGGCGGCGACGCGGTCGACGGCCTGCATGACGTAGTGGGCGGCGATGCCCTTGAGGACGGCGATCTCGAGCAGCGTCTTCTCGGGCAGGACCAGGTCGGCGCGGTGGCGCACGAAGGGGCCGTCACCCGCGGCGAAGGTCGCCTGCTGCACGTCGCCGCAGAACCGGCCGATCAGGTCGCTGGTGAGGTTCTTGAGGGCGGCGAGGTGGCGGCGGGTGCCGGCGTACGACGCGGTCGGCCAGCTGCCGACCGCGCAGAGGCCGTCGAGCACGAGGTCGAGGTCGTCGTCGCGGGCGCCGGGGAGGTACCACTGGCGCAGGGTCTCCCAGACCGCCGGGCGGTCGAGGGCGGTGAGGTCGAGGCGGCCGGCGACGACGCCGTCCTCGACGTCGTGGACGGAGTAGGCGACGTCGTCGGCGAGGTCCATGACCTGGGCCTCGAGGCACTGGCCGCGGGGTGGCGCGTCGCCGCGCATCCAGTCGAAGACCGGCCGGTCGTCGGCGTAGACGCCGAACTTGAGGGCGTCGGGTCCCTCGGGGGCGCGCTCCCAGGGGTACTTGGTGCAGGCGTCGAGCGTGGCCCGGGTGAGGTTGAGGCCCACCGACCGGTCGCCGTCGAACGTCTTGGCCTCGAGCCGGGTCAGCAGCCGGAGCGTCTGGGCGTTGCCCTCGAACCCGCCGCACGCATCGCTGACCTCGGCCAGCGCGCGTTCGCCGTTGTGGCCGAACGGGGGGTGGCCGAGGTCGTGGGCGAGGGCGGCGGTCTCGGCGATGTCGGGCTGGCTGCCGAGCGCGCGGGACAGGTCGCGGGCGACCTGGGCGACCTCGAGCGAGTGGGTCAGCCGGTTGCGCACGAAGTCGTCGGACTGGGGCCCGACGACCTGGGTCTTGGCCGCGAGCCGACGCGACGACGCCGCGTGCACGACCCGGGCCCGGTCGCGCTCGTAGGGCGTGCGCACGGGGGCGTCGACGCGCTTCGGCGGCTCGACGACGACCCGCTCGGAGGCGGTGTCGTCGTAGAGGTCGTCAGGAGCCATTCGGGCAAGCCTAGGGACGGCGCGAGGTGGGACGTGGGCGGGTTCGTGCGGGGGCGGTGCGGCTGGCGGCGGATTCCCCGGCCGGTCCACTACCCAACTCGTTCGATCGCACGAGTTGAGCGCCGAAAAAAGGCCGATCGACCACCCAACTCGTTCGATCGCACGAGTTGGGGCGGAGCCAGTGTGACGGACCGACCACGCACGGGCGCCCCTACCCGAGCACGACCGGGCCACGAGCCGCCACGGATCGACTAGACGAGCTCAGTACGTCGTGACGTGGACGTGGTCGTAGTGGTTGGCGGTCGTCGACCCGCGGTCCGACATCCCCCGCCAGCCCTCACCGGAGCGTTGGACGGACCAGATGTGCTGGGAGTAGATGACGTAGTTGACGCCGAGCTCGGCGTAGTACTTGCGGACGAAGTCGGCCACGGCCTGGCCCTCGGAGCCCGAGACCATGATGTCGACCGCGAGGCCCTGCGAGTGCTCGCCGTCGCCGCGGAAGGTGCCGTAGACGGTGATGTCGGGGAACTCGGCGCAGACCGCGTCGTGGACCTTGACGATGTTGGGGCTGACGCCGGAGGGGACCGAGGTGCCGTTGGTGCACGCTCCACCGAGGGTGAAGGGCTCCTGGTCGGTGAGGTAGCCCGCGGTCACCCAGCGGGTCTGCGTCTTCTCCCAGACGATCTCGACGCGTCCGAAGAGCTCGCGGCCGGTGACGAGCACCTGCTCGCCGGCGGCGACCTCGCCGGTCTTGGCGGACTTCTCGCCGGGCTCGGCCCACAGGTTGAGGGGCTCGGTGGTCCAGCGCTCGGTGGTGGCGTTCTTGACGGCCTTCTTGACGGCGGCCGGGGCCAGGACGCGCTCGAGCTTGGTCGGCGCGGTCTTCTCGACGACCGTCGTGTCCTGGGCGCCGTTGGCGGCCGCGAGACCGACGCGGCCGTTGGACCCGCGCGAGAGGGTCGGTCCGCGGAGGACCACCCCGGCGAGGTCGGCGGCCGGTGCGGCGGTGTCGCCCACGACCGTGCTCTCGCCGCCGGCGGCGGCGAGGCCGACCGGGCTGACGTCGGCGGCGGCGACACCGAAGGACACGACACCGGCGGTGGCGACGACGGCGAGCGGGGCCGCGAGGGTCGCGGTCGACAGCCGGGGAAGACGGGCTCCGAGGAGCCGGCGGGCATTGGTCTCCCGCTTGTGGCGATGGTTTGCCACAGCGCTGGATCCTTTGCAGTAGAAGACAGGACGGTGCCCGCCGGGTGACGGCAGGCACGAGCGTCGAGTGAAGCACAGGTGACGATCGCCCGCTGAATCTCTACCGGGCCGGTCGACAGTGCAATGGGTCACCTTGGTAAAAACCGCAGGTCAGCGGCCCGGACCGGCCGCCGAGCCCCGACAACCAGCCGGCCCTCAGCCGCCGGTGGTCTCGCCGGCGTCCTCACGGAGCACGCACCCGGTGCCGTCGGTGTCGTCGAGCCACCCCTCGGGCAGCACGACCCGCCCGCGCGGGCTGCCCTGGCGACCCCGCGGCGTACCGAGCTCGGAGACGGGGAAGGCCTCGTCGGGGTCGAGGTCGGCGAGCAGGGCGTCGAGGTCGGCGAGGGTCGAGACGAGGGCCAGCGAGCGCCGCATGTGGCCGCCGGCGGCGAAGCCCTTGAGGTACCACGCGACGTGCTTGCGAAACTCCTTGCAGCCGCGCTCCTCCCCCATGTGCTCGCAGAGCAGCTCGGCGTGGCGACGCATCATCGTGGCGACCTCGCCGAGGGTGGGCAGCGTCTTGACGTCGTCGCCCGCGAAGGCCGCGGCGAGGTCGCGGAACAGCCACGGCCGGCCGAGGCAGCCCCGGCCGACGACGACGCCGGCAGCCCCGGTCTGCTCGACCATCCGCAGCGCGTCGGAGGCCTCCCAGATGTCGCCGTTGCCGAGGACCGGGATGTCGACGTGCTCGACCAGGGTGCCGATCGCGTCCCAGTCGGCCTGGCCGCTGTAGGACTGCACGACGGTACGACCGTGCAGCGCGATGGCCGCACAGCCCGACTCCTCGGCGATCCGGCCGGCATCGAGGTAGGTGAGGTGGTCGTCGTCGAGGCCCTTGCGGGTCTTGATCGTCACCGGGACGTCGTAGGGCGTGGCCGCGGCGACCGCGTGCTCGAGGATCTGGCCCAGCAGGTTGCGCTTCCAGGGCAGTGCGCCACCTCCGCCCTTGCGGGTCACCTTGGGGACGGGGCAGCCGAAGTTGAGGTCGATGTGGGCGACGCCGTACTCGCCGCAGAGGATCTCGGCGGCCTTGCCGACGTAGACGGGGTCGGT
>NZ_JAURVJ010000029.1 GCF_030655615.1 Nocardioides sp.
CGGCGCTCCCGGGCGAGGTCGGCGATGGCGTCGCTGATCGACGTCCGGCGTGCGGTCAGGTCGTCGTCCTGCTGATCGGCGATCCGCTCGCGCAGCACGTCGGCGAGGGAGTCGGCCAGCTCGGCCGCAGCCGCGCCCGACGGCCCCTGGGCCGACACGACCAGGAAGCCGGCCTCGGCGCCGGCCTCGACCGACACGGAGTCGACGGCCTCGTCGACGGCGTCCCGGTCCGTGGCCCGCCGGGCCCTGCTGAGCGCCTCGGTGACGACCTCGCGGCTCGAGGTGAGGCCAGCGACGGACTCGGAGTAGAACTGCACCCGGATGGACAGGTCGCCCGACTCGGTGGCGGGCAGCCGGATCTGCACCGTCGTCGACGCCTCGAAGTCCTCGGTGATGGTCGAGCGCCACAGGAAGACGCCGGCGGCGAGCAGCAGGGCCACCGACAGCACCACCCATCTGCGGGCCCAGACACCGGCGGCGTGGTCGAGAAGATCCATGGTCAGGCCGTTCCATGAAGCGCCCGGCGCAGAGCGCCGAGAGCGGGTTTGGGTCGTCCGCGGTGGTCGAGGAGGCCGAAGTTGGCCTCGAGGTCCGTGGGACGGCGCGCGGTGTCGCGCAGGGCGTAGAGGTAGAGCCGGCCCACGAACGGCAGCGTGGACGCCTGGCGTACCGCGTCCACCACCATCGAGGCCTGGCCCCGTCGTGAGACCGAGCGCGAGGACCGGCCGGTGGGGGCGCCGTACTCAGTCAGCCAGAGCTGCTTGGCGCCATCGCCGGCGCGGGTCATCAGGGCGTGGAGGTCGGGCAGCCGGTGGAAGGTGTTCCAGTCGGCGTCGTCGGTCGGCAGGGCCGGGTAGCTGTAGGGGTGCACCGAGACGACGTCGAACAGGCTGCGGTCGATGCCGGAGGCGTAGAAGCGCGAAAGGAACGTCATCGGCGAGACCTGGCTCCCGTCAGGGGCGTCGACGGCCGGCGAGAGCGCCCCGACGACCACCGGCGCGCCGGGATCGTGGGCGCGCAGCTGCCGGGCAGCACCGGCGACGAGACCTGCGTAGGCACGCGCGTCGGGCGCCACCCCCCACGACTGCTCCAGGTTGGGCTCGTTCCACAGCTCCCACGCGGCGACCGAGGACCCGTAGCGGCGGGCGGCCCGCCCCACGAAGCGGGCGTACGCCGAGCGCGCTGCGACCGTGCGCAGCGGCGGGGCCCAGCCGGGCCGGTAGCCGACGACGGCCAGGACCTGGAACCCGTGGGACCGGGCCGCCCGCAGCACGCGGTCGGTCGCGGACCAGTCGTAGCGACCGGGGGCGTGCTCGATGCGAGCCCACCCGACGTCGACGCGCAGGTGCCGCAGGCCGGCCCGTCGGGCGGTGGTGAGGTCGGCGACGAGGGCACGCGACGACAGCTCGAAGAGACCGAAGCCCGGGCTGACGCCGACGTCGAGGGCCGTCGTACGGGCCGACTGCTCGCCGCCGGAGGCGTCGACCAGCTCCAGGCCGGTGCCACGCGACCCGCGCTCGGGGCCGGCACGCGGCACGACGAGGAGGGTCGCCACGAGCAGGACCAGCGTGAGGAGGTGGACCCGACGGCCCCGACCCGGCGCGGGTGCGTCGTCGCGACGTACGTGGTCCACGTCGGCGCTCCTGGGGGGTCGAGCGCGGTCCGACTCTCGGCCGCGGCAAGGCCCATGATGACAGGCGGCCACAGCCCGCGAGGCGACTTCGCCCCCGCGGAGGGCACGTGAGGTGCGTTCCCGGTCACAGCGCTTCCGGGGTCCCGGCGACCCGGTCCTGCTGGTGGTCGGGCCACGAGCCGGCCGAGCGCCCGAGGTGGTAGGCGAGCCGGGTCGCGCCGTGGTGGGAGCCCATGGTGAGTCGCGGCAGCCGGTAGCGGTCGTCGCCGGGACAGACCCGTCCGTTGAGGAAGGTCCACGCGGCGTCGAAGCCGGCGTCGGCGACCGCCTCGCGGGCGGCCGGGTCGTGGTGGCCGAACGGATAGGCGAACTGGGTCAGTCGGCTGGCGGTGAGGTCCTCCAGCTCGGCACGGCACCCGGCGACCTCGTCGCGGAGGCGGGCGGGTCCGAGGCCGGCGAGCGACGTGTGGGTGCGGGTGTGCGCGGCGATGTCGAACCCGAGCCCGACCGCCTCGACGAGCTCGCTCCTGGTCATCGTCCGGCCGGAGCCCGGCCACCACGCGGGCCGCTCGCCCCAGCCCGTCGCGACGGTCATCAGCGACGCCGGCACCTCCTGCTCGACCAGCACCGGCAGTGCGTGCCGTGCCACTCCCGCCAGGGCGTCGTCAAAGGCGACCGCGACGAGGCCGTCGACGGCCTCGCCCCGGACCACCCGCGCGCCGAGCTCGGCGAGCGGGACGAACCGGAAGCCGAGCCGACGCGTCACCCGTACGTGGGTGCGCACCTGGTCGATCGTGACGTCCAGCGGGTCGCTCAGCTCGTCGCGGGTACCGACCACGTCGTGGTAGCAGAGCACCGCTCCCCCGCCGCTCGCCGCGCGCCCCGAGGCCAGGCGCGCGGCAGCGCCGAGCGGCCTGGCCGCTCGTCGCGCCCGGCTCATCGCGAGGTTCCCTCGCGGCGGGCGAACAGCTCCCGCGCCTCGCCGAGCGTCTCGACCAGGCGACGCGTGGAGACGCGGGCGTCATAGACCGACTCGAAGCGCTCGCGGCCGGCGGCCCCCAGCTCGGCGCGGACCTCGGGGTGGCGCACGAGGTCGCGGAGGGTGGCGACCAGGGCCTCGTCGTCGTCGGGCGGCACGACGCGTCCGACCGTGGTCGGCACCATCTCGGGCATCGCGCCCAGGTCGAGGACGACCACCGGCAGCCCGGCGGCCTGGGCCTCGATGACCGCGTTGGGGGCCTGGTCGATCACGCTCGGGAAGACGAACACGGCCGCCGCCCGCAGCACCTCCCACAGGCGCCCGGACCCCACGGTGACGTCGCTGACGACCCGCACGTTGCGACCCGGCGGCGGATTCTCGGGCGTGACGAGCACCAGCTCGCACTCGTCGGCGAGGTGCTGCTGGTGGAGCCGGAGCAGCCGCAGCGCGCCCTTGCGCTCGAGCTGGCGCCCGACGAAGACCAGCTGGGGCAGGCCCTCGGGAGCGACGGTGCCGGGTGCCGGCCCGCTCCCGATGCCGGGCGGACGGGTGATGCCGAACGGGAAGACCCGCAGCTTGTCGTCGCCGAGCCCGTAGGCGTCGCGCAGCGAGCTCGCCACCCAGCCGGTGTTGGCGATCACGATCGAGGCAGCCTCGTAGACGGGCCGCTCGAAGCGTTGGGCGGCCCGCACGGCCCGAGGCGTGAATCGTGTCGCCTGCCGGTAGGGCAGGCGGTAGTTGTTGGTCGCGTTGGTGGCGTCGGTCGACACGACGGAGGGCAGCGAGGCCAGCAGGCCGGCGCTGCGGAGGGCTGCGTTGCCGGTGTAGACGTGCAACACGTCGTAGCCGTGGCCGGGGGCCAGGCGGGTGCGCAGCTCGCGACGGACCCAGCCGCTCAGCGACAGCTGGGCGCGCAGCGGCTGGAGGTCGGCGTCGAGCCGGCCGAGGCCGGGCACGGCCGCACCGACGAACCGGCGACCTCCGGTCGGGGCGGGTACGTCGACGATGTCGACGTCGATGTCGTCCATCCCGACCAGGGCGTTGCGGAGGTGGGCGTGGACGGTCGCGTGGCCCCCGATGTTCTCGTTGATGAACAAGGCCCTCATGGGGTGATCCTGCCCATACCGGTCCCCGGATCGTGCACGACCCTCCCGGCCACGGTCGCAATCTGGTCGAGCAGCGCCGCCGTTTGGCGGTCGAGACGGTGCGCCCGGCCGACCCGCTCGAGCCCGCGGACCGACAGCCGGTGCCGCAGCTCGGGGTCGTCCAGCAACCTGGTCACGGCCGCGGCCAGCGCGTCCGGGTCGCCGGGTGGGACCAGCAGCCCGGCGCCGTCGAGCACCTCGGGCGAGCCCCCGTGGTCGGTCGCCACGACCGGCACGCCGAGGCTCATCGCCTCGAGCACGTTGAGCGGGCACGCCTCGGGCTCGACGCTCGCGCTGACGGCCACGGTCCAGTCGCGCATCCGCCGGAGCGGGGCGTCGACGTGGCCGACGAGCTCGACCCGACGGCCGAGCTCGGTGCCGTCCACGCGAGCCCGCAGCTCCGCGACGTAGGCCCCGTCGGTGACCAGCTGACCGCCCATCAGCTCGACCCGGGCCGGGGTGCCGAACCTCCAGCTCGCGTCGAGCAGGACCTGCTGACCCTTCCACGGCGTGAGCAGGCCGTTGAGCCCCACGACCGGTACGTCGACCACGCGGCTCGGGTCGGCCCGGTCGGCCGGGTCGACCGGGGGCACCCCGTTGTGGACGACGGTGACCTCGGGCCCGGCGCCCAGGGCCCGGAGCGGTCGGGCGACGGCCTCGGAGACGCCGACCACCCGGGTCAGCGCCGGGCGGCACCAGCGGTAGAGCTGCAGCCGACTCCGGGCGACCACGACGTCGTGGGCCAGCCACAGCGCAGGCATCCGGACCCCGGCGAGCGACGCGAGGCGCAGCGTCGGAAGGGCGAGCAGGGCGTTGACGAGGACGACGTCGGCCCCGCGGACGGCGCGGCGCAGCACCCACGCGGCGCCCAGCCACCGACCGATCGTGCGCAGCGCGGCGACCGGACGCGGCCCGCCGCTCAGCCCGAGCTCGGGGACCACCCGGTGCCGGGCACCGGTGGCGGCGACCTGGTCGGCGAGCGCACCGGCCGGGCTGAGGCAGACCACGTCGTGCCCGGCCTCGACCGCCGCGGCGAGAGTGCGGACCAGGACGCGCTCGGCCCCCGAGACCTGCCCGGTGCTGGTGAGGGCGACGATCCGGAGCGGGGCGGTCATGCCGTCCTCCGTCGCGGGAGGCCCAGACCGGCGGCCCGGGTCAGCCCACCGAGCACGGCAACCGCCACGAACGCGGCGGCGGCGAGGCCGGCGGCCAGCACCCACGGCAGCACGAGGTCGCCGGCGTAGCCGACCCCCAGGCCGACCCCGATCGCCAGGGGCATGACGACCAGGCGGCCGAGACCCAGCGGGCGCAGCTCGCCGTGGCGCAGCAGGAGGGTGAGGAGGAGTGCCAGCACGACCACCTCGGAGGCCAGGGTGGCTGCCGCGGCCCCGTGGTAGGAGTAGCGCGGGATCAGGACCAGGTTGGCGCCGACGTTGAGGACGAGCCCGGTCAGCATCACCAGGGGGTAGCCGCGGTTGCGGCCCACGGCGACCAGGCAGGTCATGGCGAGGGAGCCGAACAGGGCGAGGGTCGTGGCGACGACGAGGAGCCGGGTCGCGTCGTCGCCGACGGCGTAGCCGGCGCCGTACAACGAGGTGGTGAGCGGGGTGGCGAAGCCGACCAGGCCGACGATCGCCAACCCACCGAGGACGCCGAGCAGCATGGCCGCCCGTCGCCCGGCCGCCCGGAAGGCGCTCGGGTCGCCGGGCCACGACTGGACGAGGACGGTGAGCAGGGGGACGGTGACGGCGGTGGCGGCGAACTGCAGCAGGTCGACGAACTTGTAGGAGACGCCGTAGACGCCGACGGCGTCGAAGCCGTCGAGCTTGGACAGCATGAGGGCGTCGACGCGGTAGTAGACGGTGGCCAGGCCGATGCCGAGGGTCAGCGGCAGCGCCTCGCGGAGGAGCCGCTTCCACAGCGTCCAGTCGACGATCAGGCGGATGGGCAGCAGCCGGCGCGCGGCGGGGATCTTCCACGAGAGGACGACGACCTGGCAGAGCACGGCCGGGATGATGAAGAGCAGCAGCGACCCGCCGGCCGCGGCGATCGCGGCGGTCAGGGCGAACTGGGCGACGAGGCCGGCGACCCCGGCGGCGCTCACGATGCCCATCTGCAGCCGGGCCTGGAAGACGACGTCGAGCGCGGAGGACGGGGTCGACAGGACGATGACGATGCCGGCGACCGCCGTGGCCCCGACCACCTCCATCGGGTAGCCGAGGAAGGTGACCACGAGCAGCACGAGGACGTAGCCGACGACGCCCAGCAGGCTGCGCAGGCCGATGTAGGCGCCGGCGAAGTGGACCGGGTCGGTGGCTGCGCCCGGGAGGGTGTCGTCCTCGCCGAGCATGCCGCGTACCGCGATCCGCCCGATGCCCATGTCGGTGACGATCACCATCAAGCCCAGGACGGTGAAGATGGTGGTGAAGCGCCCGAACTCCTCGAGCGACATGGTCCGGGCGATGAGCAGGGTCCCGCCCCACCCGAGGACGGCCTGCGCGAGTCGGCTGCCGATCAGCCACCCCGTGTTGACCAGGACGCTGCGCGACCGGTCGTCCTCGGCAGCGGCCTTGGCGTCCTCGGCGTCCTCGGTGGTCTGGGTTTCCGGCACGGGACCAGTCGTCTCGATCGGGTCGGTGGGGTCGGGGGGCCCGGGGGCCGCGGCCGGCGCGTCGTCCTGGGCGGGGTCGTTCAGCACGGGACGCCCAGGCCTCGATAGACGGCGAGGGTCTGCTCGGCCGTGTCGCTCCAGCGCAGCCGGCCGGCCGCGCGGACGCCGGACGTGCGTAGGGCAGCGTTGTGGTCGACGTCGAAGACGACCTGGCGGAGCGCGTCGGCCAGGAGGCTCTCGTCGTCGGGGCGCACGAGGTGGGCGCCGTCGTCGGCGACCTCGGTCAGAGCACCGACGCGGGTGGCGACCACGGCTGCACCGCAGGCCATGGCCTCGACCGGCGGGAGGCCGAAGCCTTCGTAGGTGGAGGGATAGGCGACCGCGTCGGCCGCGGCATAGAGCGCAGGCAGGTCGGCGGTCGGGACGTAGCCCAGGTGCCGGGCGGCCGCGGGCATCGAGGCGCCGCCGAGCGCACCAGCGACGAGGAGGTCGACCCCGGCCCGCTCGCACGCAGCGGCAAGGAGGTCGACGCGCTTGCGCGGCTCGACGTTGCCGACGTAGAGGACGCTGCGCGGGCCGATGCCGTAGTGCGCGCGCACCCGCTCGACCTCGTCGGGCCCGGGCGGTCGCATGTCCGGCCCGGCGGCGAGGTGGGTGACGGTGCTGGACCGGCCGAAGAGGGCCGCCACGCGCTCGGCCGTGAAGTGGCTGACTGAGATCACGGCGTCGGCGCGGCCGATGGCCCGCGCCACCAGCGCGCGCTCGCCGCGGGCTCGCACCCGCCCGTGGGCCCACGGGACGTCGAAGACCGAGAGGTCGTGCACCGTGGTGACGAGGGGACCCGACGTGCGCAGCGGCAGGTCGATGTCGAGGCCGTGGAAGAGGTCGTCGCCGGTGCGCAGCCCCAGCCCGGCCACGGCGCGGCGTACGCCGTCGGCTACGGGGTGCGACACGGCAGTGACGGACGTCGGCAACTCACCGACCGCGTCCTCCTGGACGTGCGCCGTGACGGAGGCGGTCGTGGCCGTGCTCAGCGCGCCGAGGAGCTCACGGATGTAGGTCTGGACGCCACTTCCGGCGGGGCGGAGAGCAAGGGCGTTGACGACGATGGCCGATCCAGGCACAGGAGCATTCCTACGGTGAGCCAGAAGTAGAAGTCGAGGGGGAAGATCTCGAGGTAGGTCGAGACGAACGAGGCTGCGGCCGCACCGACGACCGAGGCGGCGATGCCCTGGGCCAGTGCTCGGTCGTCGCCGATCGTACGCCGGGAGGCGGCGACGGCGCTCACCACGACCGTCGCCCCGAGGAGCAGCAGCAGGTAGAGACCGACGGGGCCGAGCTCGAGGACGGTCTTCACGTACTGGTTGTCGGGCAGGTAGAGCTGGGGCTGGCCCGCGGTCCCGACCGTGATGACGTCGGCGGAGTCGGCACCGAGCTGGACGGCCTTCTCGGCGGCCGCGCCGGTGGTGCCGACGCCGTTGCCGAACGGGGCCGCGAGGACGCGCTCGAAGATGAGCGACCAGCCGCTGGTGCGCTCGTTGAGGCTGCTGGAGGACAGGAAGGCCGACAGCGCCGCCCCGGGCACCAGCAGCAGGGTCAGCGAGGCCGGGACGAACGCGTGGACAAGCCCGCGGAACCGCCAGAACGCCAGCAGCACGAGCCCGACGGCGAGCCCGAGCATCGCGCCGCGCACCACCGACGACGCCATCGAGACCACGAGCACCGGGGTGATGAGCAGGAAGAGGGCGTTGCGGACGCGGCGCGGGTCGGCCATGGCGACCGGCAGGCAGACGAGCAGCACCAGCATCACGAAGAGCCCGAACGAGAAGGGCTGGGTGAAGGAGGAGAACGAGCGCAGCAGGCTGCCCGAGAAGCGGATGGCGGAGTTGTACTCGTAGCCCATCTCGTTGAGCCGCACAGGTCCGATCGCCTGCTGGTAGAGGCCGTACGCCGCCGTGAGCGCTCCGGCCGCCATCAGCACCGTGACCACCCGGTCGCGGTCGCGGGCGTCGAACGGGCAGCGCCACAGGATGAACGGCACCACGACGTAGAAATAGCCGATCTTGAAGCCCCAGAACCCGATGGCGCCGCCGGCGACGACCGCCGACACGGCGCCGAGGGCGACGAAGACGATCGCGACGGGGACCCACGACGGGATCGCGACGTCGGACGACTTCTCCCGGCGGGCGGAGACGGGCGCGACGAGCGAGGCCAGCAGCGTCACGACCAGGAGCGCTTCCTTCCAGGCTCCGAAGGACCCGCCGCCCGGCAGGATGAGGAGGAGCCCGTCGAAGGGCAGCAGGGCGGCGAGCAGGAGCAGGCCCCGCTGCGGGCGACGGACGAGCGCCGCACCGATCCAGACGAGCAGCGGGACCGCGACCGCCCCGAGCAGGACGGTGTCGAAGGTGGACCCGAGGGTCACGACCCCCGCCGGAACAGGACGGTGCCTACGGTGCGGGCCACGATCTTGGCGTCGAGCCAGAGCGACCAGTTCTGGATGTAGTAGTTGTCGAAGCGGGCGCGCTCCTCGATGGAGGTGTCGCCGCGCAGGCCGTTGACCTGGGCCCAGCCGGTGAGGCCGGCCGGGGTGCGGTGGCGGCCGTGGTAGCGCGGCACCTCGTGGGCGAACTGGTCGACGAAGACCGGGCGCTCCGGACGGGGACCGACGATGCTCATCTCGCCGCGCAGCACGTTGACCAGCTGCGGCAGCTCGTCGATCGAGCTGGCGCGCAGGAACCGGCCGACCGGGCCGAGCCGGGCGTCGCCGTTGATCGACCAGACCGGCGAGGCGCCGGGCCCCTCGGGCAGGCGGAGCGAGCGGAACTTGAAGAGGGTGAACGGGGTGCCGTCGACGCCGATGCGGACCTGGCGGAAGATGACGCCCTTGCCGAGCTCAAGGCGTACGGCGAGCGCGACCAGCGCCAGCATCGGGGCGAACATCAGCAGCGCGGTGCCGGCGACCAGGATGTCGAGGGCGCGCTTGGCGCGCCACGAGACGCTGCGCCACGTGGCGCGGCGGAAGCGGACCAGCGGGATGCCCCACAGCTCGTCCATGTCGCGGCTGCGGTGCTGCAGCTCGAAGAAGCGCGGCACGGCGAAGATCTCGCAATGGAGGCGGTCGCACTCACGCATGATCTCGATCAGCGAGGAGTCCTGGGTGCGGCCCCAGGCCACGATGATCTCGCTGACGCCGAGGCGCTGGATCGTCGCGGACAGGTCGGCGTAGCCGCCGAGGTGGGGCACGGGGAGCAGGGAGGCGTCGCGGGGCGCGTCGTCGTCGAGGAAGCCGACCGGCACGAGACCGTGCTCCGGGCGGTCGAGCGCGGCCCGGGCGAGGTCCTGACCGATCTCGCCGGCGCCGAGCACGAGGGCGCGGTGGGCGATGTAGCCGGTGCTGCGGGCCTGGCGCACGGCGACGTAGGACGTCGCACGGAAGACGACGAGGAGGGCGAGGAGCACGCCGAGCAGGATGAACATGTCGACGTGGCCGAGCCGGGCGTCGGCGACCGTGCCACCGGCGACGACGCCGGTCAACGCGGCGGCGCCCAGGGCAGGGACGTCGTCGAGGACGGAGAGGGTGAGGCGCGAGCGGTAGGCGCTGAGCCCGAAGGCGACAGCGACGACGGAGACGCCGACCGCGGCCAGGCCGGGGAGGCTGATCGTGGAGGTGACGACCAGGGCCAGCAGGACGGCCAGCAGGTCTGCTCCGACCAGGAACGGGCGGAAGCTCAGCCACGTCCTGGGTGCTGCTGTGATGGATGCTGCGGCCGGAAAGTCCGAGACCAGTCGGCCGGTGTGAACTGCCTCAGCAGTCGTTACCGCCATTGTGATCACTTTCGTCATTGGCGACCTGTTGACCGCCATCCCCCATGGGCTATGTAAAGAGCATGCCGAAGAGGGAGGCACGGCCCGTGCTCGTCAGCCCCACAAGGCAGTAACAACCCATCTGCACCACGTGAGACGGCTCACTCAGCCTGTACGGACCGGCCCGTCAACTCTCACCTGATCAGCCTCGGCCGGGGCAGCAGCCGGTCCGATCCCTTCTCCGGCGGCGGTGCTGGCACCGGGTCAGTACCCCCCGGATAACTAGCCGGGGGAGGCTGCGCGACAGAGACGCTCGGCGACGGTGTGAGTTCGAACTTGACCGTGCCGGCCTCGAAGGTGGTCGGCGCGCCCCTGAACTGGAACCGCTGCGAGAAGGGCAAGGAGCCCCCTGCCGGGACGTCCGTGATCGAGATCGACGTCACCGTGATGGTGCTGCCCTCCTCGTCGTCGACCACGCTGATGGTCTCGGACACGGTGGTCCACGCACCGCTGGGCTCGGCCGTGTAGGCGGAGTACCACGGCGGCGAAGGGCTGAACACGATCGCTGTCAATTGGATCGACACCGGGGTCGCGGTGGTGTTGAAGATCGTCGCGGTACCGGTCACGACCGAGCCCTCACGTGACGCCGACACCGTCGCATAGACCTGGTTCGACGCGGCTGCGAACGCCGGCGCGCTGGTCACCACCACGATCGTCGGCGCCGCCCAGGCGGCAGCCTTGATCAAGGTGCGGCGACTGGGCTGCTCGATCGACACGGGTACTCCTGCTTCGTGGGGTGGGGCTCCACGTCGAGCATCGGCCCGCGGCGGAGCCGACTTGAGACGTCAGCAGCAGAAGTTACGGGCGCGTTGTCTCAACTTGACGGAAGCAGCCCGGCGCGTCACGCGGCGAGCTGGCGACCCGTCAGAAGACCGCGCGGATCTCCCCGACCGGCACCCCGCCGCCGAGCAGCGGCAGCACCCCGGTCGCGTCGACGGCGGCGTCGTGGACGCCTGACCGCCGCAACGCGGCGGCCATCAGCACTGGCCGCACCCGCGGCGCCCCGTCATCGGTCTTGAGCGCGAACGCCCGGCCGTCCGGCAGCGCGACGGCGTAGCAGGACTCGGCGCCCGCCTTGCCGATTGCGCCCGGCAGGGCGGTGAGCAGGGCGAGCTCGTCGCGCCGCGTCCCGGAGACGTACGCCGGGTAGGCGCGGATGGCGTCCGCGATCCTCTTCTCGGCGCCTTCCGTGGCGACCGCGAGCGCCCGGAAGGCCCGCGCCAGGCCGACCAGCGACGTCGAGAGCAGCGGGGCGCCGCAGCCGTCGACGGCGACGACCTCGACCGGCTCACCGGTCAGGTCGGCGAACGCCTCCGCGATCCCGACCTGCAGCGGGTGGTCGGCCGCGATGTAGGTCGCGGTGTCCCACCCGTTGAGGACGCAGGTGGCGAGCATCGCGGAGTGCTTGCCGGAGCAGTTCATCGAGATGGAGTCCTTGGCCCGCCCCGCGCGGATTGAGCCTTCACGGGCGACGTCGTCGAGCGGCCAGTCCGGCGGGGTCTGCAGGTCGGCCTCGGCGAGGCCGGCGGAGGCGAGGATCCGGCGTACTCCCTCGAGGTGGAAGTCCTCCCCGGAGTGCGAGGCACAGGCCAGGGCGAGTAGGTCGTCCGGTAGGTCGAGCCCGAGCCGGACCATCCCCAGCGCCTGGAGCGGCTTGTTGCACGAGCGCGGCAGCACGGCGGTGTCGACCGCCCCGACCGACCAGTCGACGGACCCGTCGGCGGCCAGCGCGACGACCGAGCCGTAGTGGTGCCCCTCGACGAACCCGGAGCGGACGATCTCGGCGACGATGACGGGTTCAGACATGGGGCGAGGCTATCCGCGGTGGTTTGCAAGGATGACCCCGTGTCGAGCCCCCAGCACTGCCCCACCCAGCGCGAGCTCGACGACCTCGAGCTGCTGACCTCCGGCGCCCTCGCGCCGCTGACGGCGTACGGCGCCCCGGGCTCCCCCGTCACGCTCACCCTTCCGCCGGAGCTGGCCGACGCCCCGACGGTCGAGCTGGTCGACCCCGAGGGCCTCCCCCTCGCCCACGCTCACCTCGAGCCCGACGGCAGCCGCCGGGTCGAGGCGCTCACGACCGCCCAGCACGGCCCGTTCCGTCGCCTCTACCTGTCCCCGGCCCAGGTCCGCGACCGCTACGCCGGTCGCACGTTCGTGCCCGTCACCGGTCCGGTGAGCGCCGCCCAGCTCGCGCAGCTGCAGGCCCTCGGCCCGCTCGTGCTGCTCGCCCTCGTCGGCCACGGCACCCCCGACCTCTCCGCCGTCGCCCTCCTGCGCGCGACCGTGCGCGTGGCCGACGCGCTCGGTGCCGACGTCGTCGCTGTCCCCCTCGCCGACCACGGCGACCCCGAGGCCGACCACGCGCTCGGCGTCCAGGTCGTCTCGACCTACGCCGCCGGCGACCCCGTCGTCGGCCTCGTCGAGGACGACGGCGACCCGCTCCCCGAGCTCGACGACATCCTCGACGCCGACCAGCCGCCTCCCGACCGGGTCGGCCTGGTCCTCTTCTTCACCGGCCTCTCCGGCAGCGGCAAGTCCACCCTCGCCCGAGCGCTGATGGACCGGATGCTCGAGCAGGGCACCCGCACCGTCACGACCCTCGACGGCGACGTCGTACGCCGCCACCTCAGCGCCGGCCTGACCTTCAGCAAGGCCGACCGCGAGACCAACCTCCGCCGCATCGGCTGGGTCGCCGCCGAGATCGCCCGCCACGGCGGCGTCGCCGTCTGCAGCCCGATCGCCCCCTTCGACGAGACCCGCCGGCAGGTCCGCGAGATGGTCGACGAGGCCGGCGGCGCGTTCTTCCTCGTCCACGTCGCCACCCCCCTCGAGGAGTGCGAGCGCCGCGACCGCAAGGGCCTCTACGCCAAGGCCCGCCGCGGCGAGATCCCCGAGTTCACCGGCATCTCCTCCCCCTACGAGGAGCCCACCGACGCCGACGTCCGCGTCGACACCACCGGCCGCACCATCGACGACGCCCTCACCGACGTCCTCGACGAGCTCGCCGCCCAGGGCTACGCCGACCTCCGAGACCCCGTGGCTTCGAGGCTCGCTCCGCTCGCACCTCAGCCGACGGATCCCCCAACGTCGGTTGAAGTGCGAGGAGCGCTAGCGACGAGCCTCGAAACCCCCGCAGCGACAGACCAACCAGTCCACACGGAGGCCGAGGAGGTTGCGCCAGCAATCGTCACGAGACCCCTCAAGGTCCTCTTCGTCTGCACCGCCAACATCTGCCGCTCCCCCTACATCGAGCTCACGGCCCGCGCCCAAGCAGGCGGCGCGCCCATCGAGTTCACCAGTGCCGGCACCCACGGCTTCACCGGCCAGCCGATGAACCCGCCGATGGCCGAGGCCTTCACCCGCCACCACCCCGAAGCAGCAACGACCGTCGAGACCTTCGCGAGCCGCCAGCTCACCCGCGCCATGGTCGAGGACGCCGATCTCGTCGTCACCGCCGAGGCGTCGCACCGCGGGTTCGTGCTCGACGAGACCCCCGGCGCGTTCCGCAAGGTCTTCACGCTCGGCCAGCTCGCCGAGGCGGTACAGCGACTCCCCGAGGGCCTCGACCGCGCCGACCTGCTCCGCTCGCTCGGCGAGCGGCGCGGCACGGCCGCCCACGCCCTCGACGTCGTCGACCCCTACGGTCGCGGCAGCGAGGCGGCCGAGGCCTGCGCCACCCACATCGACACCCTCCTGGGCGCGGTCGTGCCCCGGCTGGCCGCCGCCGAGGCAGCCACCGCCGACGCCGGGACGGCCTGACCCGTGACGGACTTCCTGACCGGCGACTTCCTCTCCATCCTGACCGCCGGCTTCGTCGTCGGAGTGGTGGTCGGCCTCACCGGCATGGGCGGTGGCGCACTGATGACGCCGGCGCTGCTGTTCCTGGGCGCCGGGTCCGGCGAGGCCGCGACCGTCGTCGCCGCCGACCTGACGGCGGCTGCCGTCTACAAGTCCGGCGGCGCCGTCGTGCACGCCCGTGAGGGCTCGCCCAACCTGACGCTCGCGAAGTGGCTGACCATCGGCTCGGTGCCCTGCGCACTCGCCGGGCCCTACGTCATCAAGGCCCTCACCGACGACCCCGACCAGCTCGACTACGTGCTCAAGATGTCGATCGGCTTCGCCCTGCTGCTGGCGGCATCGACGTACGCCCTCCGCCTCTACATCAACCTGCGCCGCGTCCGTACCGGCGGCGTCCTGGGCGAGGAGGACCCCCACATCCGTCCGCTCGTGACCCTGCTCGTGGGGGCTCTCGGCGGGGCGCTGGTCGGGGTGACCAGCGTCGGCTCGGGCTCCGTCATCATGGTCGCGCTGCTGATGCTCTATCCCGGGCTGTCCGCGGTGAAGCTCGTCGGCACCGACCTGGTGCAGGCCGTCCCGCTGGTCCTCGCCGCGGCGATCTCCAACGTGGCCATCCACGGCCTCGACTGGAACCTGCTCGTCCCGCTCGTCCTCGGATCGGTACCCGGCACGATCCTCGGAAGCCGTCTCGCGCCTCGCGTGCCGCAGTCATTCATCCGCCGCGGCATCGTGGTCGTGCTGACGATGTCGGGCGTCGCCCTCCTCGACAAGGCCGGCTGGGCGCCACTCGGCGTCGACGACACGCACCCGCTCCTGATCGCGGGCGTCGGTGTCGCGATGGTGGTGCTCGTGCCGCTGATCTGGGGGCTGCTCCGCAAGGAGCAGGGGCTCCCCATGTTCGGCGCACCCACCGTCGCGGAGCTCGAAGGCAGCGACCCGAGCCAGTACGCCGCCTCGACCAGCCCTCGGGACTGACCACCGTGTTCCTCATGACCAACCCGGTGCGCGACTACGCCTGGGGATCGACCGACCAGCTCGCCCGGTTCCTCGATCGACCGCCCAGCGGCCGCCCCGAGGCCGAGCTCTGGATCGGCGCCCATGACGGCGACCCCTCGGGCCTGCCGGACGGACGCCGCCTCAACGCGGTGATCGCCGAGGACCCGGTGCCGGTCCTGGGTGCGCGGGTCTGCGACGTCTTCGGTGACCGGCTGCCGTTCCTGATGAAGGTGCTCGCCGTCGACCAGCCGCTGTCGTTGCAGGTGCACCCCAGCAGCGAGCGAGCCCGGCTCGGCCACCGCCACGAGGACGCCGAAGGCGTCCCCCTCGATGCCGGCCACCGCAACTACAAGGACACCTGGCACAAGCCCGAGCTCATCTTCGCCCTGACCCGCTTCGAGGGCCTGGCCGGCTTCCGTGACGTCAGCAAGTCGGCGGCGATGCTGCGGTTGCTCAAGGTGCCGTGGGCTGACGACGTCGCCGAGCGCCTCGAGCAGGGCCCTCCTCATGAAGCGCTGCGCGCGGTCGTCACCGAGACGCTCGCACTCGAGGGACGTCGACTGGCACGCATCCTCCGCGACGTCGGTGACGCCGCCCGCCACGCCGGCGCCCGCGCAGCCCGCGACGAGGGCCGGCACCCCACGCACCGCACGGGTGACCCCGCGCTCCGTGCCGAGGCGGCCCGCACCTTCACCCGCTGCGGTCAGCTCGTCCGCGACTACCCCCGCGATCCCGGCGTCCTGGTCACCCTGCTCCTCAACAACGTCCTCCTCGCCCCCGGCGAGGCGATGTTCGTCAACGCCGGCGTCGTCCACGCCTACCTCGAGGGACTCGGCGTCGAGATCATGGCCTCCTCCGACAACGTCCTCCGGGCCGGCCTCACGCCCAAGCACATGGACGTCGAGGAGCTGCTGACCATCACCAGCTTCACGCCCATCCCACCGCCCCGCTGGGACCCGTCCGAGCGGGCCAGCGGCTACTGCCACCTCGAGCCGCCCGTCGGCGAGTTCTGCCTGACCGTCGGCCAGACCCCGCTGCGGCGCCTCCCCAGCACCGGCCCTCGCACGGTCCTCGTCCTGGAGGGCACCGTCACCGTTGCCGCCCGCGGTGCCTCCTCCGGCACCGTCACCGCCTCCCGAGGTCAGTCGGTCTTCGTCACCCACGACGACGGACAGATCACCCTCACCGGCGATGCCCGCGTGGCCATCGGCTCCGTCCCCGTCTGACGTCGGCTGAGGTGCGAGGAGCCCCAGAGACGAGCCTCGAAGCCTCCGCAGCCGAACAGCCCAACAGGCGCACCCCCGCAACATCGTCCGAACTTCCGGTTGACGTGGTCGTCGTCTGCTCGCCCTATCCTCGCCGAGTGGTCGACCGCATCCTTCTCGCTACGGCCGTGCTCGCCCACTGCCTCCTCGCAGCGGCGTTCGTGCTGACCGACGGCCCCCAGTCGAGCCGGGTCATCCTCAAGCTGTCGACCACGCACGGGGTGCACGCGTCGGACGTGCCGATCAACCTCATTTGGACCGTGGGCATCGCCGCCCTCGCGGGACTCTGGTATCGCCACGGACGCAACCCCTGAACCTGTCCCTACATGGTCAGGAACCGAGGACCAGGACGTCGGTGGCACTGGGCGACACACACGCGGCCAGCGCGGCGCCCACCACCCGCTGAGACACGTTCAACTAGGGTGAGCCAGTCGACATACTCGTCGTGTTCGTCCGCTTCGAGGCCCACCGTTACAGTGATCGCTGCTGTCCAACGACGCAGACCCCCGCGAGAGGCACCCGCACCCTGATGACCACCACGCACGCCGACTACCGGCTGAGCCAGCTCGACCAGCTGGAGGCTGAGTCGATCCACATCTTCCGTGAGGTCGCCGCCGAGTTCGAGAAGCCCGTCCTGATGTTCTCGGGCGGCAAGGACTCGATCGTCATGCTGCGGCTGGCCGAGAAGGCGTTCTTCCCCGCGAAGATCCCGTTCCCGGTGCTCCAGATCGACACCGGCCTCGACTTTCCCGAGGTGCTCACCACCCGCGACAACTGGGTCAACCGCCTCGGGGTCCGGCTCGTGGTCGCCAGCATCGACGACGCGATCGCCAACGGCGTCGTGGTCGACGACGGCAAGACCAGCCGCAACCGCATGCAGACCGCCACCCTGCTCAACGCGATCGAGGAGAACGGCTTCACCGCCGCATTCGGTGGCGGCCGCCGCGACGAGGAGAAGGCCCGCGCCAAGGAGCGCGTCTACTCCCACCGCGACGAGTTCGGGCAGTGGGACCCCAAGATGCAGCGACCCGAGCTGTGGAGCCTCTACAACGGCCGCATCCACGCCGGCGAGCACATGCGGATCTTCCCGATCTCCAACTGGACCGAGCTCGACGTCTGGGACTACCTCGGCCGCGAGGGCATCGAGATCCCCGACATCTACTTCTCCCACCAGCGCCGCGTGTTCGTCCGCGACGGGATGCTGATGAGCGAGACCCCGCTCAACCCGCTGCGCGAGGGCGAGGTCGTCGAGGAGCGCACGGTCCGCTTCCGCACCTGCGGCGACATCACCCTCACCGGGTGCGTCGAGTCCACCGCGAGCACCATCCCCGAGATCATCGACGAGGTCGCCATCGCCACGCTCACCGAGCGCGGCGCCACCCGTGGTGATGACCGGTTCTCCGAGGCAGCCATGGAGGACCGGAAGAAGGAAGGCTACTTCTGATGAACGCCGAAACCACGACTGATGGTCGCTCCACCAACATGGACCTGCTCCGGTTCGCCACCGCAGGCTCGGTCGACGACGGCAAGTCGACCCTCATCGGGCGTCTGCTGCTCGACTCCAAGTCGATCTTCGCCGACCAGCTCGAGGCCGTGGAAGCCACCAGCGTGTCCAAGGGCTACGACTACACCGACCTCGCCCTGCTGACCGACGGCCTGCGCTCCGAGCGCGAGCAGGGCATCACCATCGACGTCGCCTACCGATACTTCGCCACGCCCAACCGCAAGTTCATCATCGCCGACACCCCCGGCCACGTGCAGTACACGCGCAACATGGTCACCGGCGCCTCGACCGCCGACCTCGGCCTCGTGCTCGTCGACGCCCGACAGGGCCTCACCGAGCAGTCCCGACGCCACGCGGTCATCCTCTCGCTGCTGCGGGTCCCCCACCTCGTGCTCGCGGTCAACAAGATGGACCTCGTCGACTACTCCCAGGAGGTCTACGACAAGATCCACCAGGAGTTCACGCAGTTCGCGACCAAGCTCAACATCCCCGACCTCGAGGTCATCCCGATCTCGGCCCTGGCCGGCGACAACGTCGTCAACCGCTCCGACAACATGAGCTGGTACCTAGGCCCCACCCTCATGCACCACCTCGAGCACGTCCACGTCGCCTCCGATCGCGACCTCGTCGACGTCCGCTTCCCGGTCCAGTACGTCGTGCGCCCCAAGTCGGACGAGCATCACGACTACCGCGGCTACGGCGGCATGGTCGCCGGCGGCGTCCTCAAGCCCGGCGACGAGGTCGTCGTCCTGCCCTCCGGCATGACCTCCAAGATCGCCGGCATCGATCTCTTCGACCAGGAGATCTCCGAGGCCTTCCCGCCCATGTCGGTCACCGTCCGCCTCGAGGACGACGTCGACGTCTCCCGCGGCGACATGATCGCCCGCGTCAAGAACGCCCCGGTGCCGAGCCAGGACATCGACGCGATGGTGTGCTGGATGACCACCACGCCGCTCAAGCCGCGGCAGAAGCTGGCCATTAAGCACACCACCCGCACCGCACGCGCGCTGGTCAAGGACATCCAGTACCGCCTCGACGTCAACACGCTGCACCGCGACCAGGAGACCAAAGAGCTCGGCGTCAACGAGATCGGTCGCGTGCAGCTGCGCACCACCGTGCCGCTGCTCTGCGACCCCTACTCCCAGAACCGCACCACCGGCTCCTTCATCCTCATCGACGAAGCCACCGGCATCACGGTTGGCGCAGGAATGATCAACTCAGGTTCCTGAAGCGGGTCTTTATCCGCCCTGCCGTTTGTCATGTCTCAGGGACTCTTTGATAGTTCTGAATTGATGCATAAGGTGACGGTTCGGGCGTTATTGGTGGTGACACATTAGCCTCGATGCTTCGAGGATGGTTCCCAGTGAACCAATCGATCCCCGTGTCCGGCTCGCGACTTCGCCGTGGCCCGAGGATGCCCCGCGTAGGGCAGTGGCGACGTTCTGCGCCGAGTACTCCATCACTCGTAAATCCCCTGTTACGAGCTGCGCAAGCGTGCCCGTCAGGACGGTCCGGCTGCAGTCTCGGAGCCTCGGTCCAGCCGGCCCGACCGAGCCCGTCGAGACTGATCTAGGTGGTCAAAGGTCAAGCGATCCAGGTCTGCGCCGCGTTGGAGTCCTCCGGGTTGGATCACGGTCCGATCAGCATGCGCGACAAGATGCGCGCGATAGGCCTGGACCCGGTGTCTTCAATCGCGTCGCTGGCACGGGTCTTTCGCGAGGCCGGTGTGGCTCGACTTGAGCCGCAGAAGCCGCACGCTCGGCACGGGCTCGTCAACCCAGCATCGAACGCGGGCTGGCAGCTCGACGCCACCGAGTACGTCCTGACCGGTGAACGCAAAGTGCGTGATCTTCCAGCTCTTCGATGACCATTCGCAGTTCGCGGTGGCCCCGCATGTGGCGTGGGGCGAGACCTCCAAGGACGCGATCACGGTGGTCGACAAGGCCATCGGTGCTTACGGCGAACCCCAACGGCTGCTCTCGAACGACCGGCCGCGTTGAACCCCACGCGTCGCGCCATCACCGTCCGCGCAGAAATGATCAACTCGGGTTCCTGGGGCCGGTCCTGCACGCCCCGTCCACGGGCCCTGCCCTTGCCAACTACTCACACGCACTCGCGTATGAGTGGTTGGCCAAACTAGCTATGGCACCCCCGGAGTCAATCGGTTGTTGCAACGAGTCCTGCGTTGAGGACCTGGGCTGGAGTCTGGCAGTCGAGGGCCTTGCGGGGGCGGGTGTTCAGGCGCGGCGCGACGTCGTCGCAGTCGGTCTGGCTCAGGCCGCGGAGTTCTCGTTGGTGCCGCGCTGCCACGGCTCCTGGGGGCCGCAGAAGTAGACCGGGGTACCGGTCTCGATGCGGAACTGGGCGTGTTGGGCCATCCCCGGTCCCAGGTGATCGCCTTGCGCAGATTCAGCGGCAGGGTCGCGATCATCTGCGACAGGCTCTTCCTGGTCAGGTCAGCGGTGTGGCGCCCGGAGCAGCTGCCTTGACTAGCACACCTGTTCATCAAAGCGAGCCTGCAGCGGTGGCAATGGCCACCGCTGCAGGCCAGAAGCGCTGCGGGACTAAAGAGTCCCAGTCATGACTCCCGACGTTGCATTAGCAGCCGTGGCTGTTGCCGTGGCGCTACCAGATGTGATCGCGTAGGAGGTGGCGCCACTCGTAGACCCAACTGCCGTGACGAACACCAGGTCGGGGGCGGTTGCCCCAGCAGCCAGCGCCGCCTTTGATACGAAAGTAAAGGTGACGACCTTCGTGGCGTTGTCAATGGATGGCGGCGTTGCCGTCGACAATTCCCAGTTGGTTGTATCAAACGTGTATTGGCCGTGTCCGCGGGCCGTGCCCGAGGTCGTCTGAGGGGCGAGAGTCAGAGTGAGCGTGACGATCTCCGATCCCGACCCGCCGGTGGACTTGACACCCGAAACCGTGGTGGTCAAGAGCGCCGGGTTGGCGATCGTTGCAGGCAAAGTCGTCGCGGTCTCCGTGAAGGAAATGTACGATGTACCGCTCCAGACAAACCACTGCTTACCAGCAGTCTTCACACGATTGCTTGCTGCGAGACCAACGCTCGTAATGCTGAGCACAGTCGGTGTGGAGTAAGCGGCGAACGCCGGTGCCGCTGACATCACAGAGATGACTGGCGCGCTCCATGCCGCGGTGCGTACCAGCGTACGACGGCTGAAGCTTCGGTTGCCCAACGAGACGGGGGCATCTGGGGCTTCAGGGGCGATTTGGGCGTCCATATCGGGCACTCCTTGAAGAGATTGTTTGCGTGGCTGATGCCAGGCGGGCCGTCGACGGCGCCGCTTGCAGACACTAACCCGGTTCAGCGAGCCGCGTCAGCATCTCGTCAATCTGGTGGTTGTCAACGCGAAAAGTTAACGCGCCCGTTTTCTGTGGTTGGCTACCGGCCCGCCACGCAGTGCCGCGCTGCGGGACGGCCCGTTCGTACAGCACGCGTTCACCATCGCGGTACCTACGGAGCGGGACCGGGCGACGATAGGGCAGACACGATGCTCTCAGGTCCACCTGCTCGCTAGCCCGTGACAGTCAAGTCATGTCCTCTGAATAAGTTGCGCGTCCAACTCAGGGGCATCATCAACCAGCCTCGCGCAGTCCGCTGGCGTTCGAGCGGTACCAGTCAACCGTCCTCGAGATCCCGTCTCGCAACCCGATCGACGCGGTCCACCCAGCGTCCCGCAGCTTTGTCACGTCCAGCAACTTTTGCGGCGTGCCGTCAGGCTTGGAGACATCCCATTCGGTCCTCCCCGTAAACCCAACAACCTCGGCGACGGTGTCGGCAATCTCTCTGATCGTGTTGTCCCGACCGGTTCCCACATTGACCTGCGCGGGGCCGTCATAATTCTCCAACAGATGCAGGCAGGCCGCTGCCATATCGTCCACGTGGAGGAACTCACGCCGAGGCATGCCGGTACCCCAATTGGTGACAGTGTCGGCTCCCGCTTGGAGGGCCTCGTCGTATCGACGGATGAGCGCTGGGAGAACGTGGCTGCCGGTAGGAGAGAAATTGTCGCCCTCGCCATAGAGGTTCGTGGGCATTGCCGAGATCCATGAGCGCCCATACTGCCGGCGAACCGCCTGAACCCCGAGGATTCCTGCGATCTTGGCAATCGCGTAAGCATCGTTGGTCGGCTCGAGATGCCCGGTTAGTAGTGCTGACTCTTCAATGGGTTGTGCAGCCATCCTGGGATAAATACACGATGAGCCGAGAAACAACAGCCGTTCCGTTCCGAACTGCAACGCTGCATCCATGACGTTGGTCTGTATTCTCAGGTTATCCGAGAGGAAGTCGACCGGGTAGGTATTGTTGGCTAGAATTCCCCCCACCTTTGCGGCAGCCAACACGACGTACCGCGGATTCGTCTCGGCGAAGTAATCAAACACGTCGCTTCGTACCCTCAGGTCAAGTTCAGTGGATGAACGGCCACGAAGATCGTGAAACCCGCTTGTCTGAAGGTGCCGCACAATAGCTCCGCCAACAAGACCACGGTGTCCCGCGACGTAGGTCACTGCCTCGCGGTCTAGAGGTCGCACCTCTTTTTCGGCGTTCACCGAGAAGGGTCCTGCATCGGCCAGCCAGCCAACCGCACGGAATCAATCCATGGACGGCCTTCGTGCTTGAGAGCCTCAATATCTGCGTCAACCATTATTCGAGCGAGTTCGGCCGTATCTACGGCTGGCTTCCAGCCCAGTTTGGCCTCCGCCCTGGAGGCGTCGCCCACAAGCGCATCAACCTCAGTCGGTCGTAGGTACCGTTCATCAAACCGCACGTGCTCCTCCCAATTGAGCCCGGCGTGCTCGAAGGCCGTAACGACGAAGTCGCGGACGGTGAAGTTTCCGCCGGTGGCCAGCACGTAATCATCAGGCTCATCTGCTTGCAGCATCCGCCACATGCCTTCTACGTACTCCGGGGCATACCCCCAGTCACGAACCGGGTCGAGGTTACCGAGATAGACGTGGCTCTGTGAGCCAGCCTTGATGCGAGCAACTGCACGAGTAATTTTCCGCGTGACAAACGTTTCGCCACGGCGAGGTGACTCGTGATTGAACAAAATACCGTTTGTGGCGAACATCCCGTAACCTTCACGGTAGTTGCGAGTCACCCAATACGCGTACACCTTGGCGGCGCCATACGGCGAGCGTGGGTAAAATGGCGTCTCTTCGTTCTGGGGAGGGGGCGTCGCACCGAACATCTCAGAACTCGAGGCCTGATAATAGCGACATTGAACCCCCGCCATCCGGACGGCTTCGAGAAGCCGCATGGCTCCGACTCCGGTGGTATCACCGGTGTGCTCAGGCTCGTCAAAACTGACGCGGACGTGCGATTGCGCTGCCAGGTTGTAGACCTCATCAGGTCGGATCTCCGCAATCAAGGTTACGAGTCGAGCTCCATCCGACAAGTCTCCGTAGTGCAAGAAAAGTCTGGCGTCACGGTCGTGCGGGTCCTGATACAGATGATCAATACGCGCCGTGTTGAAAGTCGACGCACGGCGGATTAGTCCGTGCACCTCGTAGCCCTTCCCAAGTAACAACTCGGCCAGGTAAGACCCATCCTGGCCGGTAATCCCGGTTATGAGTGCTTTCTTCATGATTCTCCCTAAGGCCGACTGACCAATGCTTGCAAGTCTGCCCAGTTGCGCTGATCGCCAACTGGTGGCAGAAGCCTCGCACAGAGGTCCGTTCAGCGCGGTCTAACGTTCCGGTTTCGGGCCCGGACCGCCGATCAACGTCGCAGTGCTGGGCGTCAGGGCGCGCGCACCTGAACCGCAGTTCTTGGCGGACACCTGCATCAGCTGGCCGGACCGTTACGCAGGCAAGACTCAGAGTCGCCCTCAACACACCACCCCTTGATCGCTGTTCATCGAGACGTTGCGCACTCCCCGCGGCCAACTGGTGCGAGACTGACTACTGTGTGTGCCATGAGGTCCAGCGAACCCGCGATGACACAGGCCAGGTAGTGCAGCAACCCGCTAGCGAGCGCGCCACTAAGCAGTTCGCCAGGATACCTGTGGCGACCCTCACTTCCGAGGCGGCGATATCAGAACTTATCAACACTGCTCTGCACGGGCCCGCGACCACTTACCGTCTTGTGAATGCCGGGACGCTGGACGCCGCGTCCCGGGACCCGGCGTACCAGCGGCTCTTGGCTGGGGAGGGCGTAAACCTTCCAGACGGTCGCCCCCTAGCTTCCGTCCTGCGTCGCACTCATCCCGCCGATCAAGTCTGCGAGCAGGTGCGAGGACCATGGCTGTTCGAGACGTGCCTCGATCGAGGCCGCGAGTTTGGGCTCCAGCATTACCTGCTCGGGTCTACCGAGGCCACCATGGTCGAGCTGCAACGTCAGATCGCCGTCAAGTTTCCCGGGGCGTTGGTTGTCGGCACATACTCGCCACCATTTCACCAACAGACACCAACTCAGGTTCAACACCAAGACCACCGGATTCGCACCAGTGGCGCACACATTATCTGGGTTGCGCTTGGTACTCCTAAGCAAGACGCGGAGGCTCTACGGATTCTTCGCAGTACAGGGCAGACGACGGCAGCCGTTGGCGCAGCATTTGACTTCACAGCAGGAACCAAAGCGACGGCACCAAAGTGGCTCACCACCCATCATATGGAGTGGTCGTACAGATTGTTCAGCGAGCCACGCCGACTCTGGCGCCGCTACCTGATCGGTAACACGCGGTTCGTAATACTGACACTACGTCACTGGTTTCAGAATCGAAGTTGACAAGTCGTGCATATAGCAGTCGTACACAGCTTCTACTCGGCCGACCAGCCAAGCGGTGAAAACACTATGGTTGCTGAGCAGGTCGATCTTCTTCGACACCACGGCCATCGAGTCAGTTTGATTGCACGTCGAACCGACGACTACAAAGGGTCGACGCAATATGCGATGGTGGCCGCTACCAGAGTCGCCACCGGCTACGGAGCATCGCCTGCTCAGGAGCTTGCCGCCCTGCAGCCTGATGTTGTGCACCTGCATAACACGTTTCCAAATTTTGGAACGAGGTGGCTCGAGCGGTGGGGAATGAAAACGGTCGCGACCTTACACAACTACCGTACGGTTTGTTCCGCGGGCACTCTATTCAGAGACGGCCAGGAGTGCTTTGAGTGTCTTGGACCGTCAAAGTTGCCCGCTATCAGGTACGGCTGTTACCGCGGGTCGCGTAGCCAAACGCTGCCCCTCGCAATCGGAGCCACGCGAGTGGGTGGTTTCCGACCCATCCTTCGTCATCCAAAAACGTTGGTTGCTTTAAATGATCAAATGGCTGAGATAATCGCATCATACTCAGGACGTCCCGTAACCGTTATTCCGAATTTCGTGTCCGATGCAGATGCAAGCACTGCCCACTCCGACTCCTGGGCTTTCGTCGGGCGGCTGACGGAGGAAAAAGGACTGGTTGATCTGCTGGCGAACTGGCCACCTGGCCGGCAATTACACATTTACGGAGACGGGCCCCTCCGCCCTCTCCTGCAGAGCCAGCACTCCGCTGAAACGGGCGTTCACTGGCACGGGCTAGCGAATCGCGTCGATCTGCTTAAAACCTTAGGCCGATTTACCGGACTCATTGTTCCCAGTTTATGGTCTGAAGGTTTGCCAACAGTTATCCTCGAGTCACTCGCTCGTTCGGTCCCGATAGTAATCTCCACCAGAGTCGCAGCAGCTCCCGCGCTCATAGCAGCGGGGGTAGCGGTCCCTATGTCAGTCGGGCCGATCGCGAGGGATGGTCTGATCGACGCCTTGAATCAGGTACAGGGACGAGGCGACCAAATGAGACGCCAGTGTCGCGTGTACCACAGAAACACCTTTAGTTCTCAAGCGTGGCTCGATGCAATAACGGCGGTGTACGACAAGTTAGGTTGAATATCGGTTAAGCGTGCGCCTAGCTGACCCGAACCAAACTATGATGCGGTCAAGTTCGGTATGTGGCCTGATACAATATCGCACAATTAACACGCTTCAGGCGGGCGGCCAAACTCATCGGCTTGGCGCGAGCGCCCCGCTGAATGAAGTTGCATCGATTCCCGGATGACCGATCCGTCAAACTAACACTCGCCCATGTGTTGACGAATGGACTACTTTCAATTCAACCAAAAAAGTGTGCGTAAACAGCCCACGCCACAAAGAAGGCGTCGGTGAGATAAGACTTGGCTAGCACTTGAATCCACCAACGAAGGGCAATCTGAGTTGCAGTCATCCTTCAAGAAATCAGCCGTTCAAGTCGTGGGTTCTGCCGCACTCGCGCGAGTGATTGTGGCAGCCTGCCAACTAACAGTTGTGCCGGTGGTCATTGGGACGTACGGCCACAGTGGCTACGGGACATTAGCCACCATCTTGTCGACATCCTCGGTCCTCGTGGTAGCCGATCAAGGCTTAGCAGCTGGCGTTCGGACGTACGTCGCGGAAGCTGCGGCCTCAGGAAGTCTAGAGACAGCAAAAACGGCCATTCGGCTTGGCGCGCGCCAAACGGCCAAACTCACATTAGCCGTTTGGGGGATCGTTGCCATTGGCGAACTCACTGGTGCATGGACCCCAGTGCTAGGGCAGCAATCCCATCTAATCAGCGTGTATATCAGTATTTGCGCAAGCCTGATCTATTGCTCAGTCATCTTCAGAGCTCTAGAGGGCCTCGGCAAGACCGCCTGGGTCGCACTCTTCCCGATCTTAAACGCGGTATGGCTACTCGGCGCGGCTATTAGTTGCAAAATTCTTGATGCGCCATTCGTCGCGATAGTGGCCCTTGCCGGGGCTGCGAATCTACTTGCGGCCATTTGCGGGGGGAGGCTTTTAAAGAGCCAACTGACCGAACACTTCGACCTACGGTCGCAGCAACGAGTGACCGCCGCTAGCGTGACTTCTAAGGAAATATGGGCAACCACTTGGCCTATGATGATTATCTCGATTGGTATCACAGCGTCGTTCAGTATCGACCCGATCGTAATTACCTCAACCTTAGGGGCGCGAGTTACAGCAGACTACGCCGTGGTTGAGAAACTATATGCCATTTCGTTCGCCGTCATGACAAGCGTCTTTCCGCTTCTATGGACTCACTTCGCGACATCTCGATCCGAGGGACGAGTCAGCGTGTCCGCGGTTCTTCGGGCCGCCTACTCGTTGGCCGCGGGCGCGACTATCCTAGGGGTCGGCCTCGTGCTGGGAGGACCTTACTTCCTACAGGTCTGGCTCGGGAACGAGGTCAAAGATGCCCGTCTGCTTCTCATCGCATTCGGAGCACTGCTTGTGTCGTTCGCACTTCAGTTGGCGCCAGCTGCGGCCATGAGCGACGCCCACGGACTACGGCGCCTTGCTCTTATAACTAGTCTTAGCGCTGGCGTAAACGTTCCAATCAGCATTGTGCTAGCTGAGAGTATCGGAGTCACAGGGCCAGTCTGGTCGTCGGCTGCCTGCCTTTTGCTGATTCAGGTGGTACCAATCTGGGTTATGATCATCAAAAGATTTCCGCATCACGATCAGAGGGCTATCCAAAGTCATAAGGCTGGTAACTGAAATGAAGTTCGCTGTGGTGACACCCACCTACAACGCATCTCGACACTTGGCGCCAACGGTGGAAAGCATAATTTCGCAAGACGGATTGCAGGTCGGACGCCACACCTTGGAATACGTGATTCGAGATGGCGCGTCCACGGACAGAACGGTCTCCATCGCACGCCGGTTCGAGTCTCTTGGAGTCAGCGTCTACAGCGAGCCTGACAATGGCATGTACGACGCGCTTCACCGCGGTCTTTCACAGGTCGAAGGCGCGGTTTATTTCTACCTCAATGCCGGCGACTTATTACAGCCAAACGCATTCAATCTAGTGGCGGAGGCCGTTAGTCGCGGTGCGAACTGGCTCACCGGAATGGATGTCTACTATGACAATGCGGGCAATATTGTGAATGCCCGTCGGCCACTTCGATACCGTCGCAAATATCTCAGGAAATGCTACTACGGACGCACCTTGCTACCAGCGGTTCAACAGGAGTCAACGTTCTGGACCGCTGATCTAATGCGTTTGGTGGATCTACAGGAACTATCAACATATCGACTAGCTGGCGACGCATTCCTGTGGCACACCTTCGCGCATTCGGCGGACCTCGCTATCGTTGACTACGCATTGGCCGGGTTCAAATACCATGGCGAGCACTTGAGTTCACAGGCAACTGTCTACGCGGCCGAATGTGAACGCTTCGCAGGCAAAATTGGGTGGTCGGACCGCGCATTAGCTCTCGCTGAGCGCACCCTTTGGGACTTGCCACCTCGATTTACGGACAGACAGGCACGCTCAGGCCGGCTGCCTAACTAATAAAGCGCGCTATACCCTTCTTGAACTTTTTATCCTGGACTTTGCGCTGTTCTGGAGTCGCGTAACGGACGTCGTTTCGCAGCGATGAACTAGTTGGTACAAAGACAAGGTCGACCTGGGCTAGAGCGCCATCGAGAGGCCGATATTGCGACTCGATAATATCGTAAATCGAAAACTGATTATCAGTCATAAAGTCAATAATCTCAGTAATCGAGGCGCCATCCTGGAAGAACTGAAAGAGTGAACATTCAATAACTGCCACAGCGGTGCTTTCCAGTACCGATTTTGCGCCTCGCAAGACAGTCAGTTCAGCACCCTGCACATCAATCTTGAGGAGAAACTGCCCAGTGCGTTCAGTGACTAACGAGTCAAGCGCGATGCTATCCACGGTTCTTTCAACCGATCCAAAATCGTCAGCCGACTCCGCCAAAAGAGACGAGCCAAGCAAGTCACGGTGAACCTTGAGAACTGTAGGCTGATCATCTGATCCGATTACACCAATGAATAGCGTGGCACGTTCGACCGACTTGGAAACCTCACTGAGAGCGGGCTCGAACTCGGCAAGCGGCTCTGCGAGGTAGTGGTGCGCATCGGGGAACGTCTCAAGCAAAGCAAACGTCCCGAACGCAGCCCCGACATCGATGACTACGTTTGGCCGGAACCCAATATCTCGCAGGACTCTGAGGCTACCAGCTAAGGCGTCTCTGTTCACCCCTAAATATGGGTCGGCCGAGGGTACTCGACCAAACTGCAGGCCGTGGGATCGACGCCGAACCTCTAGTCCCAAAGCATTTAGACTCAGCAACATTCGCTGCCGCAACACCGCAGTTGGACGTGCACGAGGCATCATAGTTTCGACATCGCTCCCTGTACATTTTGTAAACTCGTCGGAGAACTCATCCAGTCTAACTTCAAACCCACACCGTACTTCTGGGCGCGGCGTTCTCGAACCTTCGAACCGTTCAGCATCTTTCTCGAGAGGTGATCGACGTTCCCAGCAAAACGCAGCACGGGGGCAAAACGTCGTATCGCTGCTACGCCATACTTGCGCTCTAGCCCGACGATCTCCACGTCATCGGATGGCGTTGCTATCGCCGTCACATTGGCGCCATGGTTCAAGAACACACCAATGGGTTGTGACAGATAAGTGAACTTTACCCCCTGGGTCCACAAGCGGAGCCATAAGTCCCAGTCCATTACCTTGCGTAACTCGGGGTCCCACGGCTCCTCCCCCAGGATAGATCGTCTGATCAAGACCGAGCAGGTCGGGACTACAGTCCCGTAATTTCGCAGTGCAAACGAAGACAACTCGCGTAACGCAACAAGCCGCTGAAATTCTGCGTCTCCATCAGCCAGCAGAAAGTCGCCAAAGACCACATCAGCGTTTGTCTGCATCGCACGGCGATGCAGAGCCGCGAGCGCGCCGGGGAGGTAGAACTCATCTGCATTCAACCACGCAATCCAGTCACCCGAACTCCTGCTGAAGGCCTTATTCAAAGCGTCGCTCTGACCTTTGTCGCTTTGTGAGTTCCAAAGCAAACCACCATACGTATTCAGTATCTGGGGCGTCTCGTCGGTCGAGGCGCCATCCATTACGACGTGCTCCACGTCGACCTGATCCTGAAGTCGCACTGAATCAAGTGACATCCTTATGAACTGCGCATAATTAAAACTTGGTGTAAGTACCGAAATCATCCTCGAAAGTCCTCCATCCGATAGTTGGCTCTCGCCTCTCGTGCTCTGCATGCCAGCACCCCAGCTGCCCACCAAAACGGCACGCTGCCAAAAGGTGACTCTAATACGACTCCCAGAGACGCCGGAATAACTAATGATACAGCGACGAGCGCGGCTATAAGTCCCAGATCGCCCTCGTCCTTCCCGAGGCCACCCGTTCTCCAAGCGAACGAAAGAACGACGGCGACCATCAGCGTTAAGAGCGCAAGCCCGATAATGCCTAACCTTATAAAGCTTCCCAACCAGTAGTTGTGCGGTGACCTCGTCGCGGTTTCTCCACTGTCTAGCTGATAACCACCGCCGACAAGCAACCGGCCGGCGGGCGTCTCAGTCATGAAGTCTGGTCCGAAGCCAACTCCGAACGCCGTCTTCGACGTCGAAGATGTTCCATATTCGACTAGATACGACCATGTCCTCTCCCTGGCGTCAGCCGTACCTCGACCGCTAGCAGCCAGTGCTTGAGACTGACTACTGGTCTGGATGCCAGGTATGACGCCTGCGAGTCGCGCCGTGGCAGCAGTGCTTGGCTGCACAATAATTAACCCGACGATTACTGCCGCGAGCCCAAACATCATCAACTCGTTGCGCTTGCGCAGTGAGCGCCGGCGCTTCACCGCGTGACGAAGTGCAACGAGCACTGCTACCGCCGCACCTAACGTGCCAGCGCGCGACTCGGACACGACCAGGATGGCGATCGCCGACCCGACGATTGCAACGTCAACCATCCAGTACTTCCGCTCGCCTGAAACTACCCGATGCAATGCTAGGGCAAGCGCAACTCCGACAATCGCGGTATCGAAATCACTTCGCGTCTCAAATATCGGTACGCCATCAACAACGGGCGTGATCGTTGCAATCGGAGGGTACAGCACAAAGCTGACTAGACACCAAACGAGGTGACCATATAACCCCGCGACCAAAAGTCGTGACGTACGCCGCTTCGCGTCGGGTGATGCACGTGCATACGACGCCCAAGACACCCCCATAGCCACGACGTAAGCGTACGGAACAAAGTCACGAATAGAATCTCGACTTATGTCTGCTGACCACAGGTACCGTAAACCAATGTAGGAAACAAAGACCAAAGCAGTCGTACCTAGTATGCCGCTAGTAGATTTGACCCGCGGGTCAAACTTACTTAAAGAAAGCAGACATGCTAGCGAGCCACCCGCGAGCAACACATCGCCAATATAGACTCCAGAGGACCCGATATGCGACCCCCACCGACCGCCGAACAGTAGCAATGCCACCGCGGTGGTCCCATACAAGCGTCGATTCGTCTCGGTCGACACCCGAAGTTGGCTCATCCCGCCACTCTTGGTCACTCAAGGATTCTAGCGGCTACCAAAGCGCAGATGTCGAGATCCGACGAATCGTGAGAAGGTCGGCACAGCAGGACGATGCGCGGCTATGGTTGGACTATTGATTGTTCCAGTGTGCGGCAACGTAACACTGCGACTCTCGCGGATGCCCTCGATGATGTGCACAAGCTTCGGAAGGATATGGCTGATCATGGCAAGTGGACAAAGTCTTACGCGGAGGCTGCGGAATCGCGCGAAGCAGGAGGCTCGTGCACGATTGGGTGTAAGCATTGAGGCAGTCCGTCCTCCGACAGTGACTCTATGGGAAGCCCTAGTAAGTTTCGAGGATTCTGCCCTCGCAACGGATAGTCTCGAGTTGGCCAAGTCCGAGTTTGTGGCCTTCTGCCTCAGTAACTATGCCTATTCGCATGCCCAACTGAAGCAGGACTTGTTTGTGCTATTCCAACTGGCTGAGAAACGTGATGGGTTCTTTGTTGAGTTTGGTGCCACCAACGGTGTTTCTCTGAGTAACAGTATGCTGCTTGAGAGCCGATATGGCTGGTCTGGGATTCTGGCGGAGCCTGCCCGGGTTTGGCACGCGGAACTGAGCGTGAACCGGGCATGTACCGTCGATCACAGATGCGTTTCAGATAGCACTGGTGATTTCGTGTTGTTTAACGAGACGGTCGTTCCAGAGTTTTCGACAATTGAAGTCTTGTCGGCGGCCGACGTGCATCGGAGGAGACGTGAGGGGGGGGTTCAGTACGAAGTAGAGACCGTGACACTAATCGATCTGTTAGATAGTCACAACGCTCCGGCGGAGTTTGACTACCTGTCTGTTGACACCGAAGGCTCGGAGGCGACGATTCTCGAGTCGTTCGACTTTGACCGCTTTCGCCCAAAGATTATTACGGTCGAACACAATTTTCACACGGAGAATCGTTCCCGTATAAACGTGGCTCTGTCAGGTAGCGGATACCATCAAGTGTGGCCGGAGTTCTCGCTCTGGGATGACTGGTACGTGGCGCTATAGTGCTCGCATGTGTGGCCGCCCTGGCGTCGACGCGCGGCAACGAAATTTAGGTTATCTAAGATGAAGATATTGCACTACTACGCTCAGGCCCTAACCCACGAAAGTGGTGTCACAGCGGCTATCTCGCTCTGGGCTGACCACCAGGTCGATCATGGCCACGAGGTCCGGATTGCCGCTGGGTCTGGGCAGATCAGGAGTAGCGTCTATAACGTTCCGGTGGTCCGGGTGCGACATATTGGCCGTGGCCGATCCACGTACGTCCCCAGCGTATGGAAGCTTGCTAAGTTGATGAGGTGGGCAGATATTGTTGTCCTGCACGAGGGTTGGACAGCAAGTCATTATGTTGCAGCTGGCTTGGGTCTTCTCACGCGTCGCCGCTACGTAGCAATGCCTCATGGTGTCTACGAGCCTGGCGTGATGGCCGGCCTGCGAGGCCCCCGCTTAATACGTCGGGCATTCGAACGACTCTTCCTCAGTTGCGCTTGGAGAGTTCACGTTTACTTCGACGGTGAAACCAACTTGGTCTCGCACCTGAGCGGCCGAGCCGTCTGCATGGTAGCGCCCACAGGCTTTGATCCTGTCGAGATTCGGCCAACAGCACCAGGGGCATTTGACGCGCGGACGCCCAATTCAGTCGAGTTGCCTTACGTCTTTTGGTTTGGCCGGATCGATCCTCACCATAAAGGTCTCGACGTGCTCCTGCGCGGTCTAGCGCTTGTCCCCGAAGGTGTGCGTCCCCGACTTCGTTTGGCCGGTTATGACTATGGCAACGGCCGCGCAACAGTCGCTGAGTTAATATCCGAGTTGGAGCTCACTGAGTTTGTGGAACTAGGCGAGCCTGTCTTTGGTGACGAAAAGGTTGCCGCCATCAGGGGATCGCTGGCTTATGTTCATCCCAGCCGCTGGGAGTGCCATTCGATTGCTTTCCTTGAGGCGATGGCGCTGGATACCCCTGTGTACATAGGAGCGGGGTGCCAGATATCCCGCTTAGCTCATAACACCGGGGCTGCAACGATGGTCAATAGCGAACCCACTGCCTGGTCTCGGGTTCTCAGAGAGATGAGCGAAGGTGATCGGACGGTTCCATCGCGCGACGAGTTCTGGAAGCAGTTTGAGTGGACCCACGTATTGTCAGTCACAGACTCCGAGTATTTTGGCCGGTGATAACTAGACGACGCTGGCCCTGCGTGCACCCCTCTATGCGCGACGCGCGTGATTGCTAGCAGGCGCTCTTAAACTGACTATCGAGTGTACCGCCAAGCACACTGGGGGTAAGGCCGACCTTCCCACTCCCTGTTTGTTTAACAGCGGTCTGCATCTTCCACGTCACTCGGGCATCGTCAATGGTGTCGATTAGGATACTGATAGTCACGACTGGGCGCCCGTCAATCTGGAGGCCGTACTTGGGATCTAGAGGCTCGCCGTTCAACCGGACATCGCTGATCGATCCGCCGTACGGCCCGTATATGCGTGCGGTGACGAGTTGGCTTCCAATCGGGATCCCATATGCGTCCCCTCCCGTCACGTAGTCTGGAAGGGCCCGTGCGTCCCGAGGGCTGATTGTCTGATTTAGTGTCATGGTTCCCTCGAGCGCTTGAACGCCGCTTAGGCAAGACCTAGATTCCACGCCCGCGAAGTACCGCAAGTAGTAAGACATTTTCGAGCCGGTCGCGTCGTTAAGTCCAATGTCGACATGTGGAACCGCGCCGTCGTCACCCGTCAACTGCCCGAGGATTGAGGCGCCATTCAAGCGCTCGACTTCGGCAGGGTCGGTTGGCGCCAACAGAAAGCGACGTTCGCGAACGGCTCGCGACAAGCCTTGAACGAAGTCTATGGGCGACGCAAGGCGACTGGTCGACGCACTGAGAATCGCCCGAGCGACCTCTTGAAATTGTTCGTCCTGCTTCGACGGGTCAGTTATCGACAGATATGTGTTGCTAAGCAACTCGGGCACGATGTTTTCGGCTGTGAGCGTCAGTTCACCTGCCTGCACCGGCCCGGTTCCGGCCATGAGGTAAGACATCGCCACTGGATCGAGTGTAAGAATTCCGTCGAGTTCCACGGCCGGATAAGTGCGACTCCAGAAAGCGTTGAATAGGGTCGCTGCGCGTGGAAAATCAGGAATAAAATTTGGGTCTTGAAAGAATAGGGCGGGCAATTGATCGTACACGGCGAGTTCTTCGTCGGTGAGTTCGGCAGCGGATTGATTGTTGTTTAGTTCCGCTGCAGAGCCTTGCTCGCGCAATTGGATCTTGCCGTTTTCAACGTGCACGCGCGCCCACGACCCCGGCAGACCACCAGTCGACCGAATCTCAGCGTTATTCTGGAAGATGAAGAGGTAGTTACGGGGACCATCTCCACCGAGCATGTTGGGCAGCACATCAACGGCCGTTTCCGCCGCGCTGAAGTCGCTCGCGATTCCGGCGAGTCTCTTCGCGTAATCTGCGTATCGAGTACTCAGGGCGGGCATGAAGTCCTTGGGGTCATGGGCGCTCACCAACCCGGAGGCATGTCGCATCGCCCGCGCCGCTCCGGAAATCGGGCCCTCCAACTCGGCGACCTTCGCTGGGTCAATCTGACCGTCCTCGACTAGCCCGTCGAGTGCGTCAACCGTGGCCGCTAACGGACCGATGGCTTCACGCGCTACGAGATCGATCGATGCGCTCAGCGCCTCCACCCCCGAGGCGTCGTCCCCGTACACGGGCAGCTTGGTCATCGCTGACCACCACAACCCATCGGTATAGCCCTTTGCCGAGGAAGCGGACGCCTGCAGATCGGCGACCGCCGTGTCACGCGCGCTGTCGTCGCCGTTCTCTACGGCCGCCTGCAGCCGGTTGACCGCATCCTCGGCTGAGCGGAGCTCACGTTCGGTTCGCCACGCCAGCCACGCTGACCATACGGCCGCAAGGATGATGACTACCACGGCGACCACGAGTAGCCGACGGAGAGTGAAAAAGCCCTTCTTCAAGACTCATGAGCCTTCCGCAAAAGTGAGCCGTACCCCGGCACTGGTGCCGGGGTACGGATCGGAACGTAAAGCGAAGCGCCGGTCAGCGCACCTTGAACTGCACGTTGGGGCTCTGCGAGCTCTTGAAGATCGTGTTGGGACGCGCGTTGTAGGTGACGCGGACGTTCCACGTGCCCTTGGCGTTAAAGGTGCGCGCAAGCACGATCTTGCCGGAGGTCGGGACGGTGCGGGTAGCGAACTGGGCGGGGCCGCCCACGCGCTTGAAGCGGAAGGTCACGGTGCCGACGGGCTTGGCATTGGAGCCCACCGTCTTGACGGTAGTCGTGAAGGTACGACGCTTAGGGCCGTTGCCCGCGGGGGACGACTTGAGGGTCGTCACCGTGGCGCGGCAGTCCGGGTACTGCGGGTTGCCGCAGATGGCCTGCGCCGGTGCCGAGCTGATAGTGGCGACGAGGCCGGTGGACATCAGGAACGCGGCCAGCAGGCCGAGGATGAGCTTCTTCATGGTGTATCTCCCTGGCACGGTGACCGAGTCGAGAGTGAGTGCGACGAGCAGAAGTAGATCACACGTATCGTGTTTCCCGAAGGCGGATACCAAAAGTACTGTGTGAACCTTTGTTAACGCCAGATTTCCTGCAAACTCCTGGGGGCATGACTCGCTTCACCCTGCGCAGCGCGAGCACCGCCCAAAGACCGTGAGGTGGCCGATGTCGGCGACGAACCCCAACTCGTCTGCGAGCCGGTCGGTGAGCGCGGACGCCAGGTCGACATCGACCGAGGTCACCTGGCCGCAGCCTCGGCACTTGAGGTGGAAGTGCTCGTGCCCGCTGACCGAGTGATAGGTGGGCGCGCGGTCCGACAGGTGGGCGTGCCGCACGAGGCCGAGGTCTTCGAGGACCTCGAGCGTGCGATAGACCGTCGAGGCGTTGACGGACGAGACCCGCTCCTGCACGTGAGCGAGTACTTCGTCGGGTGTCGCGTGGCCCAGGTCCTCGATCGCCGCGAGGATGAGCTCGCGCTGCGGCGTCAGCCTGTAGCCCTTGGCCCGCAGCTCGGCCCGCCAGTCGCCGGTCGCCGGTGCGGTGACGTTCGGGTGGGTGTGCTCTGCCTCAGGCACGCTGCAATCTCGCCCACAGGTGTGGTTGCAGCGGCTGTCCCATCGCCTCCATGTCGTAGGCGTAGAGCAGATCGCCCTCGACGTTGCCGTAGAGCCGGTGGCCGGCGGTGACCTCCTTGGCGGTCTCGGTGAAGCCGACGCCCGCGGTGTGCAGCTCCATCTTTCCGGCCTCCGCGACGCCGTACCAGATCTCGGCGAAGCCGGTGTTGTGGCTCAGCACGAGCTCGAGCTGGCCCTCGGGCAGGCAGCGGAGGAAGCCCGTCTCCTGGGCTGCCTCGCGGACCTTGTTGCCCTCGGCGTCGAGGACCCAGGACCGGGCGAAGTAGTGGAAGAACGGGCGGCCGTCCTGCTGGAAGACCAGCTCCTGGCCGTACTCGTAGGGCTCGATCGTCGGGTAGTCGCCGTGGCCGTTGCCCTGCCAAGTGCCGAGCAACCAGACCACCGGGCCGCAGAGGGGGTGGAGGTTGTCGGGGATGTTGAACATGCCCCGAGTCTAGTGACCAGGACGCGCACGAGCGCCGGGACCGATGGTCCCGGCGCTCGTGTCGGCGTTGGTGTTCGGATGGTGCGGTGGAGCTGGGTCAGCCCTTGTCGGTCTGACCGGCGCCACGGTTGGCCGGGCGGGCCGGCGCCTCGGCGCAGGTGATCTGCAGGACGGCGGTCTCGGCGACCCCGGTCGCGTCGCCGTAGGCTACGGCGCCGGTGATGTCCTCGTCGATCGAGACCTGCAGCGCCTTGTTGGAGACGGTGTAGAAGCCCCAGGCGCCGATCAGGATGTAGCCGTCGTCGCAGAAGCCGGAGACGATCTCGCCGCTGGTCGTCGCGGTCACCGGGGCACCGAAGTTGTCGAAGTAGACCTCGCCGAGGCCGCCGGCACCGGCGGGACCCGCGGGGCCCTGGGGTCCGGGAGGTCCACCGGGGGTGCCGGCGGGGCCCTGGGGTCCGACGGGACCGGCAACGCCGGCGGGGCCCGTCGCGCCGGCGGGGCCGACCGGACCGGTCGCGCCGGGCGCGCCGCGCTCGCCCTCGGGGCCGGCAGCACCGGTCGCGCCCTTGTCGCCCTTGGCGCCCTTGAGCGCCGTCTTGGCGGCGGCGCTGAAGTCGCCCGTCTTGAGGGTGCCGTTCTTGATGTCGGCGGTGGTGATCGTGTTGTTCTTGATGTCGGCGCCAGTGATCAGCTTGGCCGCCATGGCGCCGGTCGAGCCAGCAGCCATGAGGGCGGCGACGACGGCGATGGTGGCGGGGAGGGTCCGCTTCAGAGATGTCATTGACGGAGACTGCGGTCCAAACGGGCCATTAGTCCATAGTCCTTTGTGGCTATGGCGCTGCTGGGGTGCGTCGGGGTAGTGAACGTCAGGCGGCGGGTCGGGTGCCGAGCAGCGCCCGCGCCTCGTCCGTCGTCATCGGCCGCCGCTGCGCCAGCGCACCCATCGCGACGGCGCGCTCGACGAGCTGGGTGTTGCTCTGCACCGGAAAGCCGCGGGCGAGGGTCAGCACGTCCTCCATCCCGACCCGTAGGTGACCGCCCTTGCTGAGGACCGCGAGGCCCACGGCGAGGGTGGAGCGGCCGATCCCGGTCGCCCCCCAGGACGTCACCTCGGGTGGGAGCGCGGCGACGCCGGCGACGAGGGCGTCCGCCGTACCGGGCATGCCACCGGGGACGCCCATCACGAAGTCGCAGTGGACCTTGCCGCCGTAGGGCAGGCCGTAGGTCTTGAGCAGCCGCGTCAGCGAGGTCACGTGGCCCAGGTCGAAGAGTTCGAACTCTGGGACTACCTCGCGCTCCTGGCTCAGCTGGTAGAGGTCGCAGACGAAGGGCCACGGGTTGGAGAAGACGTCGTCGCCGAAGTTGGTCGTGCCCATGGTCAGGCTGCACGAGTCGGGGGCGGCGTCGAGCACCTTGAGGCGCTGGTCGAGCGGGTCGTGGACGCTGCCACCGGTCGAGAGCTGGACGACCAGGGCCGTCTCCTGGCGCAGACCCGCGACGGTGTCGGCGAGCCGCTCTCCGTCGAGCGTGGGGGCGTGCGCGTCGTCACGGATGTGGACGTGGATCATCGCGGCGCCCGCCGCCTCGCACTCACGGGCCGCGGCGACGAGCTCGGGCAGGGTGGTGGGCAGCTGGGGACAGTCGGCCTTGCTCGTCTCGGCCCCGGTGGGGGCGACGGTGACCAGCAGAGCCTCAGGCGGTGGAGCGGACGGCATAGAGCCGACTCTGCCAGAGCACCTGCGTGGTCGCTCAGCCGGCGAGGGCCTCGTCGACGGCTCGCTGCACCAGGCTGAGCAGCCTGTCTCCTCCGCGGTCGATCCGGACGTCCTGCGGTGCGTCGCCCGCGAACGGCTGACCTGGATCCACCGCCGTCGCGCCGATCCGCTCGGCCTGGGTGCGGACGAGCGCGGTCACGCGAGCCAGGTCCTCCGGCTGCGGGTCCAGGCCCCTGCCGAGCGGCAGGAGGGCCACGACCACCGCATCCGGGTAGGCCGCTCGGATGTTGGTGAAGACCTCCGTGGTGCTCGCCTCGACCTCGTCGGGCGGGAGCTCGAGGTCGTAGGCGCCGGCGCTGACGAGGACCACGTCAGGCACGGCTGGCTGCTTCTCCGCCACCGCCAGCATCGTCGCGACGTTGGGACAGGCGGGTAGACCACACGCCTGGGCCGGTCCGATGGCCAGGTAGCCGGACTGCGGCCGGGCCCGGAGGTCGACCTTCCAGCGCCCCTCCCCCAGCCGCGTGACCCAGCGCGGCTCCTTGCCGGCGACGCGCAGGGTCTCGTCGCCGAGGGCCAGGACACGGAGGGCGCCCGCTGGATCGGCGGGCCCTGTGGTTGGGGTGGAAGGGCCCGTCGGCACTTCGTCCGACGGCTCGACCGTGGGTGAGCTGACGTCCGACCGCGCAGCCTCGTCTGCGGACGACTGCACCGGACCTCGGACCACCACGAACGCCGCGAATGCCACCACGGCCACCGCCAGGACCGCGAGGCCGACGTCGGCAGGCCAACGCCGGTCACCGGGGTTCATGGGCGCGATCATGGCACGCTTCGAACCGCGCACCTTTGCGGTTGGGGGTATCCGCCGCGGCCGGTGGCTTCGAGGCTCGCTCCGCTCGCACCTCAGCCGACGTCCTCCCAGCTCAGCTGATGTCGGGGTCGATCGCCTCGACGACCCGGCGCGCGATCTCCGCATGGCCGCGGTCGTTGGGGTGGACCCGGTCGCTCGTCCCGAGCTCGGTGTCGACGCCGGGCGGCCCGCGCAGACCCTCCTCGGTGTAGAGGTCGCTGAGCCGGAGGTACTGGTGATCGGCGCAGAGGCGTCGTACGACGGTCTCGAACTGGCGCGCGACCGCGGGCGCGTCCCAGGGGCCGAGGCACAGGATTTCGGCGTCAGGCGAGGTGGCCTCGACCGCGTCGAGGAGGCGGGTGTAGCCGGAGGTCAGGTCGGCGAGCGTGGAGACGCCTATGTCGTTGGTGCCGGCCTCGACGACCACGACGTCGGCCGGCTCCCGGCCGATCGTGTCGGTCTCGACCTGGGCCGCAACCCGGAACGCGCGGGCGCCGCCGACGGCCACCAGGACGCGCGAGACGTCGTAGTCCTGGTCGAGCTCGTCGACGACGAGCGCGGGGAAGGCCTGGTCGGTGTCGGACGCGTAGTAGCCCCCGGCGATCGAGTCGCCCGCGATGAGGACGCGTAGGGGCGTCTTGGGCGGCTCGGACGTCTGGGACTGCTTTGGCGCTTCGGTACCCAGCGCGGCGTCGGACGAGCCGTCGGCGCCGCTGCACCCGACGAGGGCGAGGACGAGGACGAGCGCGACGGAACGGAGCACCGGGACAGGGTAGAGAGGGGAGACTAACGGCGTGCGAGCGGTGGTGCAGCGGGTGTTGTCGGCGTCGGTGGTCGTGGACGGAGTCGTGGTGGGTGCGATCGACTCACCCGGGCTGCTCGTCTACCTCGGCGTCACCCACGGCGACGGCGAGGCAGAGATCGGGTGGATGGCGCGCAAGCTCTGGGGCCTGCGGATCTTGCGGGACGAGCAGTCGGCCTCGGACGTCGGGGCGCCGATGCTCGTCGTCAGCCAGTTCACGCTCTACGGCGACGCACGCAAGGGCCGGCGTCCGACCTGGCAGGACGCCGCGCCGGCGGCGATAAGCGAGCCGGTCTACGACGGCGTGTGCGAGGCGCTGGTCGAGCTGGGTGCCCAGGTCGAGCGGGGTGTCTTCGGTGCGGACATGGCGGTGACGTCGGTCAACGACGGGCCGTTCACGGTGCTGCTCGAGCGGTAGTCGCGGCGGGTTGAGTAGGTCGCCTGCGGAGGTCTCGACGCGGACGGCGCCCGATCGGCTCGACCATCGTGGGGTGGGGGTGCCCGGGCCGGCGTCGCTGGCTTCGAGGCTCCTTCGCTCGCACCTCAGCCGACGTGAAGTGACGCTGACCCGTCGTCCGGGGACGACGGGTCAGCACAAAGAGAGGGTCAGACGAGGGCGACGGTCACTTCGGCGACGCTGCCCACGGCAGCGTCGACGCGGTTGTCGACAGGCGTGGCCTTGGGGGCCAGGGTGCGGAGGGTCCACTGACCCTCGCCGGCGAAGAACCGGAAGTGGCCGGTGGCCGAGGTGGGGACCTCGGCGGTGAACTCGCCGGTCTTGTCGAGGAGCCGGACGTAGGCGTTGCCGACGGGCTCGCCGTCGCGCAGGACCTGACCCTGGATCAGGGCCTCCTTGGCCACGTTGATGCCGTCGAGCGAGAGACCGCCCTCAGTCGCGCCGCACATCAGGCGTCGGCCGATCCGGGCTCGTCGCCGAGGGCGATCGGGACGCCGACGAGGGAGCCGTACTCGGTCCAGGAGCCGTCGTAGTTCTTGACGCTCTGGTGGCCGAGGAGTTTCTTGAGGACGAACCAGGTCAGCGAGGAGCGCTCACCGATGCGGCACAGTGCGATGGTGTCCTTGGAGTCGTCGATGCCGACCTCGGCGTAGAGCGCCTTGAGGTCGTCGTCGGACTTGAAGGTGCCGTCGTCGTTGCAGTTCTTGCTCCACGGGACGTTGAGCGAGGTGGGGACGTGCCCGGCGCGCTGAGACTGCTCCTGCGGGAGGTGGGCCGGGGCGAGGAGGCGCCCGGCGTACTCGTCAGGGCTGCGGACGTCGATGAGGTTCTGCTTGCCGATCGCGGCGACGGCGTCGTCACGGAAGGCGCGGATCGAGGTGTCCTGGTCCTGCGCGGTGTAGGACGTGGTCTCGCGGGTGGGCTTCTCGTCGGTCAGCTCGCGGGAGTCGAGCTCCCACTTCTTGCGGCCGCCGTCCATGAGCTTGACGTCGGTGTGGCCGTAGAGCGTGAAGTACCAGTAGGCGTAGGCAGCGAACCAGTTGTTGTTGCCGCCGTAGAGGACGACCGTGTCGTCGTTGGCGACGCCCTTGCTGGAGAGGAGCTCCTCGAACTGCTTCTTGTTGACGAAGTCGCGGCGGACCTGGTCCTGCAGCTCGGTCGACCAGTCGAGCTTGATCGCTCCCTTGATGTGGCCCTTGTCGTAGGCGGTGGTGTCCTCGTCGACCTCGACGAGCACGATGCCCGGGGTGTCGAGGTTGTCCTCCACCCACTGGGTCGTGACGAGAGAGTTCTCGCGGGTCATGGTGGTGCCTTTCAGTTGGTTGCGGCGGCGGTGCCGCGGGAGGTGGTGCGGCGGACGATCAGGTACATCTCGCAGCCCAGGCAGAACCTGAAGACCGCGTTGAGCAGAGCGGCGACGAGCGCGCACCCGACGGCCACGAGGGCGAGCGCCTCGACACCGGTGGCGAAGCCGAGGAGTCCGACGACCGCGAAACCCAGGCCGACCGCCTGCGCGAAGCGCGGCGGGGCGGGGTCCTCGAGATGGTCAGGCGCGCCGAGACACGGGCGGACCAACGTCCGGAACAACAGGGCAACCGGCGTGTGCTGGACGCCCACCGTCGCTCCCCAGGCGAAGAGGACCGCCTGGAGCGCGAGCAGGACTGGCGCCACGGGCGAGGGGGTCAGCAGGACCACGAGCAGCACCAGCGCCGTGAGCGACGCGGTGAACTGCGGGCCACGGGGATCGATCCCGTGGTCGGGTCCGGACACGGACATGACGGTCTCCTGCCGAATGGCTGGGCGGACTGACGGACAGGCCCCGTCGGGACGGGGCGTCTACTTCGACAAATGGGTGCGGTCGAGTCAGCGCGCGGGACACAGGGCTGAGCGCGTGCGGCAGTGGTCCACCGCGCGTCGCTTCGTCAGCCAGGTAGTCGCCATGTAGGCAACAGTACGGACGCCTGGTCGCCCGATCCGCATCATGTCCCATATGATGGACATTGCGTCCACGATTCGGGACTGGCTACGCTTCGATCACCATGACGACCATCACACGAACCGCCCTGGTGACTGGCGCCGGGGGCCAGGACGGTATCTACCTCGCCCGCCTTCTCATCCAAGAGGGCTACCGGGTGGTGGGAACGGTCCGACCGGGCGCACGCGACTCTCCGGCGGCGCAGGTCTACCTCGACGGAGTCGAGGTCGTCGAGCACGACCAGCGCGACGGAGCCGGGTTCGAGCGGCTGCTGGAGGACCTCCGGCCCGACGAGATCTACAACCTGGCCGGCTTCACCTCCGTCGGCGCGAGCTGGGACTACGCCGAAGAGGTGGCTGAGACCAACGGCCTCGCCGTCCTCCGCATCCTTGAATCCCTCGTTCGCCACCGCAACCGCTGCGGATCCGCTCCCCGGTTCTTCCAGCCCTCGAGCTCGGAGATGTTCGGGACCGCCGACCACATGCCGCAAACCGAGAGCACCCCGCACCACCCGCGGAGCCCGTACGCCGTGAGCAAGAGCTTCGCCCACCACCTCACCGTCAACTACCGGGAGTCCTACGGATTGTTCACCAGTACCGCCACGCTCTACAACCACGAGAGCCCATTGCGTCCCGAAAAGTTCGTCACTCGGAAGATCTCGCGCGCGGTCGCCGAGATCGCTCTTGGCCAACGCGAGACGGTTACTCTCGGCAACCTGGACGTGCGTCGCGACTGGGGCTTCGCCGGTGACTACGTCCGGGCGATGCACCTGATGCTCCAGCAGGATTCCCCCGCCGACTTCCTCATCGCGACCGGGCAGTCCCAGCCCTTGTCCGAGCTGCTGAGAGTGGCTTTCGCGACGGTCGGCATCGACGACCCGTCCCCCTACGTACGACAAGACCCGGCTCTCAAGCGGCCGGCCGACGTCGCTGACCTGTACGGCGATCCAACAAAGGCGCGAGAGCAACTCGGGTGGGAGGCGAGCGTGACTTTTCATGAGATGGTCGAACACATGGTGCGGATCGACTTGCAGCGTCTGTCGTCCGGGGGAGATGACGTGGCGGAATTCCTACTCCCCTGATCGTCCACGCAACCTGCGGTATTCGCGCCATGCCAGCGGCATGACTCGCATCCCACGTCGGACCCGCAACCACCGAGCGCGCAGTAGTTCGCAGTTCGTTAGATCACGGCCGGGCGACGGCTTTGCAAAATACTCTTTACGAAGCCAGAAAGCCCTCCACAAGAAGGTGGGTCGCAGCGGCCATGGCGTACGGCTCAGTTCGACGATCCATGGCAACACCTCATTCGTCTCAGTCCGAGCCCGCATCTCCCAGTCTGCAATTGGAACTAAAAGCGGCCTCCGGTCAGGGATCAACGGGGCGCCAATGAGGTCAAGCAGAGGACGTAAGGTCTGCGCCGACCCCGTGTCGGCGGCTAGGGCCGCGAGGTCCGCAACCTGCTCAGCATTCCAATCGCGACGCACTACCGCGGCCAGGTCGCGAAGTTCGTGACTCTTGTACTGGTCACGCAAGTAGTGCAAGGCAGCGATAGCAACGTTGCCCGCTTGGTCGCAGACAGCAATGTCAACATGCGCAATCCGCACTGTCGAGCGTCTGGCCCACAGCACCTCGAACACATTCTCTGGACTGGCCAGGAACCCGGGGAACCAATGATGCAGGTCGACCTCGCAAGGCCAAAGTCGATGGCGATGGTTAACAGAGTGCAGGGGCACAATGCTTGGCGTGTCGTAGGCCCCATCATCGATCCATCCAAGCCGCTCGAGCGCCGCCTGCAGAATCCACATCTTAACCGGATCGACAAGAACATCGATGTCTACGGACGTCTTAGGTGGCCGCAACCCCTGGAGGGCAAGGACGGGTCCTTTGATGGCAAGCGCGCGCACACCCGAGTCAGCCGCAACTCGCAGGATCAAAGCATGGCCGAGCGGCACAGCCTCTTCGACTTGAAGGGACGCGCCACTCATTCACTTTGCATTCGACTAATGACCCCAGCTTGCTCAGCGGAGTCCAAGAACCGGTTCACGTCGCCTTCGACTTCGCTCGAAGATAGGTTGAACATGTCGGCGATTATTCGTACAAGTGTCAGTTGGCTTGTCCCAACCTCGAGAAGGCGCCAGATTGCGGCCGCGCTGCCCTCTAGAACTAGCGGCAGGTCCGCTAAGTGTCCCAACCTCAGCACCACGACGCGGGTTTGGTCATCAACCCACGCAACGTCGCTCGCCCGCTCGATCAGGCTCACAGTGACACCTCCGTCAGAACACCGCATGCCAGGAGGTCGCCTACTGCGGTGGTGGTTACAGATGCAGCATCGACGCCGTCAGGTGCCCCAAATTCATCGACTAGGGCTGCAGCTAGGTCGGCAACATCGATGCCGGAGCCGACATAGCGCAGCAAACTTGTTGCCAGAACAGACACTACGACGACTTGGCCGCCGACGAAGACCGCCGAACGATCATTGTCGACGTACCAGTCCGTCCAATCCGTACGAGCAACGCGCATCAGGACTGCAACATATCTGCTACCAGAACTTTCAACTGCTCGGACTCGGAGTAGTGAAGCGCGCGTAGGCCCCCCGTAAGCTCAAGCAACTCAGCGACCCTGTGCAGCGGATTGGGGACCGAGGCAAGATAAGACGATTCAGGTGCCAGCAGCGCGAGCGCATCGACCGTCGCGATGGACTCGGCGCGGGCGACCTTCGAGCCGTCCCGAACCAGCAGGGCAACGCCAGCCAGCTCGCACCGTGCCGGCGCCGGCAGCAAGTCCAGCTCGTCAAGGTTCATCTGGGTCTTGAAGCCGCCTGGACCTCCGATCACAGACAGTGGCTTCGGGTACGGCGAGATCGTTGCATCAGCGCGGATCGCCACAGTCTCGTCAGTCACGTAACCGAGGTGTCGTCCCAAGGTCCGGGACGTCGTTGTCTTGCCCGTACCCGACGGGGCGACAAGCGCCACCGTTCGGCCCGTGACGGAATCGGCAAGACCGCAGGCATGCAGCATGATCATCTTTCCGGCTTGGTGATCTATGGCAGCGACCGTCACACGTGGACTAAGCCGGTCCAGTAGCTCTGCACGAACCGTCGACGCCAGGGCACCTTGGGCGCGAGCCTGCTCGATGACAACAGGGTTATCGTCCTGCACCACCGCTACGGTCGCATCCGCTGCGATACTGCCGTCGGTGAGGCACCTCGACCATGCACGGCGAATCGCGGTGGCAAGGTCAATTGCGTGCGATCCCGACACTTCGACCGTTACGTACGTGTCCATCGCTCTAAGATCGACTGAGATGCAGCCGCCAACGAGGTCTCTGATCACCTCGGAACCCTATTGCGACTGCCCAATGACGGGTTCTTGATTCCATGGATTTGCTTGACTATGCGAAGGCCCTGCGCGCTCACTGGGTCGGTGCGCTACTTATCGTCGTCGTCGTGGTGGCGTCCGCTGGCACTCTGACGCTCACTCAGACCAAGGTCTACGCCGCCGACGCCGGTGGCTTCGTCACCGCCGGAGGGAGCGGTGACGCCGCCGTCGGATCAGTCAGCGACTCGCTGGCTAAGTCGCGTGCTGCGTCCTACGTCGATATCGCGAGCAGCCGGGCTGTCGCCGACCTTGTCATCGACGACCTGGGCCTCGACGAGAGCGCGTCGGGATTGATCGAGAACATTGCGGTTGAACAGCCAGTTGACACGGTGCTCATCAAGATCACTGCGCGCTCAAGTTCGCCGGTTCAGGCGCAGCGCCTCGCGGACGCGTGGATACGGGCACTTGCGGCGCGAGTAGCTGAGCTCGAGGACCCAAGAGGCACCGGCGCCGCCGGGGTTGTAGGAGTCGAGCCGGTAGAAGCGGCGGCACTTCCGGGATCACCTGTCTCGCCACGCCCTGTCCTTAACCTAGGCCTGGGCCTGGTTCTTGGCCTTCTGCTCGCCGTCGCCTACGCCGTAGGCCGGTCCATGGTCGACCGTCGCCTGCGTGTAGACGACGACGTGGAGAAGCGATTCTCAGTGTCGACAGTCGGCCGAATACCCGTGCACCCTGCCGGTAGCCGCCGCGGTCTCCAACTCTCAGATGCTGCCGACGAGCAGAAGTGGGACGTTGGCGAGGCATTCCGCAAGCTGCGCACCAATCTGTCCTACATGAGCATTGACGACCCGCCCCGCGTCATCGTCGTGACGAGCCCGCGGCCGGAAGACGGAAAGTCGACGGTCGCGGCCAACCTCGCGGCAGCCATTGCGTTGTCGGGTCAGCCAGTCACCCTGCTTGACGGTGACCTCCGGCGGCCCACCGTGGCAGACACTCTGGGACTTGTTGAGGGCGCCGGCCTGACCGATGTTCTGATCGGCCAAGCCGACCTGGTCGATGTGCTTCAGGACCACGGCGAACTGCCCCAGCTCTCGGTGCTGGCTGCCGGCAGCACGCCGCCGAACCCCAGCGAACTGCTGGGGTCCCAAGCGATGCAGGGCCTCCTTCGCGAGCTCGCCCTCAAAGGCATGGTCGTGATTGACGCCCCCCCGCTGCTCCCCGTTACAGACGGTGCGGTGCTGACTCGTCACAGTGACGGAGCGCTTGTGGTGGTTTCGCACGGCCGGACGGTCGACCATGAGTTGAGCGAGAGCCTGACCCAGCTCGAAGCCGTGCAGGGGCGCGTTCTGGGAGTGGTCTTTAATCGGGTTCCTCGCCGCCGTGGAACGGCTGGTTACTACGTGCCCGAAAAGGAGAAGTCCGGTTCGAGCTCGGCACCGCACGGCGGTAAGCGTCGCGCACACTGAGGCGGGCCCGATCACTCGAGCCTGGCCGCAAGAACGCCGACATGAGCATCTATTTCGTTGGCGACCGTGCGATGGACGTTGGTAGACAGGCCGATGGGGTCACGGATGTCGAGTTCGTGAGGCGCTCTGGCGCGTTGAGCCGCAGCTTCGAGGACGGTCTCCTGCGGCGTCGAGCCAGAGATCGAGTTGCTCGAGAGGATGCCCGCGAACTCAGCCAAGGTGAAGCTCCGTCGCATCAGGCGGGGAGCCATCCTGAGGACCTCGGTCCGGAGGTCGCGGGTCATGGCCAGGATCAAGTCCTGGTCAGCGAGGAGCTGCGGTGTGACCCGTCGCGAGAGGAAGCCGTCAGAGGTTCCGCCAAGGCGGGCCAGCTCGGCTGCGGCATGAGCATCCATGGGGATACCTGACGGACCGATGGTCCCTGCGCTCGACACGGCGACGTGACTGCCGGGACCTGTTCGCGCCTGAAGGAGCCGCTCTGCGAGTGGCGAACGGCACTGGTTGCCGACGCACACCATCAGAATCCGTACGGGCCCCTGGGTGGTCACGGCGTCAGTCTGGCAGCGACTGCAGCACCTGCTCCTTGGTGGGCGCTCCGGCCGCACGCCCGAGCTCTCGCCCGAGGGGGTCGAGGACGACCGTCGTGGGCGTGCGCATGATGCCGAGCCGGCGTACGACGTCGAGGTGCTGCTCGGCGTCGACCTCGACGTGCTTGACCCCTCCCTCGGCCCGCGCGACGTCCGCCAGGACGACTCGCGTGGTGCGGCAAGGAGCGCAGAAGGCCGACGAGAACTGCAGCAAAGTCGCCCGCTCTCCCAGCTCGTCCTGCCACGGGGTGCCAGCCAGGACGGACTCGGACTGCACGCTCTGCTCCTCTGACTCGCCGAAGCGGCCGTCGGTGCGGCGACGCCACAGGCCGAACGCGACCGCCGTGGCCACTGCCGCGATGGCGACCCAGGCTCCAGTGGTCATGGATGGTTCAACTTCCTCGGGTTGTTCGGCATTCCGGCTGCGACCACGTGGTCTTCGGGACGGGCGTGGCCGCCCTCGTCGCACACCGCGACGCTGCCTAGCCGCCGGCGAACGGCGGCAGGAACTCGACGCTGTCCCGTGGGCTCACCACGACCGTCGCTGGATCGAGGGACTTGACCGGTCGGTCGCCCACGAGCACCGAGCACGCCTCGAGCACCTGCGGCAGCCGGCCGCCGGGGTGACCGGCGACGACGCGGTCGACCAGCTCGGCCAGGGAGATCGGACCGTCGACCGCGATCTCTTCCGAGTCGACCCCGGCGGCGGCCCGGGCGGAGGCCCAGTAACGAACGAGGATGACCTGTGTCTCAGTTCTGTCACTCATGCTGCCTGTGTCCGTCACGTTTCGGTATTCTTCCCTCCAGGTCAACAGATCCCGATTCTGTGACCGACGGCCGGTGCCCGACGACGTGTTCCGGTCCTACACCCGCACATGTGGGAGGGGACCACCATGAGCACACTTCTTCTTCTGACCAGCGCACTGCAGCCGTCTGCCGAGGTGCTGCCTGCGCTGACGCTGCTGGGCCACGGAGTCAAGATCCTGCCGGCCGAGGGCAGCGCGCTGCTCGAGGCGCCCGAGTCCGACCTGCTGCTCGTCGACGGTCGTCAGGACCTCGCCGGCGCCCGCGACCTGTGCCGCCTGATCCGTACGACGGGCACCGACGTCCCGGTGCTGCTCGTGGTCACGGAGGGCGGGCTCTCCGTCGTCAGCCACGACTGGGGGATGGACGACGTCGTGCTCCACACGTGTGGCCCGGCCGAGCTCGAGTCGCGGATCAAGCTCGCGATCGGCCGGCTCACCGCCGCTCGCGACGCGGCCGACCCCGAGGCCCACGTCATCCGCTCCGGCGAGGTCGTCGTCGACGAGGCGACGTACACGGCCAAGATTGGCGGCCGTGCGCTCGACCTGACGTTCAAGGAGTTCGAGCTCCTCAAGTTCCTCGCCCAGCACCCCGGCCGCGTGTTCAGCCGCCAGCAGCTGCTGCAGGAGGTCTGGGGCTACGACTACTTCGGCGGCACCCGCACCGTCGACGTCCACGTGCGTCGTCTCCGCGCGAAGCTCGGCCCGGAGAACGAGACGCTCATCGGGACTGTCCGCAACGTGGGCTACCGCTTCGTGCTGCCGGCTAAGGAGAAGGACTCCGTCGCCGCCGACGCGGCTCGCATCACGGAGCGTGCCTCGCAGGACGCCTGAGTGCACGGTGGGAACTAGCGACCGGCAACCGCTGTTCGAGCACTTCGTCATCACTCGGTACTCGGCGGTGTTCACGAACGAGCAGGCCCCGCCTCAGCCGGCATGGCTGGAGTATCGGCTGGGCTTCTTCGTCGAGGCCTGCAGGGCGTCGATGTCACGACAGGATCCCGCTGTCCCGTTCCGCTGGTTGGTCTTCTTCGACGACCGCTGCGCGCCTGAGTTTCGCGAAGAGATTGAGGATCTCGCAGCCGGGGTCTTCGAGCCCATCTGGACCCATGACGTCTTCTGGTCTGGAGTCGCCAAGCGCGCTGTCGGCGAACGGGCGACAGCGCCATACGTCATCACCACCCGGCTGGACAGTGATGACGCTGTGGCCAAGAACTACCTCGCAGCCATTCAAGACGAGTTCGACTCGCAGGACTTCCTCTATGTGAACTTCGCCCGCGGGCTCCAAGTGGTGAGGGGCGGTGCGGTCTACCAGTTGGACTACGCCTCGAACCCGTTCGTGTCGCTGATCGAGAAGCGCTCGGAGGGCGACGTCCCCTTCACGATCTTCGGGTTCGGTCAGCACAACCATGTGCGCCGGATGGGACCTCTACGTGAGGTCGTCGCCGACCCGATGTGGATCCAAGTGATTCACGGCTCCAACATCGGCAATGAGGTCCGCGGCAGGCGTATCTCGCCTCACCGGTATGACCACCTCTTCGACGTCGATCTGGGCTACGACCACCACCCCACAGCCGGTCGCTTGCTCAAAGACTCCGCACGCCGGTGGGTGGATGCCCTTCGCCTCGGCGTCCGGCACCCGAGGGTGCCGCACACGTGGGTCCTCGGGAGAGTCGATCGGATCCGAGGGACGCGAACCAAAGCACGTCTCGAGTCCTCGGGCGTGACCAGCGTCAAGCCGCGCGACGTCGCACAACCAGCGCCTGCGGCACCGAGTCAGCGGACCGGAAGACGGTGTCGGGCTCGGCGACGTAGCGGCAGCGGATGATGAACCGACCTCGCGGCAGCCGGGGAGTCCTGAACACGGCCGTGCCCGTGTCCGGCAGCTGCCGGACGGCCGACGTCGAGTAGCGCTTCCCCCTGCGGTTGACGAGGAGGGTGATCGTCCCGACGGGCTTGGCGTTGGTGCCGACGCCCTTCACCACGCACGTGTAGGTCACCCGGGTCCGAGGGGTCGCTCGCGAGGGTCCGTCGATCTTGACCCGTGGCGGCGTGCACGAGTCGGCGGGGTACTGCGGGTCGTCGCACACCGACCCGGACATGACGGCGGGCGCTGCCGAGGCGGGCGAGAGGGGGGCGCCGAGGACCAGTACGAGCGCGGCCAGCGCGATCTTCATGGCCGCAGCCTCCCATTGCTGGTGTGCCGGCGGGCTTGCTTTGACGTGCGCCGTGGCTTCGAGGCTCGCTTCGCTCGCACCTCAGCCGACGCGTGTGGGAGTCAGCGCAGCTTGGGGCGGACGTGCAGCCCGACCTCGGGGTCGACCACGACCTCCTGGGCCGCGGCGATGCCGTCGACCATGAGGTCGACGTCGACCTGGGTGTTGCGCTTGAGGAGGGCGAGGGCGATCGGACCGAGCTCGTGGTGACGGGCTGACGTACCGACGAAGCCCACGGACTTCTCGCCGAGGATGACGTCGGAGCCGACGGCGGGCAGGCGGTTCTCGGAGCCGTCGAGGTGGAGAAGCGTGAGCCGACGGGGCGGGCGGCCGAGGGTGTGGACGCGCGCGACGGTCTCCTGGCCGCGGTAGCAGCCCTTGTCGAGGTGGACCGCGGGGCCGATCCAGCCGACCTCGTTGGGGATCGTGCGGTGGTCGGTGTCGAGGCCGAAGCGGGGCTCGCCGCGCGCGATGCGCAGCGCCTCGTAGGCCCAGAGGCCGGCGGCGGGCTCGGTCGCGGCGGCGTACGTCGTCAGGTCGGCCCGCGGGACCAGGCGGTGGCCGGTGGCGGGGCGCCAGGTGAGCGCGAGGTCGGCGGTGACGTCGGTGATCTCGGCGCGCATCATGAACTTCATCCGCTCGAGGAACTCCGCGAGCGCCGCCGCGCGACCCGGCTCGGTCCAGACGGTGAGCGCCTCGCCGTCGTCGGTGCCGCGGAATTCGTGCTCGACGTGTCCCTGCGGACTCAGCACCAGCGCCTGCGCCAGCACGCCCGGCTGGAGGTCGGTGAGGTGCTGGGTGGTGATGTTGTGGAGCCAGGTGAGGCGGTCGGGGCCCTCGATCCGCAGCACGTCGTGGTGGGACAGGTCGACGAACCCCTCCCCCGACTCCACCGTGCGCTGCTCGCCGTTGAACGAGCCGTAGTGGGCGGCGACCGGGGCGTCGATGCCGTTGCCGGCGACCGCTCGGGGCAGGGCGAGGAGGGGACTGCTCATGGGTGCCACCCTCGCAGAACGTCAAGAGCGGCTCCAGGATTCCGGATCTGAGCGTCAGGAGGGCACGCGCCCACTAGCGTCCGCCGCGTGGCCGCCACCTCCCAGAACCGCGCGATCGACGCGATCCGCTTCCTCGCTGCCCTCCTGGTGGTGCTCGGCCACGTGCGCCTGACGATGTTCGAGGACTACCCGACCGCGTCGCACGGCCCACTGAGCCAGGCGCTCTATGCCGTGACGGGCATGGGCGCTCCCGCCGTCCTCGTCTTCTTCGCGCTCAGCGGCTACTGGGTCGGCGGGTTCGGGGTGGTCAACCGGGTGCGGGCCGGGCGGTTCGACGTCCGCGACTACGCCATCGCGCGGTTGACCCGGCTCTGGATCGTGCTGCTGCCGGCGCTCGCCCTGACGGCGGTCGTGGACTGGGTCGGGCGGAAGGCGTTCTCGAGCTCCGACCTCTACCAGGTGCCGGTCCCCTACACCGGGATCGAGGAGGTGCCGTCGCACGCGCTCAGCACCCTGGCCGGCAACGTCGTGTTCGTCCAGGAGATCCACGTCAAGCCGTTCGGCTACAACTACCCGCTCTGGTCGCTGTCCTACGAGTTCTGGTTCTACGTGATCTTCGCGGCCCTGGCCCTCGCCACCAGTCGCCAGCGCGGTACGACGACGCGCGTGGTCGCCGTCGTCGTGGCCCTCCTGGGCTGCGTGGTCGCCGGCACGGACGTCCTGCAGCTCTCGCTCGCGTGGCTGTTCGGAGTCGCGGCTGCGGTCCTCGCTCCGCAGGCGCGCCGCTGGGCGGCCCGGTCGTCCTCGACGATGGGCTGGTCGCAGCTGGCCGCAGCCGGGGTGACCGGCATCGCGATGGTCGTCGCCCGCCAGCTCGACCTGCAGGGCGCGCCGGTCGCGGTCGTGGTCGGCCTGCCCGCCGCCGTCCTGCTCTGGACCCTTACCGACGACCTCGCCTGGACCGGGGTCAAGGGCCGGTTGCTCGGGGTCTTCGAGGCGGGCTCGCGCAGCTCGTACTCCCTCTACGCCATCCACATGCCGATCGTCGTGCTCCTGGCCGCCTGGCTCACCCCCACCCGCGAGGAGCGCTGGACCCTCGGGCCCGTCGGGTTCGTCGAGGTGCTCGTGATCACCGGCGGCCTCATCGTGATCGCGGTCGGGTTCGCCGCGGTGACCGAGCGGCGCACTCACGACGTACGACGGCTGCTCGGCCGGGCGACCGCGCCTAGGGTGGGCGCGTGACCCGATCCCTCGCCGTGAAGCTGACCTGCGGGGCGGAGGCCGCCGAACGGGCCAACCAGGCGCTGACGGTGGCGGCCTCGGCCGTGGCCGCCGGGGCCGACGTGTCGCTGTGGCTGACCGGTGACGGCGTGTGGTTCGGGGTGCGCGACCGGTGCCCCGACCTGGGTCTCGAGCACGCCTCCCCCGCTGCTGCGTTGGTCGAGGCCGTGCGTGCGGCTGGGTCCGTCACCGTGTGCTCGCAGTGCGCGGCACGGCGGTCGCTGACCGAGGCCGACCTGGTCGAGGGCGCTCGGATCGCCGGCGCCGTCGCGTTCACCGAGCTGGTGCTGCGTGACGGCGTGCAGGCGCTGGTATACTGATGTCCGCTCCCGACGCGCTCGAGACGATCGCGGCGGTGCGCGCCGCGTGCAAGTTGGTTGACGGGCACGACCCGCTCGACGAGGCCGCGGCCTTGGCGCTCAAGCACCACGGCACCGAGGGTGCGTCGGTGGCGGTCGCCGTGGGCGGGTTCGCGCTGGCGCGGGACGGGGAGCTGACGCTGGCGGTGGCGCCCGAGTCACGGCGCCACGGTGTTGGCGGTCGGCTGCTGGCCCAGGTCGGGGTGGCTGACCGGGCGTGGTCGCACGGCGGGCACCCGGGGGCTGCGGCGCTTGCCGCCGCGCACGGCTGGGACCGGACCCGCGACCTCTGGGTCATGCGGCGCCCGACCTCGCTGGAGCTGCCCTCGCTCGTCGTACCCGACGGCGAGACGGTGCGCGGATATGCCGACGGCGACGCCGAGCAGGTGCTGGCGGTCAACGGGGCGGCGTTCGCCCACCACCCCGAGCAGGGCGGCCTCGACGCGACCGGCCTCGCCGAGCGGATGGCCGAGCCGTGGTGGGACCCGGCCGGGCTGCTCGTGGCGGTCGACGACGCGACCGGCGACGTGCTCGCGTTCCACTGGACCAAGCAGCACGACGCCTCGCTCGGCGAGGTGTACGTCGTCGCGGTCGGGCCGGCCGCGCAGGGCCGTGGGCTGGGGCGCGTGGTGACCCTGGCCGGCCTCCACCACCTGGCCGGGCTGGGCGTGGCCGAGGTGCTGCTCTATGTCGAGTCGGACAACAAACCGGCGGTGCGGCTCTACAGCTCGCTCGGGTTCGAGCACGCGGCGCGCGACACCCACGTGCAGTACACGCGCCGACTCGGGACGTAACCGCTCCGGGGGCCGTGGCCCCTGAGTAACATCCGCCGCATGAGCCCCGCCCCCCAGGAGCCGCCGAGCGGTAGCGCCCGCCCGCGCCGACGGCCCCCACGGCGGCGGCCCGCCGAGCCCGAGGTCGAACCAGTCGCGGTGGTCGACGCGGACGCCGAGCGCGAGGCGATCCGGGTGGCGACGGACGCTGCGGCGGCCGCGGACGACCGCGCCCGGGCCGCCGACGAGGTGGCGGCCGAGCAGGCGGAGACGGCGCGGCTCGCGATCGAGGAGCTGGACGAGGTACGCGCGGCGCTGGCCTCTCAGGAGCCTGGGTCCGAAGGGGCGCGGGTCGAGGCCGAGGAAGCCGAGCGGGCGCAGCTCGAGGTCGCCCTCGAGGCGACGACCAGCGCGGCCGACGCCGCCGCGGACGCCGACGAGGCGCGCGCGGAGGCCGAGGTCGAGGCGACGGAGGCGACGTCGGTCGTCCAGGCGCTGCGCGAGGAGCTGACCCGGACCCAGACCGAGCTCGAGGCGCAAGCTCGCGCGCGGGCCGAGGCGGAACGGCGTGCCGTCGAGGAGGCCGAGGCCGCCCGGCACGGGCTTGCCGAGCGGGCCGAGGCGGAGGCGGCGGCTGCGGCGGCTGCTGCGGCTCGGGTGCGGGCTGACGCGGAGAAGGCGGCGCGGGAGGCCACGGACGCCATCACTGCACTGCGGGCCGAGCTGGCACGGGCTCAGGCCGATCTCGTCAGCCAGGCGGAGGCACGGGCGGAGGCGGAGGTGCGGGCTCAGGAGCTGGCTGCGCAGCTGGCTGAGCGGGAGCCTGAGCTCGAGGTCGAGGCGGTTGAGGCCCCGGCCGAGGTTGAGCCGGAACCGGAACCCGAGGTCGAGCCCGAGGCGGTTGCCGAGATCGAACCCGAGCCGGTGGCCGAGGTTGAGCCGGGACCCGAGCCGGTGGCCGAGCCCGAGCCGGAGCCCGAGCCGGAGCCGGTGCCGGTGCCGGTGCCGGTGCCGGTGGCCGAGGTTGAGGAGCCCGAGCCCGAGCCGGAGCCGATGGCTGAAGTCGAGCCGGAGGCAGAAGCCGAGGTCGAGCCGGGGCCCGGACCCGAGCCCGAACCTGAACCTGAACGTGAGCCGCTGGGAGCTTCACCGGAACCGGCTGCGGAGGTCTCGACGCGGACGGCGCAGGGCGCCGACCGGCTCACCCACCGTGAGGAGGGTGAGCCGGAGCCGGTGGTTGCTGACCTGACGCCGCCGTCCCTGAACCCGTTGTCCGCCTTCCGGTCGCGGCGTCGGGAACGTCGGGCTGCGGCCAGGAGCGCTGAACCCGACGCGGTTGCTGCTCCGGTGGTGGAGCCTGCGGTCGCCGTGACGCCCGTTGTCGAGGATGAGCCAGAGGTCGCTTCCGGGGAGACTGCGGAGCCTACCGCGATCGTTGCTGACGAGGTCGTCGAGACCGCGGAGCCGGAGTCGGTGGGGGCGTCCCCGGGATCGGCTGCGGAGGTCTCGACACGGACGGCGCAGGGCGCCGACCGGCTCGACCACCGTGGGGGCGAGGCCGTGGTTGAGGCGGCGCCGGAAATCGAGGCGGAGCCCGAGGTCGAGGCGGAGCCCGAGGTCGAGCCGGAGCCGGAGGTCAAGGCAGAGCCGGAGCCGGTGGGAACCTCTGCGGGATCGGCTGCGGAGGTCTCGACGCGGTCGGCGCAGGGCGCCGACCGGCTCGACCAACGTGAGGTGGAGCTGCACGACCCGTACGAGTCGGTGCGGCGGGGGTGGGCCGGGTGGGTGGCGGTCGGGATCGCGTTGGCGTCTGCCGTCGCGATCTTCGTGCTGGGGGCGCTGGGTGAGCTGGCCGGTGAGCCGTTGCGGGCGGCCGGGGTCGGGGCGGTCGGCGTGCTGGGGATCGTGTTCGCGTTCCGGCGGGTCGGGCGGCCGAGCCGGGTGGAGCTGACGGAGGACGGGACGCTGTCGCTGGCGTTCGGGACCGACGAGCACACGTTCTCGCTGGCCGAGGACGAACCCGAGCTCGAGATGCGCGGCAACCCGGGTGACCGCGGCTGGGCCATCGACGTCGTACGACCGAGCGAGGCGCCGCTGACGATCACGGCGTCGTCGGTCGACCCGCCGCGGTTCGCCGAGGCGGTGCGCCAGTGGCGGCCGAGCCTGTGAGCGGGGCCGAGCCCGACGAGCTCGCGGCCCTGCGGGCCGAGCGCGACGACCTCGAGCAGCGGGCGCTCGAGGCGGAGGCGATCGCCGAGCAGCTCGCCGAGCAGCTGGCCGACGCGCAGCGCCGACTCGCGGCCGACGACCCGACCGAGCTGACGCTGTTCGACGGCGTGACCCCGGCGGGTCGTACCGGACGCCTCGCGCCCGACGGCAGCGACCAGGCCGTCCTGCCGATCACGCTGGCGGCGATCGCCGTGGTGGCGTTCCTGGTCGGCGTGGTGTCGGTGGTGGCGAAGGGACCGACGCTGCTGTGCCTGGTCGCGTTCGTCGCGGCCGGCGGGCTGGCGTGGGCAGCGGTGCAGGTGCGGGTGACGCGGGTGTCGATCGACGTCATCGACGGCGTGGTGCGGGTCGTCGAGGGCGACTCGACACGCACCTTCGACCTGGCCAACGACAGCGTCAAGGTCGACGTCCAGGGCAGGCCGGGTGACGCCTACTGGCGGGTGCGGTTCTATCGCCGCGCGCTCGACCCGGTCGACGTCGACGACTCGATGGTCGACCCGGCCGACTTCATGGCCCGGCTCCGGGAGCACCGCCCCGGCCTCTAGCTAGAGGGACGGAGCGAGGCCCGCCTTGAGCGCCACCGCGATCTCGTCGACCGCAGCACGCGACGTACGACCAACCCCGACCACGTTGAAGAACCCATGGATCTGGTCGGGGAACCGGCGCAGCTCGACCCGGACACCGGCGGCAGCGAGCGCCCGGCTGTAGGCCTCGCCCTCGTCGCGCAGCGGGTCGAACCCGGCGGTGACGACGTACGCCGGAGCCAGCCCGTCGGGGATGTCGTCGTGGAAGGGCGACGCGCGCGGGTCGAGCCGCTCGGCGGGGTCGGGGAGATAGCTCGCGTTGGCGAGGTCCATGAACGCCTTGGTGAGGTAGAAGCCCTCGGAGAACAGCTCCAGGCTGCGGGTCGCGCGGGCGCTGTCGGTCGCCGGGTAGACGAGCAGCTGGAACGCCAGCGGCAGGCCCTCGCGGGCGGCCGCGGCGGCGACACCGGCCGCCAGGTTGCCGCCGGCGGAGTCGCCGCCGACCGCGATCCGGTCGACGTCGACGCCGAGCGAGTCGGCGTTCTTGGCGACCCAGCGGTAGGCCGTCACGGCGTCGTCGTAGGCCGCCGGGAAGCGGTGCTCGGGCGCGAGCCGGTAGTCGATCGCGAGCACCCGGCAGCCGGCGCCCTCGGCGAGCACGCGGCAGGAGGCATCGTGGGAGTCGAGGCCGCCGTACATGAACCCGCCGCCGTGGAAGAACACGAGCAGCCCGGTCGGGCCGGTGACGCCGCGCGGCGTGTAGAGCCGGGCCGGCAGCCCCTCGACGGGCAGGTCGCGGACCGACCCGATCGGCTGGGTGCGGCCGGTGGCGGCGGTGGTGCGGTCGATGACGACACGGCCCGCGGGGATCGGCAGCGTCTCGGCGCCGGGCATCCGCGCGACCTTCTGCAGCCGCAGCATCAGCTGTACGTCGGCGGCGAGGGTCTGGCCGTCGATCGTCACCGGCTTGCCGGCCAGTCGACGCTGCACGGCCTCGGGGAGCGCCATCGCGGCGAGGAGGAGCGTGGCCTCGGCGCGGTCCTTGATCGTCACCGTCGCAACCTACCGTTCACCCGTCGGTGCCAGACTCGACCCATGTCACTCGAGATCGTGCCGGACTCCTCCCACTCGGTGTCCACCGGCGCCGGCGTACCCGACGAGTCCTACGAGGTCGACGTCCCCTACGTGCCCGACCCCGAGCTGGTCGCGGCCGTGGAGAAGTTCGACGACCGGTTCCTCGACCGCGAGCTGTCGTGGCTGAAGTTCAACCAGCGCGTGCTCGAGCTGGCCGAGGACGACCGGCTGCCGCTGCTCGAGCGGACCCGGTTCCTCGCCATCTTCACCAGCAACCTCGACGAGTTCTTCATGGTCCGGGTGGCCGGACTCAAGCGACGCATCGCCGCCGGGCTCGCCGTACGCGCGGCGTCGGGGCTGATGCCGCGCGACGTGCTCGAGCAGATCTGGACGACGGCGCGCGAGCTGAGCGAGCGCCAGTCGAGCCTCTTCCGCGACGTGATCCAGCCGGCCCTGGCCGAGCACGACATCGAGCTGGTGCGGTGGGACGACCTCGACGCCGAGGAGCAGAAGAGCTGCAAGAAGCTCTTCAAGAACCGGATCTTCCCGGTGCTCACGCCGCTCGCCGTCGACCCCGCCCACCCGTTCCCCTACATCTCGGGGCTGTCGCTCAACCTGGCCGTGCTGATCCGCAACCCGCAGTCGGGCAAGGAGCACTTCGCGCGCGTCAAGGTGCCGCCGATCTTCGACCGGTTCGTGCCGCTGGGCGCGTCGGGGGCGTCGGGGCGCGGGGCGCGGTTCGTGCCGCTCGAGGACGTCATCGGCACCCACCTCAAGCGGCTCTTCCCCGGCATGGAGGTGCTCGAGGCGCACACCTTCCGGGTCACCCGCAACGAGGACCTCGAGGTCGAGGAGGACGACGCCGAGAACCTGCTCGCCGCCCTCGAGAAGGAGCTGCTGCGGCGCCGCTTCGGCCCGCCGGTGCGCCTCGAGGTCGAGGAGTCGATCTCGACCGGCGTGCTCGAGCTGCTCAAGGAGGAGCTCGGCGTCAGCGAGTCCGAGGTCTTCCGGCTGCCCGGCCCGCTCGACCTGCGCGGGCTGCACAGCATCGCCGACCTCAGCCACGAGGTGCTCAAGTTCCCGGCGTTCGTGCCGACCACCCACACCCGGCTGGCCGAGGTGGAGTCGGCCTCGCCCGTCGACGTGTTCAAGGCCGCGCGGCGCCACGACGTGCTGCTGCACCACCCCTACGACTCGTTCTCGACGTCGGTGCAGCGCTTCATCGAGCAGGCCGCGGCCGACCCACACGTGCTCGCGATCAAGCAGACGCTCTATCGCACCTCGGGCGACAGCCCGATCATCGACGCCCTCATCGACGCGGCCGAGGCCGGCAAGCAGGTGCTGGTCATCGTCGAGATCAAGGCCCGCTTCGACGAGCAGGCCAACATCCGGTGGGCGCGCAAGCTCGAGCAGGCCGGCTGCCACGTCGTCTACGGCCTGGTCGGTCTCAAGACCCACTGCAAGCTCGCGATGGTGGTGCGCGACGAGCCCGAGGGCATCCGCCGCTACACCCACATCGGCACCGGCAACTACAACTCCAAGACCGCCCGCACCTACGAGGACCTCGGCCTCATCACGACCGACGAGTCCATCGGCGAGGACGTCGCCCACCTCTTCAACAACCTCAGCGGCTGGTCGCGCAAGCCGTCCTACGGCCATCTGCTCGTCGCGCCCGACTCGGTGCGCACCGGGCTCATCGACCAGATCCACCGCGAGATCGCCCACCACGAGGCGGGGCGCCCCTCGGGCATCCGGCTCAAGGCCAACTCGGTGGTCGACGAGGCCGTCATCGACGCGCTCTACCTCGCCTCGCAGGAGGGCGTGAAGGTCGAGCTGCTGGTGCGCGGGATCTGCGCGCTGCGCCCGGGCGTGCCCGGGCTGTCCGACAACATCACGGTGCGGTCGGTGCTCGGCCGGTTCCTCGAGCACAGCCGGGTCTTCTGGTTCGAGAACGGCGGCGACCCCCACGCGTGGCTCGGCTCGGCCGACATGATGCACCGCAACCTCGACCGCCGCGTCGAGGTCCTCGTGCGGCTGCCCGACCCCGAGAGCGTCGCCGCCATCGGCGACCTCCTCGACCTGGCGTTCGCGTCCACCACGAGCGCCTGGGAGCTCGGGAGCAGCGGCGACTGGGTCCGCAACGACGGCGACACGCACCTGCAGGAGACGCTGATCGAGCGGCAGAAGCGGCGTCGTACGACGTCCTAATCACCCGAATGGGTGGGCCCTAGAGGGCCAGTTCGTCGACTGTTCAGTTGATCCTGTCGTAACCTCAGTCGGAGGTCGCGGGGACCTCAACTGCCATTCGTGGCAGCGGTCGGGGGGACTCGTGCGGATTGCGCCTGACAACGTACACATGACCAAAGAGACGCATACGGCCTTCTCGGATTACGCAGACGTGCTGCGTTTGGTTTCCATGGTTGGCGTCGTGCTCATTCACACACGCGTGGGCTCGTCAGGGGACGAATTGAAGTTCGGCGACGTTGCCCTCGATCAGGTTGCTAAGGCCTGCGACGGCGTCTTCTTCTTCGTCTCTGGCTATCTGTGGCAACGCGCTGATGGTTCTCGCCAGCCGGGTCGGTACTTGAAGCGACGGTTCTACGCGCTCATCACCCCGTACCTGTTCTGGACGGTCGCCCTCGCTTTCATTCTCGTAATGAGCAAGGCCAAGGACTCCGAACAGTTGCCATCGCCAGGTCACCTGCTTCACCAAATCTTTTTGGAGACCTCGTTCTGGTTCGTTCCACAACTGCTTGCGGGCCTTTGGGTTGCAGGGATGCTCGTCAACCGCAATCACCACGTCGTTGGAGGTGTCGCGCTTCTGACGCTTACCTTGCTTTACGGAGTGAACCTTTACGTCGGCCTTCTCGACATCCCTCACACAGGCGCACCGCTCGGTTTCGCCGTGTTTGCTTTCGCCGGGATGCAGTGGTGCCGTCACGAGACCAAGTTTCGACAGCGACTACTCAAACACAGCGCGCCGGGCCTCACCGCCATCGTGATCGGCTGCTATCTCGCCGCTGTCGCCGAGGCTCGGTACTTGGGTACCGAAGATTCCCTACGAATCACGAACTCTCTGTACGGCTTTGTATTCCTAGCACTTTTCATGAACGTCGCATACCAGCGACGTCTTCAATGGAGAGAGACAATGCGTGGCTCGTCGTACGGCGTATACCTGACGCACTTCCCCCTCCTCATTCTCCTGACCTCGGTCTTGGACCAGGTCCTGGGGAAGGAAGAAACGGCATATGGCTTCGGACCTGTGCAGCACTTCTTCGCACGCGTTGGCGCCGCTCTCCTAGTGTGGATGGCAGCCATGTGCGTCATCCGTATCGGTCACTGGGTCCATGCAGGTCGGATCGTGGGCGCCCCGTCGCGTCGGGCGCAAGCTACGGGGGCTCGGGGACGTCATGATGAGTCACCCGAAATGGCTGGTTCCGCCACCGCGAGGACGTCAGATCGGGTTGTGTAACAACTGACGGGTTACGCCAGCGATATCTGTCGCCCGTCGAGTCCGTTGAAGTATGGCTTAGCCACTCGGTCGTACCAGCGGCGCTGCTCGATAGGGTTGACGAAGCTGTGCGCGATGTTGAGCCAGTGGACCTCACCCGCAAAGGACGAGTCGAGCCGCGGCTGCCCGCCTTGGTCACGTGATGCTCCCAGCAACCAGTCCACTTCTGGGTCCGCGACGGACTCGATGACTCCTCCGCCAACCGCTTCGCCACCAACGTAGGCCACGAACCGATCTGAGCCCGCGAGGGCACTCAGCGTGATGAGGTGGCTTCCCTGTGTGACGACCGATGAGACCTCTGTCGTCGCCGAGCCCATCGTGACAATCAGGCGCCCCGCGGCCGAGATGCCCACCTTGAATCCGCTACCACCGTCGAAGCCCCGGCTGATGATGCTCCGTGTGGGGTGAGAAGCGTCCCCGCTTTGAGCAGCGCGGAGAACGAATCGAATGGTGACGTCGTCTCGGCCGAATAACAGTCGAGATCGAGACGCCGGCGGGGCCGCAACTTGGACCACCTGGCCGGACCCCCCGAACCCAAGGCCTCCGCCGGCGAGAACTTGGGGCGCAGAGAACCCCGATACAGGGGGGGCAAGTCCCAACGAGATGCGACCATCGGTGAACTCTGCGGATACCTCGATGAGGTTTCCGTCTACTCCGGTCGTTCCGTCGAGCGCTGCGACGGTCCCGCGTGCGAAGAGTGGCTCAGGCACGGAGATAGCGCGCGATGCGGGTCGCGCATCCTTGTCCTCCGACATCCGAAACGATGTTGTGCGCTTGTCGGCGCCAAGTGAGTCGACCCACTCGATGAAGGGACCTCTGATGTTCGGCGAGAGGAACTCGCCTCGCCCTGCCGGCGTCACGGCCGCTGCGGTGTAGGTGGACGGCCACATCGAGGCGAACGCCTCGCCGTATCGGGCAGCGCCAGTCTCGTTCGGGTGGGTGGCATCAGACTGGTAGAGCGTTGGGTCGATCCCCGTCCGTTCGGCGTTGGCCAAGGACTCCTCAATCGGAAAGACGACGGCCCCTGCACGAGCGCACGCGACGTAGACCGCGCGTCGATATCCCTGTGCCCAGGACGCATTCCAATAAGGGCCGTAGGCCAGGGGCGGGACCACCAAGACCGTGGCCGCGGACCGTCGCGCCGCCAGGTACGTCTTACGCATGTACTCGCCGTATGTCTCGGGCGAGATCGTGCCGCCGTCGTTGAAGTTGATCTGCACTATGACGGCGTCGAGGTCGAAGGATCGGACCGCAGCCTCCGTGGACATGATCTCAGGCGAGTTTCCACCAGCCCACAGCTGTCCCGACCGCGCCCCGCTGGCGCCCAAGTTGTGAACGGCTGATGAGGTGTTGCCGTACTTGGCCAACACCTGCTTCCAACACTGCACCCCGGCGCCTTTGTCCATCGGCAGGCCGAAGCCCACGAAGGAACTGCTCGAAGAAACCCCGAGGTTAAGTGCCTCACCATTCTTGAGCCGAGCCACCAACTCCCCCAAAGCGGCAGCGCGAGAGGAGGAGTTTGCTGCAGCTGTCGCGGCATCCGGCGCAGCCTCAGCGACCATGTAGGGAAGTGCAGACCACCGACGCTTGCCGTCGCCTACCTTGAAACCACTGGTGTCCGTCTCGTAGCCCGGCTCGCCGTCAGCCAGCAATGGGTCCGCCAGACGCCACTCCATGGCGGTTCCCCGCCGGACCTTGATGACCGTCATACTCGACGCTCGCTGATCGAACTCGGCGCGCCAGGCGGCGGTTCGGCGGTCCACGGCGTCCCGCCGTCAATAATGGCCTCAGCTGGATAGGTGCGTTCGTCGCCTAGTGGGGCGATCAATGCTCCAGTGCTCAACAGCGCTTTCAGGAGCCACCGTCGCGTTCCGGTCACGGAGCGCCCCCGTCAATCGTGGCCGAGGGCGAGGAGGGGTCGGCGGGTCCGGCCGGACCAGGTAGCCCGGCTGGACCGGCTGGACCGGCGGGTCCGGCCGGCCCGGCCGGCCCTTCCGCTCCCGATGCGCCCTCTGGACCGCGAAGACCTGGTGCCCCCTGGGGGCCAATCAAGCCAGAGGGTCCACGAGGACCGACCGGCCCACGCCTCGCGATGCGGGTCAGCTTGGAGCCGCGCGGACAGGTGCCCCGGGCTGTCGGCGCGACCGCGATCGAGTCCGTGTTGACGCAGATACCGACCCCGATGGTCGCGCGTCGGGGTGGTTCGGCGACCGCAAGCGCACCCGCACTCAACGTCGCGACTCCGACGACTGCGGCGATAGCAATCTGTGCAGGCCCCCTCATGGGGATAACCTTGCCGCCGAACGCGCAGGCGTGCACCCGATTCTCGAACGAGCGGCTAAATCGGTCGCTTCGCCCGAACCCCGGAGTTGCGTCGGCGAGGAGACGACCCCCTACTCTGTTGGACGTTTGTTTCCGCCACTCCAGGAGTTCACGTGGGACTGCGTTTCCGTCCGGTCGACACTGCGTTCTACGACCTCTTCACCGAGCAGGCCCAGCACCTGGTGACGGGAGCTGCCCTGCTGGCCGAGATGCTCGCCGAGACGTCCGACAACGCCGACGTCGCCACGCGGATGCGCGCCGCCGAGCACGACGCCGACGAGACGACCCACGCCCTGGTGCGCCGCGTCAACAGCACCTTCGTGACGCCGTTCGACCGTGAGGACATCTACGCCCTCGCCTCCGGGCTCGACGACGTCATGGACGAGATGGACGAGGTCGTCGACCTGATCCTGCTCTACGAGGTCAAGGTGCTGCCGGCCGAGCTGTCGCAGCAGGTCGAGGTGCTCCAGCGCTGCGCCGAGCTCACCGCGGAGGCAATGCCCAAGCTGTCGTCACCCCAGTCGCTCGAGGAGTACTGGATCGAGATCAACCGGCTCGAGAACGCCGGCGACAAGAACCACCGCCGTACCCTCGCCCACCTCTTCTCCGGTGAGTTCAAGACCATCGAGGTGCTCAAGCTCAAGGACATCGTCGAGTCGCTCGAGGCGGCCATCGACGCGTTCGAGAAGGTCGCCAACATCGTGGAGCAGATCGCGGTCAAGGAGAGCTGAGCCAGGTGTCCCTCACCCTGGCGATCGTGATCGCCGTCGTCGTCATCGCGCTCGCGTTCGACTACACCAACGGCTTCCACGACGCGGCCAACGCCATCGCGACGTCGGTGTCCACCCGGGCGCTGACGCCGCGGGTCGCGCTGATCCTCGCCGCGATCATGAACTTCGTCGGTGCCCTCCTCGGCCAGGAGATCGCCAACACCGTCAAGGACGTCATCTCGCCACCGGGTGACAACCAGGGCCTGATCATCGTGATGTCCGGGCTGCTCGGCGCCATCACGTGGAACCTCATCACCTGGTGGTTCGGCCTGCCGTCGTCCTCCTCGCACGCCCTCATCGGCGGGCTCGTGGGCGCGGCCATCGGCGGCGGCGCCGACGTCGACTGGGCCAAGATCGTCGAGAAGGTCCTCATCCCGATGGTCCTGTCGCCGCTGTTCGGCTTCTGCGCGGCGTTCGTCGTGATGCTGTCGATCATGTGGATCTTCCGCCGCAAGAACCCGCACAAGGTGATGCGCGGCTTCCGGATGATGCAGACCATCTCGGCCGCCGCCCTCGCCCTCGGCCACGGTCTCCAGGACGCGCAGAAGACGATGGGCGTCATCTTCCTGGCTCTGCTCACCGGCGGCTACGCCTCCGCCAACGACGACCTGCCGCTGTGGGTCGTCATCGCCGCCGCCTCCGCCATCTCCGCGGGCACGTACGCCGGCGGCTGGCGCATCATGCGCACCCTCGGTCGCAAGATCATCGACCTCGACCCCGCCCGCGGCTTCTCCGCCGAAGCCGTCGGCGCGAGCGTCCTCTACACGACCGCCTTCGTCTTCCACGCCCCCATCTCCACCACCCACACCATCACCTCGGCGGTCATGGGCGCCGGCGCCACCAAGCGCTTCTCCGCCGTCCGCTGGGGCGTCGCCCGCTCCATCCTGGCCGCCTGGATCCTGACCTTCCCCATGGCCGGCATCGTCGCGTGGCTCTGCTACGAGGTGCTCTCCCTTGTCATCCCCGTCTGAGGGGCTGGCTACGCCGCGGTAGTCCCCAACAAACGGGATAGTTGAACGGCTCCAGAATTCCGTTCGTTGGGGACTACCGCGGCTCGGCAACCACTCACGCCGGCTGGCGGTAGCGGAGCCACGCGGCCTGCTGCTCTGCGTCGAGGGCGCGCCGCTGGGCCACGGTGAAGGTCGGCACCCACCAGTCGGGCAGGTCGACCGTCCACTCCCGCGGGGCGGGGTGGGCCAGCGCCTCGTCCCTGGCCTCCTCGAGGCGGACGGCGAGCCTGGCCCGGTCGCGCATGTCGTGCCTCGTCACCCGTACGACGCCCAGCCCGTGCTCCAGGTAACGGATGTCCTGGGCCTCGTCGTAGGCGTGCTGCCCGGGCTCGAGGTGGTCGGGCCCGTCGTACTGGACGATCAACCCGGCCTCGACGTCGATCAGGTCCGGCGTGCCGAGGTGCCGCCCCTCGAGGTCGAAGACCGGTCGGTTGCAGAGCGGTGGCGGGAGGCCGGCGTCGACGATCCAGACGAGCCGCAGCCGCGTCTCCTGCGGCGACCACGAGTTCTCGACCACCAGGACCAGGGCGAGCCTCACCTGCGGCACGCCGGTCCAGCCGTTGAGGTAGCCGGTCACGTAGTCCCACGCCTCCTCGATCGTGACGAGGTCGTCGTAGGCGGCCTTCTCGAACCACACGACCGCCTCGCGCACGCTGCTGGCGTAGCGCATCTCGAAGATCACCGACCGGACGGGGAGGGTGATGACCAGCCCGTCGACCTCGACCAGGTCACGGGGATTCAACCGCTCCTCCGACAGGACCGCGTTGGACGGCGTACGCATGTCGTCAGCGGCCAGGACGACCGGCAGCAACGACCCGTCTGGCGCGACGCCGTCGCACCAGCGGCAGCCCAACCAGCGGAGGGCCGCCCACCCGGTCACGCCGCCGAAGGCCTTGAGGTTCGCGCCCGCCTCGACGATCCGCTGCTCCACCCGGGTCGCATCCGCCCACGGCGGGGCCCAGAGCCCGTAGCTGGAGCGACGCCACCGGTCGCGCCGTACGTCGCCGCGGGTCGGCCCGGTCGCGTTCTGCGGGAACAGCCGCAGGGGTGGCACCAGCCCGATCCGGTTGGCGTGGACCCGGATCACGATCGGCTTGTCGCGTTTCCGCACGGCCACGATGGTGCGGCCAACCGGCGGTTCGCCGCTCGGGCTATCCACAGGCCCCTGCCGCCGAACCGCGATAGTCCCCAACAAACGGGATTCTTGATCGAGTCAAGAATCCCGTTCGTTGGGGACTACCGCAGCGGAAGGAACCACGACCTCAGCCGAAGCGGCCGGAGATGTAGGCCTCGGTGGAGGGTTCGTCGGGGTTGGAGAACATCTTCTTGGTTGGGTTGAACTCGACGAGGTGGCCGGGCTCGCCGGTGGCCTTGAGGTTGAAGAAGCCGGTCTCGTCGGAGACGCGGGCGGCCTGCTGCATGTTGTGGGTGACGATGACGATCGTGTAGTCGGTCTTGAGCTCGTGGATGAGGTCCTCGATGGCCGAGGTCGAGATCGGGTCGAGGGCCGAGCACGGCTCGTCCATGAGCAGGACCTGGGGCTCGACGGCGATCGCACGGGCGATGCAGAGGCGCTGCTGCTGGCCGCCGGAGAGGCCCATGCCGGGCTTGCCGAGGCGGTCCTTGACCTCGTTCCAGAGGTTGGCACTGCGCAGCGACTTCTCGACGATCGCGTCGGCCTCGGCGCGCTTCATCCGCTTGGCGTTGAGCTTGTTGCCGGCCAGGACGTTGTCGTAGATCGACATCGTCGGGAACGGGTTGGGGCGCTGGAAGACCATGCCGATCTGCCGGCGTACGGCGACCGGGTCGACGCTCGGGCCGTAGAGCGACTGGCCGTCGACGACGACCTTGCCCTCGACGCGCGCGCCCGGGATGACCTCGTGCATGCGGTTGAGCGAGCGCAGGAAGGTCGACTTGCCGCAGCCGGACGGACCGATGAAGGCCGTCACCGCCCGCGCCTTGATGGTCATGTTGACGCCCTGCACGGCGAGGAAGTCGCCGTAGTAGATGTTGAGGTCGGAGACGTCGATGCTCTTGGCCATGATGTGGTCGCTTTCCTTGATTCCTAGTGGCCCGTTTTGGGGGCGAAGAACTTGCCGATGATCCGAGCCGCGAGGTTGAGCACGAGCACCAGCACGATGAGCACGAGCGCCGCACCCCAGGCGAGCGGGATCGTGTCCTGCTGGGAGTTGAACGAGTAGATCTGGACCGGCAGGGTCGACATCGCGCCACTGAACGGGTTGGTGTTGGTCTTGTCCGCGAGGCCGGCGATGAGCAGCAGCGGGGCGGTCTCGCCGATCACGCGCGCGACCGCCAGCGTGATGCCGGTGATGATGCCGCCGATCGTGGTGGGCAGGACGACCCGCATGATCGTGCGCCACTTGGGCGTGCCCAGCGCGTACGACGCCTCGCGCAGGTCGTCGGGGACCAGCCGCAGCATCTCCTCGGTGGCGCGCACGACGATCGGGATCATCAGGAGCGACAGGGCGACCGAGCCACCGATGCCGCCCTGGAAGCCCGGGCCGAACAGCAACGTGAAGAGCGCGAACGCGAAGAGGCCCGCAACGATCGAGGGGATGCCGGTCATCACGTCGACCAGGAAGGTGACGACCCGCGAGAGGCGGTTGCCCTTGCCGTACTCGACGAGGTGGATGGCGGCGAGCACGCCGATCGGGATCGAGATGACCGCGGCGCCGAGGGTGATGATGAGCGTGCCCATGATGGCGTGGTAGATGCCGTCGGGCTGGCCGAGCGCGGTCTTGAAGAGCGAGTAGGTCAGGAAGTCGCCGCTGATCGCTCGGCGCCCCTTGTCGATCACCGTGTAGACGAGGGAGACCAGCGGCACCATCGCGACCACGAAGGTCGTCCAGATCAGGCCGGTCATCATCCGGTCGGTCGCGGCGCGCTTGCCCTCGACCGCGAGCGACCACGCCGGCAGGCCGACGAGGTAGACGAGGCCACCGACGACGGCGGAGCCGATCAGCGGCCAGCCCAGGATCAGCCAGCAGAAGATGCCGACGGCCAGACCGATGACGCCGACGATGAGCTGCGCGACGCTGGGCAGGGAAGCCGCGGTCAGCGGGACCGAGGTGCGCGAGGGCGGCGGCGTTCCGGGGGTCTCGGGCGTGTTCGACATCGCCTTGGACAGGTCGGTCATGCGCTTGCCATCTTTCGCTCGGAGCGGCCGACGATCCAGCGGGCCGTGAAGTTGACCAGGAACGTCAGCAGGAAGAGCACCAGCCCGGTCGCGATCAGCACGGACAGCAGGTCCTCGGAACGCTCCTTGTACTTGCTGGCGATGTTGGCCGCGATCGAGGAGTTGCCCGGGCCGAGCAGGTTGACGTTCCACCCGCCGAGCGAGAGCACCATCGCGACGGCCATCGTCTCGCCGAGCGCACGGCCGAGGCCGAGCATCGTGGCCGAGACCATGCCGGAGCGGCCGTAGGGGAAGACGGTCAGCCGCATCATCTCCCAGCGCGTAGCCCCGAGGGCGAGCGCGGCCTCCTGGTTGAGGCGTGGCGTGCGGGAGAAGACCTCGCGGGTAATCGCGGTGATGATCGGCAGGATCATGATTGCGAGCACGACGCCGGCGGTCAGGATGGTGCGGCCGCTCTTGGAGACGACGTCGTCGTCGCCACCGAAGATCGGGATGAAGCCGAGGTAGGTGTTGAGGAACTCGAAGACCGGCACCATCTGCGGAGCGAGCACGATCACGCCCCACAGGCCGAAGACGACGCTGGGTACGGCGGCCAGCAGGTCGACCAGGTAGGCGACCGGGACGGCGATGAACCGCGGCGCGTAGTGGCTGATCACCAAGGCGATGCCCCAGGCGAGGGGGACGGCGATGATGAGCGCGATGACGGCCGCGATGAGCGTGCCACCGAGCAGCGGCGAGACGTAACCGAAGAAGCTGCTCGCCCGCGGTCCGTAGACGTCTGCGGCCTTGGTGAAGCCGGGCAGGCCCTTGACCAGCAGGAAGATGAACACGCTGGCGAGCGCGAGCAGGATGATCAGGCTCGCCCCGAGCGTCAGGCCCGCGAAGACACGGTCGCCGACGCTGGTGACGACGCGTGGCTTGGCCTCCTGCGCCAGGGGCTTTTCCTTGGTTGTGGAGCTCACTGAGCGATCCTTCACGGGCGTCGAGGGTCGTGGGGTGGAGCGGGTCGGGCCGGTGGTGCGGTGATCGGGTGGGAGCCGGCGTGCCGGCCCCCACCCGGTCAGTGGAGCTGTCAGCCGCCGATCTTGGCGACGATCTCCTGCGCCTTGGCGGCGGTGGCCTCGCCCAGCGGGGCCGAGCCGGCCTCGGAGGCCGCGGTCTGCTGGCCCTCGTCGGAGACGATGTACTCGAGGTAGCCCTTGACGTTGGCCGTGGTCTCCTCGTCGTCGTAGCTCTGGCACGCGACCAGGTAGGACAGGAGCACGACCGGGTAGGCGCCGTCCTCGGTGGTGGTGCGGTCGAGCGCGACGGCCATGTCGACGTCGGAGACGCCCTCGGCGGGCGGCGAGACCTCGAGCACCTTGGCGGCACCCTCGGGCGACGGGGCGACGAACGAGTCGCCGACGCCGACCGAGACCTTGCCGAGACCCTCGGCCTGGCTGTTGTCGGCGTAGCCGATGGCGCCCTCGATGCTGGTGATCTGCTGGATGACGCCCGAGGTGCCGTCGGCAGCCTCGCCGTCGACCGGGAACGCGTCCTCGGCCTCGTAGGGCCACGAGTCCGGGGCGGCCTTGCCGAGGTAGTCGGTGAAGTTCTTGGTGGTACCGGAGTCGTCGGAGCGGTGCACCGGCGTGATGTCGAGGTCGGGCAGCTCGACGCCGTCGGCCTGCTCGTCGGTGATCTCGCTCCAGTTGGTGATCTTGCCGTCGAAGATCTGGGCGACGGTGTCGGCCGACAGCTGGACGGAGTCGATGTCGGGCAGGTTGAACGCGATGGCGATCGGCGACACGTAGGCCGGGACCTGGATCGGCTCGCCGCCGCAGGTCTCGGTGGCCGCGGTGAGCTGGCCGTCCTCGTCGTTGAGGGCCGAGTCGGTGCCGGCGAAGGCGACAGCGCCCGACACGAAGTTGGCGCGGCCGTCGGTGGAGCCGATGGGCTGGTACTGGACCTCGAAGCCGTCGTTGGCGCCCTGGACGGCGATGGTCCACGCCTCCTGGGCCTTCTCCTGCGAGGTGGCGCCGGCGCCCTTGAGCACGCCGGTCAGGCCGGCGCTGGTAGCAGCACCGCCGCCCTCGCTCGGGTCGTCGCTGCCGCCGTCCTCGTTGGACGCGCCGCAGGCAGAGAGCGCGGCGACGGTGAGGACAGCGATACCGGGCACGAGCACCCGGCGAAGAGAAGTGCGAATCACTTCGTGTCTCCTGTTTCGTCTAAGAGTGTGACAACGCAACTGTGGTGAGGTCAGGTGGACGGACTGACCGTCGAGGGTGAACCGCGGGTGAACTCGACCTGCCCAGTCGGCGACGACCACCTGTGACCCGGGCAACAGCTCGGTGAACTTGTACGGCGGCGTCTTGACTCAGCGGACGAGATGGCGTTCAGTGCCCGCCACGCGTCCCTTGCGCAGGTGGACCACCAGCACCTCACCCGGGTCGAGGCCGGGGTCGTCGAGACCGAGCGCGTCGAACACCTCCGGCAGCACCGGACGGTGCGTGCAGAGCGCCAGGCTGCTCCCGTGGTCGACGCGGGCGAGCGCGTCGCCGACCACCCGTCGTACGCCGGCGGGCGACGCGCCCTCCTCCGAGAGCCGGCGGCGCGTCTCGAGCTCCCAGCCGGTCATGTGGGCGTAGGGCTCCAGGGTCTGCAGGCACCGTCGGCTGGTCGAGCTGACGAGCCGGGTCACGCCGTACGCCGCCAGGAGGGGCACCAGTCGCTCGGCCTGCTGCTCCCCCGCGCGCAGCAGCGGACGCTCGGCGTCGTCACGGCGCCAGGCGCTGCGGGCCCGGGCCCGGCCGTGGCGCACCACGACGAGCGCGTGGGTGCGACGGCGCTGGCGGACGGCCTCGGCGAGGGTGGCGCGGTCGTGGGTGTAGGTGAGCAGCTCGAGGGCCTCCT
>NZ_JAURVJ010000049.1 GCF_030655615.1 Nocardioides sp.
AGGCGCGGTCGCACGGAGGCGCCGTCGGCCGAGAGCACCCGGTCGAGCGCCCAGGCCAGGCCCAGCACGAGCGGCAGCCGGATGATCGGGTCGAACTTGTGCACGTTGCGCAGCGGCGCGAGGGCCCCGTCGAGGAGGACCCGGACGTCGGAGGCGAACCAGCCGTCGACCGCGCCGACGTGGCCCGCGGTCACCATGACCACCCCGATCCCGAGCCCCAGCCCGAGGAACCGGCGGTGCGGGTTGGTCCGGTCGAGCAGACCGACGAAGCCCACCAGCAGCACCACGCCGCTGTTGACGGCGAGGTAGCCGGTGGTGACGAGGTCGTTGCCCGCCCGGCTCGAGGAGTCGATGTAGGGCACCCAGTCGGACGTGCCGCGCAGCGCGTCGACGAGCGTCGTCGGGAAGGTCGTGACGGAGCTGTTCTCGATGAAGTCGAGGAACGGCGGGCTGTAGCTGCCGAGCAGCAGCAGCGGGACCAGCCACCACAGCGTGCCGAGCGCGGTGAACGTCGGCCACCACACCATCAACGAGCGGCGGCGGGGGCCACGGGTGCGGGTCAGCACCCACACCGCACCGAGCGGGACCACCGCGAACGTGGCCGCGGCGTTGACGCCGCCGATCATGGCGACGGCGAGGGCCGAGAGCGCGGCGGCCCGGCGCGGCGAGCCGCGGGTCGCCCCGACCACCAGCGGCAGGAGCACCCAGGGGGCGACCGCCGACGGCCACGCCTCGATGCTGATGGGGCCGAGGGTGGTGAGCATCCGGGGCGACAGCGCATAGGCCGCGGCGGCGACCAGGCACGCGGCGTCGGAGCGGACGCCCAGGGCCCGGCCGAGGCGCGCCGTACCGACGAAGGCGACGCAGAGCACGAGGGCCTGCCAGGCCCGCTGAACGGCCCAGTCGGGGATGCCGACGAGGTCGCCGATCGCGAAGAACGGACCCATCGGCCACAGGTAGCCGTAGGCCTGGTTCTGAACCTGGCCGAAGGCGCCCTCCTCGTCCCACAGGTGCAGGGCCCGGGCGAGGAAGTCGCCCGGCGCGCTGACCAGGTCGAACTTGGTGTCGGGGACGATGAAGCCGGGGTCCTGGACGAACGCGAGGCCGACGAGCAGGGCGCACGCCGCGGCCAGGCGCAGGGTGGAGACGCCGGGCAGGCGGGCGCCAGCCAGGTCCTCGCCGGGCCTGGAGTCGGGCGGGGAGGCGTCGGGGTCGACGCGCTCCTCGGTCGCGGCGGTCACCGCTTGCGGAGCACGGCGACGAGGTTCCAGGTCACCAGCTCGCGGACCACCGGCACGTGCACGACCCACCGTGCCCACCACGGGTGGTAGCGCGGCAGCAGGGCGACCAGCTCGACGTCCGGGCCCTCGGCGCGGCCCCGCGCCCACCGGACGCCGCCGGCCACGGTGACGGCGAACAGCGACTCGCCGTACTTGTTCTTGGGCTCCTTGCCGTGCTTGCGGCGGTAGCGGCGGCGGGCTCGGGCGCCGCCGAGGAAGTGCCACGGCGCAGTCTCGTGGCCGCCCCAGGGCCCCCACCACACGGTGTAGCTGAGGAACACCAGGCCGCCGGGCTTGGTGACGCGGACCATCTCGTCGGCCATCAGCCAGGGGTCGGGCACGTGCTCGAGGACGTTGGAGGAGTAGCAGACGTCGAGGCAGGCGTCGCGGAACGGCAGCTGCATGCCGCTGCCGACGACGGTTCCGGCGGCGATCCCGCCGAGGCCGGAGAGCTCGCCGACGTCGGCGTCGAGGGCCCAGTACGTCGCCCCCGCGGCCTGGAACGCGTCGCGGAAGTAGCCGGGGCCGCCGCCGACGTCGAGGAGCACGGCACCCTCGAGGCCCCGCTCGCCCAGGTAGGACGAGAGCTGGCCGACCGAGTCGGCGGCGAGCGCACGGTAGAACCGGTCAGGGTCGGGCTGCTCGTAGCGGAAGTCGTTGAGCAGCCGCACGGACCGGTCGAGTGTCGCGCGCCACGGGGCTACGTCCACTGACGGAGAGTCATCCAGCACGCGACCAGTCTGGTCGCTGGGTGTCGTCACGACGCGAGCGGCCCGCCGGCGTCGGGACGGCGTCGCGCTCGATCGGGTGCTGGTCGCCGACCACGACGCCCTCGAGCGCGGCGGTCATCACCTCGGCGAAGGAGCGCTGGGCGCTCTCCCACGAGTAGGCGTGGCTCATCACCCGCGCGCCGTCGGCGAGCCGGGCCCGCTCGGTCGCGTCGGCCAGGAGGCCCCGCGTCGCCTCGAGCAGCTGCTGGGGGTCGTCGACGAGGAGGCCGGAGCGTCCGTCGTCGATCGACTCGCACACCCCGCCGGCGGAGGCGTAGGCGATGGTCGGCGTGCCGTGCATGCCGGCCTCGCCGATGACGAGGCCCCAGCCCTCCTTGAGGGAGGGCATGAGGTGGAGCCACGACTGCTCGTAGACCTGGTGCTTGCGGGCCTCGTCGACGTGCCCCTCGAAGACGACGGTGTCGCCGGCGCCCACCGCGGCCGCGTGGGCGCGCAGCTCGTCCTCCCACCAGCCGCCGCCGACGACGTGCAGCCGGAGGTCGGGGTGCTCGGCGCGCAGCGCGACGGCCACGTCGATGGCGTGCTCGACCTGCTTGTGGGGCACGAGCCGGCCGACCGTGGCCAGCATCGGGGTGGGCGAGGCGCCCGGGGCGAGGGTGACGACGGGGTCGGTGCCGTTGTGGACGACGGCCACCCGGTCGCTCCCGACGCCGTGCTGTGCGAGCTCGGCGCGGGTCGCGGACGACACGGCGACGTACTGGCAGCGGCGGTAGTACCAGGGCGCGAGGCGACGCTCGATCCACCAGCCGACCTTGCCGACGAGCCCGGGATAGACCACGGGCCACTGCTCGCGGTGGACGTGGTGGACGAGCACGACGACCGGGGCCTTGGTGCCACGGCGGCTGAAGAAGGGCAGGCCGTTCTGGACATCGACGACGAGGTCGGGCTCACCGAGGTCGCCGCGTCGCAGGGCCTTGACCCCCTCGAGGTAGACGGTGGTCTTGGTGCCGCGGCGGACGTAGCGGATGCCGTCGCACACCTCGTCGGCCGGGCCGGCGTCGTGGGCGGCACTGAAGATGGTCACGGAGCAACCACGCGCCACGAGACCCTCGGCCATCCGCTCCAGGTAGAGCTCCGCGCCGCCACCCTCGGGGTTGCGGGTGTCGCGCCAGCTCAGGAAGACGACGTGCCGGCCTCGCAGGGAGGCGGTCTCGTCGGACGGTCGGGGTGCCTGGCGGCGGCGCGACCCGGAGGGGCGCACCACCGACATGTCAGTCGGACCCGTAGGCGACGAGGTCGTCGACCGTCGAGTTGACGCTCACCGGGCTCTTGTCGGGCGCTGCGGTCTGCGACTGCACGACCCCCACGATGGTGGTGGTGGCGACGACTCCGCCGATGACAAGGCTGCCAAAGGCAGCAACGATCGAACCCACGATGTTCCCTCCCAGTAACGTCGTGTTCCCTCCCGGGGAACACCGTGGAGGCTATCAGTGACGGTGGTCACGACACGATTTATCGGCAAAGTCGTCAACGGCGTTGATCCGACCGTCGCCGACGGACGACCAGGACGAGCGCCAGGGCCGGCCCCGCGGCGTACGCCGACCAGGCGACGACGGCCGCCACCGCCCAGCCCGCCGGGACCTCACGCACGTCGGGCCGGTCGAGGGCGAGCACCCTCAGGTCGCCGTCGAGCAGCACCCGGCCGGCGACCTCGGGGGCCTCGCCCGCGTCGAGCTCGACCACGACGACGCCGAAGCCGAGGTCGGCGAGGGCTGCTGCGCGGGCCTCGGGCGTGGACTCGGCCAGGGCGTCCGCGGCGGCGCTCACCCGGGGGTCCTCCCCCTGCAGCACGGTCGTCCCGACCACGAGCCGGTCGCTGGCGACGACGTCGGAGGTCAGCCAGCGCGGGAGCGGGTCGAGCACCTTGCGCCCGCCGTTCCACCGCGGCTGGCGGTAGGACGAGAGGGGCAGCACGAGGGCGTCGCCCGGTACGCCGGCCGCGGCCTTGCGGGCAACAGCGTAGGACGCCGGGTAGTCGACGGCCTCGAGGCGCGAGGCGAGGCCGAAGGTGGCGTCGGGCATCAGCATCACCGGCACCAGCGCCAGCGCCCCGGCCAGCACGAGCCGGGGCCCCTCCTCGACGACCCGGGCGGCCACCCGGGCGGCGGCGTGGGCGGCCAGCACGGCGACCAGCGGTGCACACAGGACGAGCGACCTGGCTCCGTCGCGCACCAGCCCGCCGCCTGGAACGGTCGCGGCCAGCCACGCCACCGCGCCGGGGGCGACCCAGGTCAGCAGCGCCAGCGACAGCCCGAACGCCCACGGGACGACGAGGGTGAGGGCCTCGCGACGACTGGTCGCCGCCCACCAGCCGCGGACGGCGAGCAGCAGCGCGGCCAGGAGAACGAGGCCGACCCAGGCGAGGATCCCGTCGCGTGAGGGCAGCACGACCTCGCTGTTCCAGGTGCCGCCGAGGGCCAGCGCCTCGAGCGGCGTCGGCAGCGTGCCGTGGCCCTGCAGGGCGAAGGCCTCGGCACCGGCCCGGTCGGAGGTGGCATCAGCCGCGTGCAGCAGGCCGGTGACCAGCCAGGGGGCGTTGGCGGCGACGAGCAGCGCGACGGCACGGAGGGTCGGTCGGCGCGGTCCGGCCACGGCCGCGAGGAGCACCACGGCCGTGGCCAGTCCGGCGCTGGCCGAGAGACAACCGAGCGGTACCAGCACGAGCAGGGCGGCCGGCGCCCTCCCGGTCACGCGCCAGCGGCGCCCCAGCAGCACGAGCCACGGCAGCAGCGCGTGCGCGACCAGGACGGGCCACGCCCCGAGCAGCAGCCGCTCGGCCACGAACGGCGTCCAGACGTAGGCCGACACCGCCACCAGACGGACCGCCCGGCGCTCGGTCGGCGGGCCCGGCACGAGACGGGCGATCCCGGCGCCGCCCGCGACGAGGAAGCCGACGAGCACGAGCTTCTGGAGCAGTGCTCCGGGGACGAGCTCGTCGAGCAGCGCGACGACGGCGTCGGACGGCACCGCGCGGGGCAGCCCGGAGCCGAGACCCCAGACGTCGGGGCGGACGGCGAGGTCGGGCACCCAGACCATGTCGTAGGTGAGCACGAAGCCCGGGGCCAGCGCCGGGCCGAGGAGCACCAGCGCCAGGACGGCTGCCCACGCCGCGGGGAGCCACGCCTGCGCCCGCTCCCTCACCGCGACATCACGTCCATGATCCAAGCACCCGTGGCCCCTTGTGAAACACTTCACGTCGTGCCTGAGCCGTCCACGCCCGCCCACGACACAGTCGGCGGGGGCACGGCGAAGCTCACGCCGGGCGCGGCGACCAACGGGAGCGTGCTCGCCGTCGCCATCGGGGTCATGAACATCGCGACCTACGGGTTCACGATCGTCGCGGCCCGCGCCCTCGGGCCCCAGCAGTACGGCGCCTTCGCCGCCGTGATGAACCTGCTCATCGTCGTGTCCGTCGCCTCCCTGGCCCTGCAGGCCACCGCCGCCCGCCGGATCGCCTCGACCCCCGGTGACGTGCGCGAGATCGAGGACGGCGTCCGCCGGGTCACCCTCCGGGCCGCGCTCGGCCTGGGCGGGGTGCTGGTGCTGGCCGCGCCGCTGCTCAACGTGGCCCTGCGGCTCGAGAGCCTGCTGACCGCGGCGCTCGTCGGACTGGTCGCCGTACCGCTGACGGTGATGGGGGGCCAGGCCGGCATCCTCCAGGGCGAGCGCCGGTGGAAGCCGCTCGCGCTGCTCTACGTCGCCGCCGGCGTGCCGCGGCTGGTGCTCGGCACCGGCCTCATCCTCTGGCAGCCCGAGGAGCTCGTCGCCACGTTCGCCGTCTTCATCGGTGCGCTCGCCCCCGTCGCGGTCGGCTGGTGGGCCCTGCGCGAGCGCGGCCACGTGCGCCACGACCGCACCGACGTCGACCACGGCGGCCGGGCGATCGTCCGCGAGTCGATCCGCAACTCGCAGGCCCTGCTGGCCTTCTTCGCCGTCTCCAACATCGACATCATCGTCGCCCGCAACGTCCTCGACGACCACGACTCCGGCCTCTACGCCGGCGGCCTGATCCTGACCAAGGCGATGCTCTTCCTGCCCCAGTTCGTCGTCGTCCTCGCCTTCCCCGACATGGCCGACTCCGCCGCCCGCCGCCGCGCCCTGCGCCTGAGCCTGGGCGTCGTCGGGATCCTGGGCGTGGTGGGCGTCGCGGCGTCGTACCTCCTCTCGCAGGTGGCGCTCGTCTTCGTCGGCGGTGACGACTACGTCGACGTGCAGGACCGGCTCTGGCTCTTCGCGGTCCTCGGCACCCTGCTCTCGATGATCCAGCTCCTCGTCTACGCCCTCCTCGCCCAGGAGAGCGGCCGCCTGGTCGCCCTCCCCTGGGCCGCCCTCGCCGTCATCGGCGTCGCCGCCGCCACCCTCGCCGACTCCGTCAGCTCCCTGCTCGCCGTCGTGGTGGCCGTGGACGCGGTGCTGTTCGTGGCGTTGCTGCTGCCGGCGATGCTGCGCGCTCCGGCGGATGCCTCTCCCCCCGACTGAGGTCGTCGGTCCGGTTGGTCTGCGCGCCTGCGGCGCGGGGGGCGCCGCTTCGCGGCGGGGGGCCTTGGGGTGCTCCGCGCGGGGGGTGGGGCGTGGTTGCCGGCCCTGGGCTGCGGGGTCGCCTTCCGGGGAGAAGGCGATCCGGAGCCGCGCCGATGGCCTGGTCCTATGGTGGCTGGGTTCCCGGCGCTGCCCCGGCTCGACTCCCCGGAAGGCGACCCCCGCAGCCCCGGCCGCCCCCCACGCCCCACCAGGCCCCCGTGCTCGTGTTCATGGGGAGGTAGGAGGGGTCAGGTGGTCCGAGTGCGCCCCCGCGGTCTCGACGGGAATGGTCGCGGAGCGACACGTTGCCTGGGCGCCGGGTGGGGGTCCCTTGCGTTGGTGGTCGGGCCGGGGCGCGGTTCAAGCGCGCGACGCCGACCGTCCGCCGACCAAGACCTGCTCCGTGGACAGCCACCGGCGGGCGGTCGACGCCGCGCGCCTGCGCCCCGGCCCGACCACCAACGGAAGGCCACCCGGCGCCCAGGCAACTAACGAGCCAGCCACCCGCCGTCCACGCGACAAAGAGGCTAGTGCGCGGCTTCGTGCCAGGACCGGCCCGTGCCCACCGAGACGTCGAGCGGGACGGTCAGGTCGGCGGCGCCGGCCATCTGCTCGCGGACGACCTGCTCGAGGGCGGCGGCCTCGCCGGGGGCGACCTCGAACACGAGCTCGTCGTGGACCTGGAGGAGCATCCGGGACTTCAGGGCGCTGGTGTCGAGGGCGTCCTGGGTGCGGAGCATGGCGACCTTGATGAGGTCGGCGGCCGAGCCCTGGATGGGGGCGTTGAGGGCCATCCGCTCGGCCATCTCGCGGCGCTGGCGGTTGTCGCTGTTGAGGTCGGGCAGGTAGCGGCGCCGGCCCATGATGGTCTCGGTGTAGTCGTCCTTGCGGGCCTGGACGACGACGCTCTGCAGGTAGTCGCGGATGCCGCCGAAGGTCTCGAAATACTCGTCCATCAGGCCGCGGGCCTCGCTCGGCTCGATGCCGAGCTGCTGGCCGAGGCCGAAGGCGGACAGACCGTAGGCGAGGCCGTAGTTCATCGCCTTGATCTTGGCGCGCTGCTCGACGGTGACCTCGTCAGCCGGGGTGTCGAAGACGCGAGCCGCGGTGATCGAGTGGAAGTCGCTGCCCGACCTGAAGGCCTCGATGAGCAGGGCGTCGTCGGAGAGGTGCGCCATGATGCGCATCTCGATCTGGCTGTAGTCGGCGGTCAGCAGCGACTCCTGCCCCTCCCCCACGACGAAGCCCTCGCGGATACGGCGACCCTCCTCGGTGCGGATGGGGATGTTCTGCAGGTTGGGCTCGGTGCTGGAGAGCCGGCCGGTCGCGGCGATGGTCTGGTTGAACGTCGTGTGGATGCGTCCGTCGGGCGCGACGGTCTTGAGCAGCCCGTCGATGGTCTGGCGCAGGCGGATGACGTCGCGGTGGCGCAGCAGGTGGGCGAGGAACGGGTGCGCGGTCTTGACGAAGAGGGCCTGCAGGGCGTCGGCGTCGGTCGTGTAGCCGGTCTTGGTCTTCTTGGTCTTGGGCATCTCGAGCTCGTCGAACAGCACCGTCTGCAGCTGCTTGGGAGAGCCGAGGTTGATCTCGCGGCCGATGGTGTCGTAGGCCGACTCGGCGGCCCGGCGTACTTCGGTGTCGAACTCGCTCTGCAGCGACTCGAGGTAGGGGACGTCGACGGCGATGCCGGTCTGCTCCATGCGGGCCAGCAGGTGGACGAGCGGCAGCTCGACCCCGGCCAGGAGCGGGGCGCCGCCGCGCTCCTCGAGCTCGACGTCGAGCGCCTCGGCGAGGTCGAGGACGGCGCGGGCGTGGAGCATCGCGGGGCTCGCGACGTCGGTGCCCTCGTCGAACAGCAGACCCTGGTCGGCCTCGGCCTGCTCCTGCTTGAGCTCGCGCTTGAGGTAGCGGACCGTGAGGTCGGCGAGGTCGTAGGAGCGCTGGTCGGGGCGGGCGAGGTAGGCGGCCAGGGCGGTGTCGCTGACGACGCCGGCCAGGGGCCAGCCGTGCGCGGCGAGGGCGAGCTCGGGGCCCTTGGCGTCGTGGAACACCTTGGGCTTGTCGGCGTCGCCGAGCCAGGTGGCGAGGGCCCGGTCGTCGTCGGGGGTCAGGGTCGTGGTGTCGACGTAGGCCGAGCGGCCGGTGGCGGTCGCCAGGCCGATGCCCTCGACCTGGCCGGTGCCGCCGCCCCAGGTGCCACGGACGTGGAGGCCCGTGCGCTCGCTGTCGAGCTCGGCCAGCCAGGCGCCGACGGCGCCGGGTTCGAGGGCGGCGCCGACGAGCTCGAACCCGCTCTCGTCGAGGATCTCGACGGAGCCGACCTCCTCGAACAGCCGGTTGCGGAGCACCCGGAACTCGAGGCCGTCGAAGAGGGTGTGCACCTCCTGGCGGTCCCAGGGCTGGCGCACCATGTCGGTGGGGTGCACCTCGAGGTCGAGGTCGCGGATCAGCGCGTTGAGCCGGCGGTTGCGGATCACGTCGCCGAGGTGCTCGCGCAGGTTGTCGCCGGCCTTGCCCTTGATCTCGTCGGCGTGGGTGATCAGGTTGTCGAGGCCGTCGTAGGTAGCGATCCACTTGGCCGCCGTCTTGGGCCCGACGCCCGGGATGCCGGGGAGGTTGTCGGAGTCCTCGCCGACGAGCGCGGCGAGCTCGGGGTAGCGGTCGGGCGTGACGCCGTACTTGGCCTCGACCGTGGCCGGGGTGTGGCGCGCCATCTCGGAGACGCCGCGCATCGGGTAGAGCAGCGTCGAGTGCTCGGTGACGAGCTGGAACGAGTCGCGGTCGCCGGAGAGGATCAGCACGTCCATGTCGGCCGCGAGCGCCTGGGTGGTGAGCGTCGCGATGATGTCGTCGGCCTCGAAGCCGGGCTTCTTGAGGTAGGGGATGCGCAGCGCGTCGAGGACCTCCTCGATCAGCGCCAGCTGGCCGCCGAACTCGTCGGGGCTCTTGTTGCGCTTGGCCTTGTATTCGGCGTACTCCTCGAGCCGGAAGGTCTGACGCGACACGTCGAAGGCGACCGCGATGTGGGTCGGCTTCTCGTCGCGCAGCATGTTGATGAGCATCGAGGTGAAGCCGAAGACGGCGTTGGTGTGCTGGCCGGTCGTGGTCGAGAAGTTCTCCACCGGGAGGGCGAAGAACGCCCGGTAGGCCAGCGAGTGGCCGTCGAGCAGGAGCAGCCGCGGGCGGTCGGTGGGTGCCTCAGTCACGCCGTCGACCCTAGCCGGGACCACGGACAGTCGGCCGCCGGGCAGGATGGGTCTCATGAACACTGCACCGGACGACGAGAGCCAGACCGTCGCGGACGTCCTCGCCGCCATGCCGATGGGCACCCTCAACGAGAAGATGGGCATCGAGCTCGTCGAGGTGACGGCCCAGCGGGTGACCGCGACGATGCCGGTCGAGGGCAACCAGCAGCCCTACGGCCTGCTGCACGGGGGCGCCTCGGTGGTCCTCGCCGAGAGCCTCGGGTCGATCGGGTCGGCCATCCACGCCCACCCGATGGACAAGGTCGCCGTCGGTGTCGACATCAACGCCACCCACCACCGCTCGGCGACGTCCGGGCTGGTCACCGGGGTCGCGACGCCGGTCCACCTCGGTCGGTCGAGCACGTCCTGGGAGATCGTGATCAGTGACGAGCGTGGCAAGCGCGTCTGCACCGCACGGATCACCTGCGCGCTGATCCCCAAGGCCAACGTCGGGCAGTGACCCGGCTCAGCTGGGCGGCGGCGTCACGGGCTCGGCGCGCCGCATCGACCGGCGCGCGGCGAGCACGCGGCTGAGCTGACGACCGCTGCCGGAGGGTGCGGTCACGAGCGCGGTGGGCCGCTGCGCGGTCAGCCGGGCGCGTACGGCGGTCACGGGCGCCACGCGGTAGGTCGCCAGCGGTCCGAGCGCGAGCCGGGCCATGAACCGGTTGCCGTCGCGCGAGCCCGCCGCGACCGCGGTGCAGACCTGCGGCACCCCGGCCTCCTCGGCGAAGGTCGCCGCGCACTCCATGAGCATCCGGCCGATGCCGTGCCGACGGAACGCCGGCGCGACGTGGGGCGAGAGGACCTGCACGGCGGGGTCGAGGTTGAGCGACGTGACGGTCGTGATCTTGAGCAGCACCGCACCGGCCGGCTGACCGTCGTAGTCGGCGACGACGAGGCGCTGCTCGGCGGAGGCGGCCGCGGTCTTGATGACCTGCTCGAGGTCGGCGACCTGCTCGGAGCGGTCGGCCCGACGCAGCGCGGACGCCCACAGCTCGGCGAGGAACAGGGCGTCGGACGCCTCGGCGGTGCGGAGCGTGACGAGCGATCGAGACATCGGCTACCTCCTGCTCCCCCGCCAGAGCCCACCCACCGGGCTGCTGGTCGCCAGCGAACCCTAGCGCTCACGGCACCCACCCCGACAGGGGGCGTTCCAGACGCCGACCCGTCGTAGATCGAGGACGGGTCGGCCGAAATGGACGCTGACCCGTCGTAGATCTACGACGGGTCAGCGTGGGTGGAGCGGGGCGATCGGGTCAGGCGACGCCGAGGTAGGCCTCGCGGATGCTCGGGTCGTCGAGGAGGTCGGCACCGCTGCCGCTCTTGACGATCGAACCCGTCTCGAGCACGTAGGCCCGGTCGGCGCGCGAGAGCGCCTGCTTGGCGTTCTGCTCGACGACCAGGATGGTGGTGCCCTGCTCGGCGATCTGGCTGATGATGTTGAAGATCTGCTGGATCAGCATCGGCGCCAGGCCCATCGAGGGCTCGTCGAGGAGCAGCAGCCGCGGGCGGCTCATCAGGGCGCGCCCGATGGCCAGCATCTGCTGCTCACCGCCGGACATGGTGCCGGCGATCTGCTTGCGGCGCTCCTCCATGCGCGGGAAGAGCTCGAAGACGCGGTCGAAGTCCTGCGCGATCTCGGGCCGGTCGCGACGGGTGTAGGCACCCATCTCGAGGTTCTCGGTGACCGACATGCCGGGGAAGATCCCGCGACCCTCGGGGGCGAGGCAGAGGCCCAGGCGCATCCGCTGGTCGGCCCGGAGCTTGGTGACGTCCTGGCCGTCGAAGATGACCTTGCCGGAGTGGAGTCCCCGGACGCCGGACACGGCCCGCATCGTGGAGGTCTTGCCGGCGCCGTTGGCGCCGATCAGGGCCACGACCTCGCCCTCGGCCACGTCGATCGAGATGCCGTGGAGCGCCTCGATCTTCCCGTAGGTGAGGACGGCCTTCTCAAGCTGAAGCAGACTCATCAGGTTCTCCCAGGTAGGCGGCGATGACCTTCGGGTCGCGAGCGACCTCGGCGGGCAGGCCGTCGGCGATCTTGCGGCCGAACTCGAGCGTCACGATCCGGTCGGTGACCCCCATGACCAGCTTCATGTCGTGCTCGATGAGCAGGACGGTGAGGCCGCGGTCACGGATCCGCCGGATGAGACCCATGAGGTCCTCCTTCTCCGCCGGGTTGAAGCCGGCGGCCGGCTCGTCGAGGCAGAGCAGCTGCGGGTCGGTGGCCATGGCGCGGGCGATCTCGAGCCGGCGCTGGTAGCCGTAGGGCAGGTTGCGAGCGAGCTCGTTGGCCCGGTCGGCGATGCCCACGAACCGCAGCAGCTGCAGGGCGTCGCGGCGCCCGATGCGCTCCTCGTAGATGTGCCGGCTCAGGCCGAGGGTCTTCTCGTAACGACGCTTGAAGGCGTTGTCGGAGTAGAGCTCGTCGGGCGCCGAGAACACCCGGGCCAACCGGAAGGCGGCCCCGATGACGCTCGTCTTGTGCCGGGCGTCGCAGCCGACCATGACGTTCTCGAGGGCGCTGAGCTCAGGGAACAGCCGGATGTTCTGGAAGGTGCGGGCGATGCCGAGCTGGTTGATCTTGTGGCTCTTCCGGCCCGCGATCTGCTTGCCGTTGAAGAGCACCTCGCCCGACGTCGGCTTGTAGACACCGGTCATGACGTTGAAGCAGGTCGTCTTGCCGGCGCCGTTGGGCCCGATCAGACCGAGGATCTCGCCGCGGTAGATCTGGAAGTCGACGTCGTTGAGCGCGACGACACCGCCGAAGCGGAGCGTCACGTGGTCGACCGAAAGCAGGACCTCGCGGTCCTTGGTGGGCGCACCGGCCCCGGAGGGCGCGGCGTCCTTCTCGAGCTCGATGGCGTCAGACATCGGTCGCTGCCTCCTCGGCCTCGTGCTTGCGGTCGGCGAACTCAGCGGCTCGACGTCGGCTCGGGACCATGCCCTGCGGCCGGAAGATCATCACCAGGACGAGAGCGAGACCGAAGGCGAACGGGCGCCACTCCTGCAGGTCGCGGAACCGCTCCGGCAGGTAGGTGATCATGAACGCGCCCAGCAGGGCGCCGACCATGTTGCCGGAGCCACCGATGACGACCATGGCCACGAACAGGAACGACAGGTTGAGCTGGAAGTCGTTGGGCGTGATCGCGGTCTGGTGGCTGGCGAACAGCGCACCGGCCATGGCGCCGAGGGCAGCGCCGATGGCGAAGGCCCACAGCTTGAACTTGAGCGCGTCGACGCCCATGAGGCCAGCCGCGTCCTCGTCCTCGCGGATGGCGAGCCAGGCCCGGCCGACGCGGCTGTACTCGAGCCGGCGGGCGAAGAGGATCAGCAGGAACAGGACGACCAGCGCCAACCAGTACCAGTACTCGTGGTCGAGCCGGTTGAAGAGGCCGACGCGGCTGCCGTACTCGTTGGTGATCTCGGGCCCGGGGGGCGCCGGGATCTCGACGATGCCGGCGGAACCGCCGGTGATGTCGAGGTTGCGCAGGACGATCCGGATGATCTCGCCGAAGCCGAGCGTGACGATGGCCAGGTAGTCACCGCGCAGGCGCAGCGTCGGCGCACCGAGCAGCACGCCGAACATGAGCGCGAACGCGATGGCGATCGGGATGCACGCCGTGAACGGCACGGCCCAGCCGGTCGAGAGGTTGAACGTGTTGGCGATCTTCTCCGTGACCGGCGACGACGGCGACCCGAACAGGGCCACCGAGTAGGCGCCGATCGCGTAGAAGCCGATGTAGCCGAGGTCGAGCAGGCCGGCCAGACCGATCACGATGTTGAGCCCGACCGCGACGATCATGTAGACGACGACCTGGAAGAGCACCGCGCTCCACGACGACCCCTCCGGCGACAGGTCGGTCCGGACCTGGGCGAACGGCAGGATGTTGAGGAACGGCAGGTAGACGAGCAGGGCGATGCCTGCCGCGATCGCCACGCTGCGGATGACCAGACGGGTCGCCTTGGACTGGCGGCTCCAGAGGCCCTTGACGATGTCGACGCCCGGGATGATCGACTGCTTGCGCGCGCCCCGTTCGGGCTCGATCGTGATGTCGCCGGCAGTGTCGGTCTCGCTGTCGATCTTCTCGCTCATGCGCGTGCCTTTCCGAGTGACTCACCCAGGATGCCCGTCGGACGCACCATCAGCACGAGGACGAGGAGGATGAAGGCGGTGACGTCGGCCCAGGAGGAGTCGAAGAGCGTGGAGGCGTAGACCTCGACGACCCCCAGCAGAAGTCCGCCGAGCAGGGCACCGCGCAGGTTGCCGATGCCGCCGAGGACGGCGGCCGTGAAGGCCTTGACGCCGATGATGAACCCGACGTCGAACTTGGTGCCGTCGAACTGCATCGTGTAGAGGAGCGCGGCCACACCGGCCATCGCCCCGCCGAGGATGAAGACCAGCATGAAGATGCGGTCCTGGTTGACGCCCATCAGGGCCGCGGTCTCGGGGTCCTGGGCCACGGCGCGGACGCCGCGACCGAGGCGGGAGCGGTTCACGAAGAAGTCGAGCGCGAACATCATGACGACCGCACCGAAGAACACGATCACCTGCATGTTGGTGATCGTGACGACGTCGGTCTGGATCAGGGCCCCGTTGGGTCCGATCAGCTGGCGGGTCTTGACCAGCGACGGGATGCTGATCGGCTTGCGGCCGAACGGCTCGCCGAAGAAGACCTTGAGCACCTGTCCGAAGATCTCGAGCAGGACCAGCGAGCAGCCGATCGCGGTGATCAGGAAGATGAGGGGTGGGGCGTTCTTCTTGCGCAGCGGCTTGTAGGCGACGCGCTCGACCACGAGGGCGGTGCCGGCGGAGGCGAGCATGGCCCCGATCAGCGCGAGCAGCGTGGCGATGATGACGAACCACAGCGGGTCACCCTCGGCGGCACCGATGGCGGTGTAGATGCCGAGTACGGCCCAGGTGCCCACCATGAAGACCTCGGAGTGGGCGAAGTTGATCAGGCGCATGACGCCGTAGACCAGGGTGTAGCCGAGCGCGACCAGGGCGTAGATCGCGCCGCGGGTCAGCCCGTCGACCGTGTGGCCGGGGATGTCGCTGAACAGGTTGTCCCAGTTGACCATCGGGACGAGGACGAGCGAGTCGAGTGCGCCGATCACGGCGGGGCCTCCTAGTCGAGGGGCAGACGTCGACACGGGGCGGCCGGGCATTGCCCAGCCGCCCCATGTCGTACGCCACCTCAGGGGTGGACGGTGTCTGTCAGCTGAGCGAGATCTCCTGGTCGGGAACCAGGACGTCGCCCTCCACCTTGTAGGACCAGATGACGACGTTGTCGACGGAGATGTCGCCCTTGTCGTCGAACTTGATCTGCTTGGTCAGGCCGGGCTCGTCGTAGGAGTTGACGAACTCGGCGACCGCGGCGCGGTCGGTGGCGCCGCTCTTGATCGCGTCGAGGAACACGGTCATGGCGTCGAAGCCCTCAGCGGCGTAGGCGCCGGGCTTCTCACCAAACTCGGCCTCGTAGTCGCTCGAGAACTCGCCGTCCTCGATCGGGACGCACGGGCACGTGATGATGGCACCCTCACCGGCACTGCCGGCGGCCTTCGGGAAGTCGGCGCCGTAGACGCCGTCAGGGAAGACGACCGGGATCTCGAGGCCGGCGTCGCGGATCTGCTTGAGCAGCGGCGCGGCCTCGGCGATGTAGCCGGCGTAGAAGACGGCGTCGGCGTCAGCAGCCTCGATCTTGGAGATCGTGGCCGAGAACTCGGTCTGACCGACCTGGGTCTTGTCCGTGCCGGCAACGGCGTCGCCGAGGCTGGAGATGACGGTCGCCGCGAGCGGCTCACCGTAGGCCTCGGAGTTGTCGACGACGAACGGCTTGGTCGCGCCGAGCGTGTCGGAGATGTAGGTCGCGACGGCCTCGCCCTGGATGTCGTCGTAGCCGACGACGCGGTGGAAGACCTTCTTGACGTCCTCGGTGGTGAGGTCGGTGGCCGTGGCGGACTGGCTGATCATGGTGACGCCGGCCTCGTCGAAGATGCCCTTGGTCGCGCGCGTCTCACCGGAGAACGCGCCGCCGATGACACCGAGGAAGTCGGCGTCGTCGGCGATCTGGCTGGCCAGCGGGGTGGCCTTGGCCGCGTCGCCCTCGCTGTCGAACGGGACCAGCTCGATGTCGCAGTCCGAGTTCTCCTCGAGGAACTGCGAGAGCGCGAGCTTGGCGCCGTTGACCGAGGGGATCACGATGCTGGCGTTGGGGCCGGAGAGCGCACCCATCGCACCGATCTTGCCGGCGCAGGCCGCGTCGTCGCCGCCGCCACCGCCGCCGGAGCCGCCCTCGTCGTCCGTGGTCCCGCAAGCGGCCAGTGACGCGCCCACGAGCAGCGCAGCCATACCGAGACCGAATCGATTGTGAAGCCTCAAGACGTCCTTCTTCCTGTCCAGATCCACTGGTCGCCTGTGCGACGCAGCGTGAATGACGCTCGTCCGATCGCCCCAATCGATCGAACTCACTGCGCGGGAACGTACATGAACCGGACGGTGCGGGGTAAGCATTCGGGCCCTTGGCGCGGAATTGCCACGAATCCGTTACGAAGTGTCGGGGAGGTTACGCAGGCTGCGGCCGTGCGTCAGGACGGATCGGTGGTCCCGGTGGCGCTGGACGGGGCGCCGGGCGCGGTGCCGGGCCCGTGCGTGACCACGCCCTCGGCCACCTGGCGCATCGACAGGCGCAGGTCCATCGCGGTCTTCTGGATCCACCGGAACGCGTCGGGCTCGGAGAGCTTGAGCTGCTCCTGGAGGATCCCCTTGGCGCGGTCGACGGCCTTGCGCGTCTCGAGGCGGTCCTGCAGGCCGGAGACCTCGGCCTCGAGCTGGGCCAGCTCGGCGTAGCGCGACAGGGCCATCTCGATTGCCGGCACCAGGTCGCTCTGCGTGAACGGCTTGACGAGGTAGGCCATCGCTCCGGCGTCGCGGGCCCGTTCGACGAGCTCGCGCTGGCTGAAGGCGGTGAGGATCACGACCGGGGCGATCCGCTTGCCCGCGATCGCCTCGGCGGCTGCGATCCCGTCGAGCACGGGCATCTTCACGTCGAGGATGACGAGGTCGGGCCTCAGCTCGGTCGCCAGCTCGATGGCCTTGGCGCCGTCGCCGGCCAGGCCGACGACGTCGTAGCCCTCCTCGGTGAGCATCTCGGCGAGGTCCATCCGGATGAGCGTCTCGTCCTCGGCGATCACGACGGTCCGGGGCGAGGTCGGGGCGGGAGCGGCAGGGGTCACCCGGGCAATCTAGTGCGTCGGGCCGCCGTCCCGGCCGGGTGCTCGGCGGGTGTGACGACGGTGTGCGCGTCGTCACCGCGCCTCGCGCCGCGCCGGCGGGCGGCCAGGTAGAGCTCCACCTCGGTGCGCTCGACCCGACGACGGCTGCACTCGGTGGACGCGGCCCGGGCGTTGGTGACGGCCTGCTCGTTGCTGGCGGCGGCCCAGGTCCGGACGGTCCACATGGTGCGCTCCTGACGCGGGGAGAGGATCGCTCAAAACTGTAGTGACTTGATTGACTTTATGCAACGGCGGCGGCCAGACGCATCGGCTAGGGTTCCGCCAGCCCTGGCCGGGTTGGCGGAACGGCATACGCAGTGGCCTCAAAAGCCACCGTCCGAAAGGAATTGTGGGTTCGAATCCCACACCCGGCACTGTCGGTGGCGGCCGCCATCATCGACGAATGCCGCACATCCGTCCTTGGTCCACTGTCGAGTCCGCCCTGCGCGACTCCGACGCCGGGCTCGGTGACGCAGCCAATGCCGCCAAGCACGAGGTCGCGGTCAAGACGATCCGGCGGTGGCGCCGCGAATACCAGCGTCGCGGAAACCCACGGGGGCAGACGCACTGCACCGTGGCCTGCCCCATCTGCGAGGACGGCGTGCTCGACCGAGCGTCCTACGCGGAGCTGCTGGGGTGGTACCTGGGTGACGGCCACATCTCCCGCCAGCGGCGCGGGGTCTTCGGCCTGCACGTGGTCAACGACCGGCGATATCCGAACGACAACGCCCGCCTGGGCGAGCTGATGCGCTTGGTCAAGCCAGAGTCACGACCCCACACGCGACTCGTTCCCGGCGCGATCATCACGACAGTCTCGTGGAAGCACTGGCCGTGCCTCTTCCCCCAGCACGGCCCGGGCCGCAAGCACGACCGCCCGATCGTGCTCGACGACTGGCAGCGAGCGGTCGTCGAGGACCACCCAGGGCCGTTCCTGCGCGGGCTCTTCCACTCCGACGGGAGCCGCGTGCGCAACTGGGCCACCCGCGTCGTGCAGGGCGAGCGCAAGCGCTACGACTACCCGCGCTGGCAGTTCACCAACGTCTCGCAGGACATTCGCGAGCTCTGCTGCTGGGCGCTCGACCTGGTCGAGGTCCCCTGGCGGCAGAGCAACTGGAACTGCATCAGCGTGTCGCGTCGCGAGGCGGTCGCCCGGCTCGACGAGCTGATCGGTCCCAAGGGCTGACCGCGCCTAGGATCGCGTGATGGGACGGCACCGCACCGCGCACCTGCTCGCGGCACTTGTCGCGGTGACCGCCCTGGCGGGCTGCAGCGGCGACGAGCCCGGCGCTCGGCCGACGCCGTCCGCCTCGCCGTCCGCCGCCCCGTTCGAGGCCAAGTGGGAGGCGGTGGACCTGCCGGCACCACCCGGCCCCTCCGGGAGGATCGCCCTGCGCGACGCCACCCGCTGCGGGGACACCTGGTACGTCGTGGGTGGGGTCTTCACCTCGGCGACCCAGAGCCAGCCGGCGTGGTGGAGCAGCCCCGACGGTCGCACCTGGACCAGCCGCGACCTGGCGCCGCGGGACTTCTTCGCCCGGGGCTCGGTGCTGTCGTCGGTGGCTTGCCACGGCGCCGACGTCGTCGCCCTGGGCGGCCGGCCGGGCGGGGCGCACGGCAACCTGCGCACGAGCAGCTGGTACCTGCGACCCGACGGCGTGCTGGCCGACGTACCCGCCCTCTTCACGCAGTACGGCGGCGTCGAGGCCGTCAACGTCGCCCACGTCGCCGGTGGCCCGGCCGGGTGGACCATCTCGGGCAACCGGGTGAGCGGCGCTGCGGTCTGGTCCTCGCCCGACGCCCGTGACTTCGTCCGCAACGACACCGACCCGGCGCTGCGTCACGACCCCGACCACCGGTTCCTCGCGACCGACCAGGTCGCGGACGGGCGCGGCTGGGTCCTGGTGGGCAGTGCCGGCCTGGCCGGTCGCGGCGGCGCGCTGGCGCCCTGGGCGTGGAGCTCGGCCGACGGCCGCTCCTGGACGCGCGAGGAGGTGCCGACGACCGACGAGTTCAGCGACCTCGAGCGCGTCGCCGCCGACGGTGGCGGCGACGGCTTGCTGGCCCTCGGCCTGCGCGGCCAGCGGTTCGGCGCGTGGCACCGTGACGCCGCCGGCACCTGGCGGGCTGGCGTGACGTTCGGCGGCCTCGACCCCGGGCGCACCAGCGCCCCGGCGGTCGCCGGTCTGGCCACGGCCGACGGGCTGGTGGTCACCACGGTGAGCGACGGCACCGACTACCAGCTGTGGACCTCGACCGACGGCGCCGGGTGGCACCAGGTCGCGACCCCCACCACTCCCCCGGCCGGGTCTGGACGGGTGATGACGGCTGCCACCGACGGCCGCTCGGTCCTGCTGGTGGCCGACGACGAGCGGGCCGGACGGCTGTGGCTCAGCCCTGACGCCGGTAGGCCGGCGCGACCTCGTTGATCGCGTCGCCCATCCGGTGGATGCGCAGCGCGTTGGTCGACCCGGGGATGCCCGGGGGGCTCCCGGCGACGATGACGACGAGGTCGCCCTCCTCGACGCGCCCGATGGCGAGCAGGTGCTCGTCGACCTGACGCACCATCTCGTCGGTGTGGTCGACACTGACGGTGCGGAACGTCTCGACGCCCCACGTCAGCGACAGCTGGGAGCGGACCCGGTTCTCCGGGGTGAAGGCCAGCACCGGGATGCGGCTGCGGATGCGCGAGAGCCGTCGGGCGGAGTCGCCGCTCTGGGTGAACGCGACGACGTACTTGGCGCCGACCCGGTCGGCGACCTCCTCGGCCGCCTTGGCGATCACGCCGCCGCCGGTGTGCGGGTCCCAGTCGATCGTCGTGAACCGACCGGACGCCGGCCCGTTGAGGGCGTGCTCCTCGGTCGAGGTGATGATCCGGGCCATGGTCTCGACCGTGTGGATCGGGTGGTCCCCCACGCTGGTCTCGCCGGAGAGCATGACAGCGTCGGCGCCGTCGAGGACCGCGTTGGCGACGTCGCTGGCCTCCGCGCGGGTCGGCGACGGGCTGGTGATCATCGACTCGAGCATCTGGGTCGCCACGATGACCGGCTTGGCGTTGATGCGCGCCCGGCGCACGATCTCCTTCTGCAGGAACGGCACGTCCTCGAGCGGGCACTCCACCGCGAGGTCGCCGCGCGCGACCATGAAGCCGTCGAAGGCGTCGATGACCTCGTCGAGGTTGTCGATGGCCTGGGGCTTCTCGATCTTGGCGATGACGGGCAGCAGGTTGCCCTCCTCGCGCATGATCTTGCGGACGTCCTCGGCGTCCTGGGCGTCGCGCACGAAGCTCAGCGCGATGAAGTCGACCCCCAGGTGCAGGGCGAAGCGCAGGTCGGCGATGTCCTTCTCCGACATCGCCGGCACCGAGACCGCGACGCCGGGCAGGTTGATGCCCTTGTGGTTGCTCACCGGGCCGCCGACCAGCACCTCGGTCTCCACGTCGGTGTCGGTGGCCGACACGACGCGCAGCCGCACCTTGCCGTCGTCGATGAGGATCGGGTCGCCCGGGTTGACGTCGCCGGGCAGACCGGCGTACGTCGTCCCGGCGACCTGGCCGTCACCCGGCACCTCGCGCGTGGTGATGGTCCACCGCTGGCCGCGGTTGAGGATCGCGTGACCCTCGGCGAAGGTCGCCAGCCGGATCTTGGGGCCCTGCAGGTCGGCGAAGATGCCGACCCCGTGGCCCGAGGCGTCGGCGGCCTCGCGCACCAGCCGGTAGGTCTCGGCGTGCACGGCGTGGCTGCCGTGGCTCATGTTGAGCCGGGCGACGTCCATGCCCGCATAGACGAGCTCGCGGATCCTCCGCTCGGTGCTCGTGGCCGGACCCAGGGTGCACACGATCTTTGCTCTCCGCACCCGCTCAGCCTAGCGCGGGTTGGATCGTTCCAAGCATCTGTTGACCAACCCCGCCGCCGGGCGACCCCTCGTCGATCGACGACGGGTCGACCGGGGTCCCCCCCGACCC
>NZ_JAURVJ010000104.1 GCF_030655615.1 Nocardioides sp.
TCGCCGAGGTCAACGACGAGCGCGACGCTGACGGCCGCCCTGCGCGGCCTCGCCGGCGCCAACGAGGCGCCCGGCCGCGAGGGCCCCGGCCTCGGCAGCTGGCGCTGGACCATGCGGCAGCGGATGGCCGCCGTCCGCGACGCCCTGCTCGAGGAGCTCCCGCCCGGGACCGACGGGTCCGGCGAGGGCTGGCTCGCCGCCCGCGGCGGCACTGCCTTCCGCGAGCGCAACGCCCTCCTCATGCGCCTGGGCACCCTCGGCTCCCGCGTCCTCGAGGAGCCCGACATCGGCCCGGTCCGCGCCGAGGTCGCCCGCCTGGTCGCCGACGTCACCCACCACGTCCAGCGGGTCAACGACCTCGCCTACGACGCCGTGGAGCTCGAGCTCGGCGGCAGCGAGTAGCAGGCCCTACCCGTCCTCGCTCGTCGTCGGATCGGACTACCAGGCGGTAACGGCTAGCGTCGCCGACATGGTCCGGGAGCAGCGCGTCGACATCGTCGCCGAGATGGTCGCCAACGTGCTCGAGGTCCTCGTCGGACCCGGTGACGCGGTCGCCGTGGGCGACGAGGTCGCCCTGATGGAGTCGATGAAGATGGAGATCCCCGTCGTCGCCGAGACCGCCGGCACCGTCCAGGCCGTCAAGGTCGCGCCGGGCGACGTCGTCCAGGAGGGCGACGTCCTCCTCACCCTCGCCGTCTAGGTCCGTCCCGGCCGTCCCGGCGGCCCGTCTAGGATCTTCCCGTCCGGTGCCTCGCGCGCCGGGCACGGAGGGGTGCCGGAGCGGCCGATCGGAACCGCCTTGAAAGCGGTCGTGGGGAGACCCACCGCGGGTTCGAATCCCGCCCCCTCTGCGTTGGTCTGGTCGGAGCTGGTGCTCCCTCGCGCGGCGGGCCCGCGCTGCCTGGTAGCCGCTCCCCGCCCGTCGGGCTTTGCGGGCCCGGCCCGCGCGGGGGTCCGCACCACTCCTCCGTGCGCCGTGTGGTCGGGTCCTCGTGTGGCCCGGGCGCCTGCGCCCATTACTTCCATCTGGTCAGGGTCGCGATCCAGCCTGCGCCCGATCGCCTCCGGCGCGTCGGTCTCTTTAGAGCAGGGCCTTGCCCCTGGCGGGCTCGGGGCGGAGGGCCGAGGCCTGCTCGGCGGCGCGGCTGCGGCGCCCGCGCGAGCCGCGGGTCTCGCCGGTGAGGAGGAGGTCGAGGCGGATGACGACGAACCCGATGACGAGACCGACGACCAGGCCGTAGACGACCGACAGGACGCTCTCGGAGCGCTCGATGGCCGGGTTGGCCAGCGAGTTGGCGACGGCGGAGGTGGCGGCAGCGCCGAAGGCGCAGATCCACCAGCCCTGCCGGCGCCGGGCGCGCATGTGGCACCCGTAGGCCAGGGCGGGTACGCCGAGCACGGACACGATCGGGCGTGGGAAGGCGCCGAGCTCGCGGCGGCTCCACCCCACGGCGTCGAGCAGCGTGGAGACCAGCTCGGGGGTGCCGTAGCGCCGCAGCAGCTCGGCGTACAGCAGGGTCGCGGTGAGCAGGACGCCGCCGACGACCACGATGACGACGCCGCGGCGGCCGAGGCCGTGGAGGCCCGCGCCGAGGCGGTAGACGACGGCGAAGGCGCCGATCATCGAGAGGCCGAAGGTGGCGTACTCGAAGCGGGTGACGGTGATCGTCGGCTCGAACCCGAGCGTCGCGAGCGCGCCGACCGCCGCGATCGCCACGGCCAGGACGCACTCGCGGGCCGCGCGCCAGTAGGTCACCGCGGGCACGGTCGCCATCACGCCGAGCACGGCGGCGACCGCTGCGGTCGTGACGGCGGCGCCGGTGCGGAGCGCGTCCTCGTCGACGAGCAGGGCCGCGACGCCGATCGCCACCGCGAGCGTGCCGAAGACGACGGGGCGGCCGCCGGTGCGGGCCGCCAGCGCCCAGGAGTACGCCGCCACGACGACCACGCTGCCGGCGCCGCCGAGCCAGTGCGGCCCGACCGGCACCATCGCGCAGACGAGCGCCGCGAGTCCCGCCGCGACGAGGACGAACCACGCCGCGACCGGGGCGCGGCTCTCGCCGAACGCGGTGACGCGGTCCTCCCAGGTGCGCCGGGCCGGGCGGGGCTCTGCCGCGTCGGACGCGTCAGGCTCGTCGACCACGGCAGACTCGGCCGGCGCCGACGTGAGCAGCGTGCCGGCGGCGGGCGTCGGGGGTGCCCCGGCGCGACGTCGACCGGCTGCTCTGGACACGATCCCGAAGGCTACAGCCGGGGTCAGAGACGCCGGTTGCGGAGCGAGGGGTTGGTACGGCGCGCCTCGTCGAGCACGTCGCGGCGCAGCTCGGCGCGCACGACCTCGGGACCGTCGCCGGCCTCTACGAGCACGTCGCCGAGCGGGTCGACGGCCATCGAGTGGCCCGAGTAGCGGGGCCCGGGCTGGCCGGCCGCGACGACGAAGACGGTGTTCTCGATCGCGCGGGCCCGCAGCAGCGTGCGCCAGTGGTCGACCTTGCGCTCCCCCGCCACCCACGCCGCGGGCACGACCACGACCTCGGCGCCCGCGTCGACGAGCAGCCGCGTCATCTCGGGGAACCGCAGGTCGTAGCAGGTCATCACGCCGACCGCCCAGCCCGCGACCGTCACCACGACGGGCGCCGGATCGCCGGCCACCAGCCGGTCGGACTCGCGGTAGCCGAACGAGTCGTAGAGGTGGATCTTGCGGTAGGACGCGTTCTCGGGGCCGCGCACGACGAGGGTGTTGAAGGGCCGCCCGGGGTCGTGGCTGGTCTCGAACTGCCCGGCCACGAGGGTCGTACGACGGGCGCCGGCGACGCGCGCGACCTCGGTCGCGAACGCGCCCGTGACCGGCTCGGCGAAGGCGCTGACGTCGGAGCCGGCCTCGCCGAAGTCGCGGGCGAAGGCCTCGGGCCACACCACCAGGTCGGTGTCGTCGGGGGTCAGGGCGTCGAGCCGGGCGCGGTTGGTCTCGGGGTCGAGCCCGGAGGCCTCCTGCACCAGCGCGATGCGCATCACGTCGGTCTGATCGGCTGCCATCCCTCCAGGGTGGCACGCTGGGGTCCGTGGACCTGCCCGTGGACCTGGACGCCTACTGCGCGATCGTGCTCGCGGGCGGCCAGGCGATCCGGCTCGGTGGCTTCGACAAGGCGACCGTCGAGGTCGACGGGCGGTCGCTGCTCGCCCACGCGCTCGAGGCCGTCATCGACGCCTCCGAGGTGGTCGTCGTCGGCGAGCAGATCCCGACCGACCGCCCCGTGACCTTCGTCGTCGAGAGCCCCCGCTGGGGCGGCCCCGTCGCGGGCCTGCTGACCGGCTGCGACTCCCTGCTCCGTCGTACGACGTCCGTGGCCGTCCTGGCCGTCGACATGCCCTGGGTGACCTCGGGGACGCTCCGCCGGCTGCGCGAGGCCGTGCCGGGCCACGACGGCGCCGTGCTGGTCGATCCCGACGGCCGCCGCCAGCTCGCGTTCGTGGTCGACCGCGACCGGCTCGAGGCGGTCCGCCCCGACCACGAGGGCCAGCACAACCACCCGCTGCACCGGCTGCTCACGCGGCTCGACCTCGCCGAGGTGCCCGCCACGGGCCGCGAGCACCGCGACATCGACACCTGGGCCGACCTCCGGGACACCCGGGATCTTGCGGACTGACGCTCACCGTGGAAAGGGTGGACCCGTGAACCTCCACGACTGGATCGACGAGCTGTGTGACGTGCTCGACCTCGAGACCGAGGTCGACGAGGGGCTGCTGACCGACCTGGCCGAGCTGACCCACGACAAGGTCGACGCCCACGCCGGGCCGGTGACCGCCTACCTGCTGGGCTACGCCGCCGGCGGGCGCGGCGCCGGGCCCGTGACGATCGAGCGCCTCGCCGGCAAGGCGCAGGAGCTGGCCGAGAGCTGGGACCGCCCCGCGGACGCTCCCGACCCCGACGACATCGACGACCCGATCCCTGAGGACACCACGATCGACCACACGGTCGACCTCGAGGGCGACGACGACGATGACGACGACTCCGACTCCGACTCCGACGAGACCCAGGACGCCGGGGACACGAAGTGAGGGCCGTCGTCGCCGACGGCGCGGGCGGTCCCGAGATCCTGTCGGTCCAGGAGGTCCCCGACGTCGAGCCCGGTCCGGGCGAGGTCGCGATCGACGTCGCGGCGACGGCGGTCAACCGCGCCGACACCCTGCAGCGCAAGGGCTTCTATCCCCCGCCGCCCGGGGCCAGCGAGACCATCGGGCTCGAGTGCAGCGGCACCGTCTCGGCGGTCGGTGACGGCGTCGACGGCTGGTCCGTCGGCGACGAGGTCTGTGCCCTGCTCGCCGGCGGCGGCTACGCCTCGCGGGTCGTCGTACCGGCCGGGCAGGTGATGCCGGTCCCCGCCGGCGTCGACCTGGTCCACGCGGCCGCGCTGCCCGAGGTGGCGTGCACGGTGTGGTCCAACGTGTTCATGGTGGCGGGGCTGAAGCCCACCGAGTCGTTCCTCGTCCACGGCGGCGCCGGCGGGATCGGCACCTTCGCCATCCAGCTCGCCCACGCGCTCGGCTCCCAGGTCCTGACGACCGGCGGGACCCCCGAGAAGCTGAGGTTCTGCGCCGACCTCGGCGCCGACGTCACCATCAACTACCACGACGAGGACTTCGTCGAGGTCGTCCGCGAGGCCACCGACGGCGACGGCGTCGACGTCATCCTCGACAACATGGGCGCCTCCTACCTGTCCCGCAACCTCGAGGCCCTGGCCACCGAGGGACGCCTGGTCGTCATCGGCATGCAGGGCGGCACCAAGGCCGAGCTCGACCTCTCCCAGCTGCTCGCCAAGCGGGCGGCCGTGATCGCGACGTCGCTGCGCGCGCGGCCGGTCGCCAACAAGGCTGCGATCGTCGCCTCGGTCCTCGAGCACGTGTGGCCGCTGGTCGCCGACGGCACCATCCGGCCGATCGTCGAGCAGACGCTCACGCTCGACGATGTCCAGAAGGCCCACGAGCTGATGGACGCCGGGAGCCACACCGGCAAGATCGTGCTGACTGTCTGACGGCGCCCCGGCGCCCTCCGGTGGGGCTGGCCCCGGTGGATACCGTGGGGCCATGAGCGAGCAGCAGCAGCAGCCCGACCCGCAGGCCGCCGAGCAGGAGCAGCAGGTGGTCATCATCGGCCCCGACGGCAAGGCGATCGGCGCCGTGCCCGCCTCCGCGCTGGCTGGCGTCGGCCAGGCCGCCGGGGACGGCGACGACGACGGGGAGGGCGAGGGCCGCAACCTCACCGACCTCGTCGAGCAGCCGGCCAAGGTGATGCGGATCGGGAGCATGATCCGTCAGCTCCTCGAGGAGGTGAAGGCGGCGCCGCTCGACGAGGCCAGCCGGGCCCGCCTCAAGGAGATCCACGCGTCGTCGATCAAGGAGCTCGAGCAGGGCCTGGCTCCCGAGCTCGTCGAGGAGCTGCAGCGGCTGTCGCTGCCCTTCGCCGACGGCGTGCCCTCCGAGGGCGAGCTGCGGATCGCGCAGGCCCAGCTCGTGGGCTGGCTCGAGGGTCTCTTCCACGGCATCCAGACCGCGATCTATGCCCAGCAGATGGCCGCGCGCGCCCAGTTCGAGCAGATCCGCCGCGCCCTGCCGCCCGGAATGGGCATGCCCGGCCAGCCCGGCGCGGAGCAGCCCGGCGCCCCGCAGCAGCCGGCCGAGGACGGTCCCGGCACGGGCGGGATGTACCTCTAGCCGAGCCGTCAGGCCTTGCGGCCCATCCGCCGGGCGACGAGCAGGCCCAGCACACCGACGATGACCAGCGCCAGGCCCGGCGCGGCCGAGCGGTCGAACGACGAGCCGTCCTGGAGCGCGTCGCAGGAGCTGCGGTCGTCGAGCTCGACGGAGTCACCGGTGTCGGGGCAGCGGTAGTCGACCTCGTCGAGCGGGGCGGCGGGCTCCTCCTCGGCGCCCGGAGCGACCCCCTCACCGAACTCGGCGACCACGCCGTCGAGCACGGTCTCGTCGGCGACGACGGCGCCCTTGCACACGTCGACGACGTACTCGCCTCCGTCGACCGTCGCGTCGAAGACCCGCAGCTGCTTGTCGATCGTGGGTACGGCGGGCGAGGTCGGCGACCCGGGGGACGGCGAGGTCGTGCTCGTGGGCGCGGCGGGCGTCGTCGGCTCCCCGGCGCGCTCCTGCTGGGCGGCACCGGACTGGCCGGAGCCGTTGGCCTGGCCCTGGTTGGCCTGACCCTGGCCGACCCCGGAGCCGGCGGCCCGGCAGCTCTCGAGCGCGATCTGCGAGCGCACGGTGACCCGGCTGGTGGTGATGGTCCCCTCGAAGACCCGCGACACGGCGACCTGGTAGCGGCGGATCGGCACGGGGCCGGTGAAGTCCTTGCGCGGCACCCGCACGAAGGTGCCGGTGAACACGACGCGCTCGCCGTCGGCCAGGCCGGCGGCGACCGCCGGGGCCGGCCTCGACGACGCGGCGTGGGCGGTGCCGGCAGGCACCCAGGCGAGCAGCAGCCCGGCGGCGAGCGCACCGAGCAGCGTCACCGCGAGGGCGCGCCCTGCGGCACGCCACGCAGCACGACGGGCGGCGCGGGGGGCGGGGTTCACGCGGACCATCACAACAGATCGGGGGTGATCGGGACCAGTCGGGCCAGCGTCTGCGCGACGCCGTCGGCGTCGTGGCCGGGTGCGACGTGGTCGGCGCCGGCGAGCACCGTGGGGTGGGCGTTGGCGACCGCGTAGGACGTGCCGGCCCAGGCCAGCATCGCCAGGTCGTTGGGCATGTCGCCGAAGGCGACGGCGTCGGCGGATGGCACGCCGAGGCCGTCGCAGACCTCGGCCAGGGCGGCGGCCTTGGTGACGCCGGTGGCGCTGATCTCGACCAGTCCGGGCATCGACCAGGTCACGGTGGCGGCGTCCCCGACGGCGGCGGCGACGCGCTCCTGGAGCTCGGCGGGCTCGAGGCCGGGTCCGCGGACGAGCACCTTGGTGACGCTGTCGCTCCACAGCTCGGCGACCGGACCGACACGGTCGGTGAGGTCCTCCTTGAACTGGGCCGTCTCGATCGCGATGCCACCCAGGTCCTCGAACGCGAAGAGCGCCCCGGGCACGGCGGTCCGGATCGTCTCGACCACCGCCAGCCCGGCGGCGCGCTCGATGCCGTGGAGACGGCGTACCTCACCGGCGGCGACGTCGTAGACGACCGCACCGTTGCCGGCGATCGCGAGCCCGTGGGCGCCGACCATCTCCCACAGGTGGGTCATCCAGCGCAGCGGCCGGCCGGAGACGAAGACCACCGGCACGCCGGCGTCCTCGACCGCCGCCAGCACGCGCCGGGTGGCGCCCGAGACGGTGCCGTCGGAGCGCAGGAGGGTGCCGTCGAGGTCGCTGGCCACCAGGCCCGGGGCGCTCACGAGGCGGGCAGGGGGCGGGCCATCACCAGCAGGCCCTCGTCGTCGCTGCCGCGCAGGTCGGTGAAGCCGGCCTTGGCCAGGACCCGGACGCTGGCGCGGTTGGTGGGCTCGGTGCGCGCGCGGACGCGTACGCCGACCCGGTCGGTCTCGGCCAGCACGCACCGCAGGGCCTCGGTGGCGACGCCGCGACCGCGCGCGTCCGCGACGAGGCCGTAGCCGACCTCGACCTCGTCGTCCTCCGGCGGGCCGAAGAAGCCGAGCGAGCCGACGGCCAGCGCGTCGAGGACGACGTGGCGCGGGCCCCAGGTGCTGACGTCACGGACCATCGACGCGGCGTCGAGGTCGTCCTGGCGCGGGTAGTCGGGGTGCCAGCGGTCCTGGCGGCGACCGGCCCGCATGTCCTCGGCGTCGGCGACCGTGACGAGGATGAGCCGGAGCCGCTCGGTGCTCAGCCGCTCCGGGAGCTCCGGCCCGGGGCCCGCCTCGGTCACGGGAACCAGCGCTCGAGCTCGACCGCCGCGCCGTCGTCGTAGACCGTCTCGGTCACGTGGTCGGCGGCCTCGAGCACGAGCTCGACGGCCTGACCCATCGCCACCCCGCGGCCGGCCCAGCGGAGCATCTCGATGTCGTTGCGCCCGTCGCCGATCGCCAGGACGTCGGCGGCGGTGAGGCCGAGCTCGGTGCAGACGTGGTCGAGCCCGGACGCCTTGGACACACCGACCGGGGTGAGGTCGAGCCAGGCGGTCCAGCCGACGACGTAGTCGGTGCCGTGGAGGCCGAGCCCGGCGGCCAGGGCGACGAAGTCGTCGGCGGTGGCGTCGGGGTCGCGGATGATCACGCGGCTCACCGGCAGGGCGACGAGGTCGTCGACCTCGGTCACGAACATCTCGCCCGACAGCTCCCCGTCGGGGAAGGGCGTGGTCACGCGGTAGCCCTGGCCGCGCTCCTCGATGGCCACCCGCGCCGTGGGGCGCTCTTGCAGGATCGCGCGGACGGCCGGGCCCGCGTCGAAGGTCTCCTCGACGACGACGTCGACCTCGCCCCCGGGCAGGTAGCGGAAGACGACCGCGCCGTTGCTCGCGACGACCCACAGCCGGTCGTCACCCTGGCCGGGCAGCCCGAGCAGGTCGGCGATGGCGGTCATCCCGTGCGGCGAGCGGCCCGACGACAGCACGACGTGGGCGCCGGCAGCGTGGGCGCGGTGGATCGCGTCGTGGACCCGCGGCGAGACCTCCTCGTGGACCGTCCCGGCGCCCTCGATCCACTTCAGGAGCGTGCCGTCGATGTCGAGCGCCACGAGTCGCGGCGTCCAGCCGATCTCGCCGCTCATGGGAGGTCCGTCGTGGTCGTCATGGGAGGACCAGCCTAGAGCGGGGCTGTTTCCCGGGGGACGCGGTGGGGGAGGAGGCCCGGCAGCGTCCACTCGGGCCGCTCCGGTGCGACCGGCTCCCCCCGGCGTCGTACCGACTCAGCAGAGGAGGGGACCGCCATGGGTTGGACGGCCGAACAGCTGGCCATGCACACCGGGGAGCTCATCAAGGACGCCGGCCTGCTCGACGACGCCGGCCGCGCGTTCCTCGACGCGGCCGCCCACGTCAGCGGGATCTCGCCCGACTCCGCGATGTCCCGAGAGGGAGGCCTGGGCATCGGCGACCACGGGCCCGCCGCCCAGTTCCGGGCCGTGATCGCCGTCCTCGACGCCAACGCGAGCAGCGTGGGCCAGGACCTCGTCGACGTCGGCTTCATCCTGCAGCAGATGGTGCGCGACGTGAGCGGCGTCGACGAGGCGGCCGAGTCGGGACTCAAGGACATCGCCTCGCGCCTCGAGGGGTGCCACCGATGAGCGCCGAGCTGCGCAAGGCCGTGGACTCCCTCGCCCGCACCGCCGCGATCGTCCACCTCTGGTCCAAGGAGCTGGAGGACAACTTCTTCGACATCTGGCCGATCCAGCCCGACGAGGTCCCCGGCGTCTTCGAGCCCTTCCTGTCGATGCCGACGGAGAAGTCGTTCGAGCCGCTCATCACCGAGGTCACCTCCGCGATGGCGCTCGTCAGCAACGGCACGGGCGGAGCGGGTGCCGAGCTGCTGCGCGGCTTCACCGGCGCCAACCCGGCGATGGGCTACGTCTCCCAGGTCGGCCACGACGTGACCCGGTGGGAGGGAGCGGCCCAGGCGGCCTTCGACGACATCTACGCCGGCCCGTTCGAGGTCCCGGTCCGGCCCAACCAGTTCCTCTGCCTGGCCGTGCTGCGCTCGTCGCTCTTCGCCGAGGCCGCGATCTGGAAGGAGGCCGAGCGCAGCGTCCTCGACCTGGTCCAGCAGGCCGAGAAGGCGCTCTACGCCGCGATCGAGGACGACGGCAGCGACTGGGGCTTCGCGCTGACGGTCATCGGCGCGGTCGCCGGCGTCGTCTCGACGGTGCTGTCGGGGGGTACGACGGCCCCCGTCGTCTTCTCGGTCATCTCGGCCGCGGCCGGTGTGGGCTCGGCGGCGGTCGGCGAGACGCAGCAGGCCCCGGGCGCCCTGCCCGGCATGGTCGTCGCCGGGATGCTCGACGGCGTCGACACGATCAAGCGCGCCATCACCGCGCAGGAGACCAAGGTGCGCGACGGGCTCGACGACTTCCTCGGCGCACTCGAGCAGAGCGCCCCCCACCTGGTCTTCCAGCGCTCCTCGCTGACCGAGCGCCCCGGCGTGCTCGAGGTGCCGGCGTGACGGTGCTGGAGTCGGTCGAGGCCGACGGCATCCGGGTCACCGTGACCGCCCGCGACCGCGCCGCCCACGTCGAGGCGACCGTGCCCGACCGGCTGGCCGACGAGCTGGGCTACGACGTCCTCGAGGCCCGGCTGGCGCTGCTGGGCACCCGCCTGCTGACGGCGTACGCCGACGCGCGCCGCTCGGCCGTGACGGCCGGGCTCCGGTCCGACCCGCGACCGCTCTCGGCCCGCGACCGCGACGCCGCCGACCGGATCGCGGCGTCCGTCGTCGAGGCCCGCTCCCCCGACGGGCTCGTCACCGTCACCCTGGTCGGCGGTCGTGCCGTGACGGTCGTCCTCGATGACCAAAGCGCCGACGAGGCGCTCGACAGCGGCGCCGACCACGGCCCCGACGGCGCGCTCGGCCGGGCCGTCGGCCGCGCGCTGAGCGCCGCGCTGGCGGAGCAGCGTGTGGCGTCGTACCGGATCCGCTGCCAGGTCTTCGGCCGCAAGGCCGCCCCCGTCAGCCGAGGGGCTTGAGGACCTCGAGGCCACCGAGGTAGGGCTGCAGCGCCTGCGGCACCCGGACCGACCCGTCCGCCTGCTGGTGGGTCTCGAGCAGCGCGATGATCGGCCGGTTGGTCGAGCAGAGCGTCCCGTTGAGGGTCGCCACCGGCGTGGTGTCGCCCCCGGTGCCGCGGGTGCGGATGTCGAGGCGACGGCTCTGGAAGTCGGTGCAGTTGGACGTCGAGGTCAGCTCGCGGAAGCGGCCCTGCGACGCGATCCACGCCTCGCAGTCGAACTTGCGCTGGGCCGAGGTGCCGAGGTCGCCGGCCGCCACGTCGATGACGCGGTAGTGGAGCTCGAGCTTGTCCATGAACTCCTTCTCCCACGCGAGCAGCCGCTGGTGCTCGGCGTAGGACTCCTCGACGGTCGTGTAGACGAACATCTCGACCTTGTCGAACCAGTGAACCCGGAAGATGCCGCGGGTGTCCTTGCCGTGCGAGCCGGCCTCCTTGCGGAAGCAGGGGCTGTAGGCGGCGTAGCGCAGCGGCAGCGCGCCGCCGTCGAGGATCTCGTCGGCGTGGAACGCCGCCATCGGCACCTCGGAGGTGCCGACGAGGTAGAGGTCCTGGCCCTCGATGCGATAGACGTCGTCGGCCGCCTGGCCGAGGAAGCCGGTGCCCTCCATGGCGCGCGGCTTGACCAGCGACGGGGGGATGACCTCGATGAAGCCGTTGGCGGCGGCCAGGTCCATCGCCATGTTGACCAGGGCGCGGTGGAGGCGGGCGCCGATGCCGGTGAAGAAGTAGAAGCGCGAGCCCGAGACCTTGGCGCCGCGCTCGAGGTCGATCGCGCCCAGCATCCGGCCGAGGTCGACGTGGTCGCGCGGCTCGAAGTCGAACTCGGGCTTGGTGCCGATCGTCTCGAGCACCACGAAGTCGTCCTCGCCCCCGGCGGGCGCCTCGTCGGCGGCCGGGTTGGGGATCGCGAGGATGGCGTCGTTCCACGCCTCCTCGGCGGCGACGCGGGCGGCCTCTGCGTCCTTGACCTCGGCCGAGAGGGTCTTGGTCTGGGCGAGCAGGGCCTGCTTCTCCTCGCCCTGCGCCTTCGGGATCTGCGCGCCGAGCGACTTCTGCTCCGCGCGCTTGGCCTCGAACGATGCGATCGCCTGGCGACGGGCGGTGTCGGCGGACAGCGCCCGGTCGACCACCTCGTCGGACAGACCGCGCTTGGCCTGGGCGGCACGTACGCGGTCGGGGTCGTCACGGAGGAGGCGGGCGTCGATCATGGTGCCGAGGCTATCCGCCGTACGGCGGTCGGCTCACGTCAGTTGCGGTTCGTCATACTTGGCCGTCCCGGCCTACCCACCAGTACGAAGGATCCGCGTTGCTCGACCGCCCCCGTACGTCCCGGCTCGGCTGGGCCCTGGCGTGCCTGCTGCTGTTCGGCCTGATCGCCGTCTCGGTGCAGCAGGACTGGAGCTGGATCGTCGACGTCGACCACCGGGGGCGCTCCGCTCGCGAGTGGGCGCTCGACGACCGCGGCCTGCGCGGGGCCCTGCTCGTCGTCGAGGACCTCTTCGCGACCGTCGGGATGACGGTCTACACCTGCCTGCTCGCGGCGGGCCTGTGGGCCAAGAACCACCGGCGGGCCGCCGTCTTCGTGGTCGGCGTCATGCTGGCGACCTCCCTCCTCACGACCGGGGCCAAGCTCCTCTTCGGACGCGCGCGACCGGAGTGGCAGGACCTCGAGGAGCTGCTCGACAGCAAGTCGTTCCCCTCGGGTCACGCCTCCTCGGCCGCGGCGCTGGCCGGGATCGTCGTCGTGCTGGTGGTGATGCTCGTGCGCCGCGGCGCCATCCGCCGGCTGCTCTCGGGGGTCGCGGTGCTGCTGGCCGTCGCAGTCGCGCTCGACCGGGTGCTGCTCGGGCGCCACTACCCGTCGGACGTCGTGGCCGGGGCCCTGCTCGGCACGGCCGTCGTGCTCGTCGGGCTCGTCGTCTACAGCCCGCTGCCGGTCAGCCACGCGCTCGGGAGCGAGCCCCTGCCCCAGGCGCTCCCCTCCTCCAAGCGGCTCGCGGTCGTGCTCAACCCGATCAAGGTCGAGGACGTCGAGGTCTTCAAGACCACCGTCATCGCGATGGCGCGCGCGGCCGGCTGGCGCGACCCGACCTGGCACCTGACCACCCCCGAGGACTCCGGCACCGGCCAGGCCGAGGAGGCCTCCGTCGCGGGCGCCGACCTGGTCATCGTCTGCGGCGGCGACGGCACCGTGCGCGAGGTCGCCGCCGAGCTCGCCGGCACCGGTATCCCGGTCGGCATCATCCCCGCCGGCACCGGCAACCTGCTGGCCCGCAACCTCGACATCCCGCTCTACATCCGGGCCGCCATCGACATCGCCCTCACCGGCCAGGACCGCGCCATCGACATGGTCGCCGTCACCGGCGACCGGCCGGCCGACCCCCACGGCGAGGTCGTCGACGAGGACGCGGACGGGGTGCCGGAGAGGTTCGAGAGCCACTTCATGGTGATGGCCGGCATGGGCTTCGACGCCGCGATCATGGAGGGCGTCAACGAGGACATCAAGAAGAAGGTCGGCTGGCTCGCCTACGTGCTGTCGGCGTTGAAGTCGCTGATGTTCCCCGTCACCCGGGTCGAGATCTCGATCGACGGCGCCGACTACACCAAGCACCGCGCCCGCACGATCGTCGTCGGCAACGTCGGCTACCTCCAGGCCGGCATGCCCCTGCTCCCCGACGCCGCCATCGACGACGGCCAGCTCGACGTCGTCCTGCTCTACCCGCGCCGCTTCCTGTCCTGGATCCCGCTAGCCGTCCGCGTGCTCGCCAAGCGCTCCCGCACCGACGACACCATCAACCGGATGACCGGCCGCACCGTCTCGATCCGCGCCAGCGTCGACACCCCCCGCCAGCTCGACGGCGACTCGATCGGCCCCGGCCGCGAGCTGCACATGGAGTGCATCCACGGGCGCCTGCTCGTGCGCGTCCCCCGCTGACCCAGCGACCACCCACACCTCGCCCCCACGGTGGTCGAGCCGGGCGAGCCCCCGGCGAGCCCGCGTCGAGACCCCTGCCACCGACCCACCCCACCCCACCCACCAGCACCCAAGAAGTTCTCTACAGAACTCTCGACAACACTTTCGAATAACCGCATGCAGGCGTAGAATCGGGCCATGCCCACCACCCGCCAGCTCACCGACCCGGCCCTCGCCGCGGTCGCCGCAGCCGACGAATGGGCACGCCAAGCCGAGGTCGCCAAGCTCCTCGCCACCCTCGACTGGGCCACCACCCATGAGGCCACCGGCCCGGCCACCGAACCCGGCACACCCGGGCTCCAGCTCGGCGGACCCGGCTGCCCCTGGATCAGCGAGTACGACACCTGGGACCTCGCCTGCACCCTCGGACTCTCCGCCGGCTCCGTGACCCACTACCTCGGCAACGCCCTCGAGCTCCGCTACCGACTCCCCCTGCTGTGGCAACGCGTCCTCGACCTCGAGGTCCCCCTGTGGCGCGCGGTCCGCATCGCCGAACGCACCCAGTGCCTACCCCTCGAAGGCGCCGCCCAGGTCGACCACGA
>NZ_JAURVJ010000120.1 GCF_030655615.1 Nocardioides sp.
CGTCGAGCAGGTCGGTGACGGTGGCCCGGACCTCGGCGCGCCGGGGCAGCGCGACGACCAGCCGGCCCCCTCGACGTAGGTGCTGGAGGAGGACGGGGAGCCGGGTGACCACCCCGGGACCGCGCAGCACGTCGACCACCGCGTCGACGTGACCCAGGACGGTGAGGGCGTCGTGGAGGGCGTTCGGGCCACCCTCGTGGCGCAGGGGTAGGACGACCCGCCCGGCCGCGTCGAGAGGCGTCAGGTCGGTGTCGGTCGGCGCCAGGACGACGACCGTGCCCGGACCGATCAGGTCGGCGGCCCGTGGGACGAGCCGCGCGACGTCGGGGGTCACCGGACCCGGTGGATCAACGCCATCGCCTCGGCGCGGGTGGCGGCGTCGGTGCGCATCGAGCCGCGGACCGCCGAGGTGATGGTGCGGGCGCCGGCCTTCTTGACGCCGCGCATGGTCATGCAGAGGTGCTCGGCCTCGATGACGACGATGACGCCGCGAGCCTCGAGGATGTCCATCATGGCCTCGGCGACCTGGGTGGTCAGGCGCTCCTGGACCTGGGGCCGCTTGGCGTAGACGTCGACGAGCCGCGCCAGCTTGGAGAGCCCGGTGATCTTGCCCGAGACGGCCGGGATGTAGCCGACGTGGGCGACACCGGTGAACGGCACGAGGTGGTGCTCGCACATCGACCACAGCTCGATGTCGCGCACCAGGACCATCTCGTCGTGGCCGAGGTCGAACGTCGTGGTGAGCACGTCCTCGGGCCGCTGGCGCAGCCCGGCGGTCAGCTCGGCGTAGGCACGCGCGACGCGGGCCGGCGTCTCGAGCAGTCCCTCGCGGGTGGGGTCCTCACCGATGGCGTGGAGCAGCTCGCGCACGGCCGCCTCCGCCCGGGCGTGGTCGAACTCCGGCACCTTCGCCGGGTCGACCTCGCTCCGGTCGATGGGGTCGACCACGTCAGGAGCCTGGCCAGGGCGGAGACGGCTCGGACCCGCCGCCACCAAGGCTGGGGTCGTGGACGTCGCCGCCGGGACCCGGCGGGGTGACGACGACGGCGCCGCCCTCCTCGTGCTTGGCGAGGAGGCCGTTGGCCGCGACGCGGTCGCGGATCGCCTGGGGGATCTCGACCGCCGGGATCTCGGACGGCTTGCGGGTCGGCGAGCCGGTCCAGGCCGGACGCTCGGGGCGACGACGCAGCGGCTCGAAGATCTTGGCGACCTGCTCCTTGTCGAGGGTCTCCTTGTCGAGCAGCGCCAGCACCAGGGCGTCGAGCACGTCGCGGTTGTCCTCGAGCGCGTCGAACGCCTCCTGGTGGGCGGTCGTCAGCAGCTTGTTGACCTCGTCGTCGACGATCGCGGCGACGTCCTCGCTGTAGTTGCGCGAGTGGCCGATGTCGCGGCCCAGGAACGGCTGCTCGGCGTCTCCGCCGAGCTTGATCGCACCGAGACGCTCGGTCATGCCGTACTGCGTGACCATGGCGCGCGCCAGGCTGGTGGCCTTCTCGATGTCGTTGCCCGCACCCGTGGTCGGGTCGTGGAAGATCATCTCCTCGGCGGCGCGGCCGCCGAGCATGTAGGCCAGCTTGTCGAGCAGCTCGGAGCGGGTCTGCGAGTACTTGTCCTCGTCGGGCAGCACCATCGTGTAGCCGAGGGCCCGCCCGCGCGGCAGGATCGTGATCTTGTGGACCGGGTCGGTCCGCGGCATCGCCGCGGCCACCAGGGCGTGGCCGCCCTCGTGGTAGGCGGTGACGAGCTTCTCCTGCTCGCTCATCAGGCGCGTGCGCCGCTGGGGTCCGGCGATGACGCGGTCGATGGCCTCGTCGAGCGCCTCGGCGTCGATGGTCTTCTTGTTGTTGCGGGCGGTGAGCAGCGCCGCCTCGTTGAGCACGTTGGCCAGGTCGGCACCCGAGAAGCCCGGGGTGCGACGAGCGGTGTCGGCCAGCTTGATGTCGGGCGCCAGCGGCTTGCCGCGGGCGTGGACCTGGAGGATCTGGGTGCGGCCGGCCAGGTCGGGCGCGTCGACGGAGATCTGGCGGTCGAAGCGACCGGGACGCAGCAGCGCCGGGTCGAGCACGTCGGGCCGGTTGGTCGCGGCGATCAGGATGACGCCGCCACGGACGTCGAAGCCGTCCATCTCGACCAGGAGCTGGTTGAGGGTCTGCTCGCGCTCGTCGTGGCCGCCGCCCATGCCGGTGCCGCGGTGGCGCCCGACGGCGTCGATCTCGTCGATGAAGACGATGGCCGGCGCGTTCTCCTTGGCCTGCTCGAAGAGGTCGCGGACGCGGCTCGCGCCGACACCCACGAACATCTCGACGAAGTCGGAGCCGGAGATCGAGTAGAACGGCACCCCTGCCTCGCCGGCGACGGCGCGCGCGAGGAGGGTCTTGCCGGTTCCGGGCTGGCCGTAGAGCAGCACGCCCTTGGGGATCTTGGCGCCCACGGCCTGGAACTTGGCGGGCTCCTGGAGGAACTCCTTGATCTCGCCGAGCTCCTCGATCGCCTCGTCACACCCCGCGACGTCGGCGAACGTCGTCTTGGGCATGTCCTTGGAGATCAGCTTGGCCTTGGACTTGCCGAACTGCATGACCCGGCCGCCACCGCCCTGCACGCTGTTCATGAGCCACAGGAACAGCAGGATGATGAGGATGAACGGGATCAGCGTGAAGAAGATGCTGGCCAGGGTGCTCGGCTGCGGGTTGTCGGACTCGAGCTTCTCGATCTTGCCGCCGTTGGTCTCCAGCTGGGCGTCGGCCTGGGCGATGATGCCCTGCTGCTGCCCGAGGACCCAGTAGGACATGACCTTGTCGCCGCTGTCGCGGACGCCCTTCTGGAGGGTGACCTCGATCTTCTGCTCACCGTCGATGAACTTGATCTCCTTGACGTCCCCGTCAGCGATGTACTGCTGCAACCGGGAGGTCGGGACCTCGTCGTAACCACCGCCGGACGCGAGGAACTGCAGCGCGAGGACGACGGCGAGCACCGCCACACCGATCCAGATCCAAGGACCCTTGAAAATCCGCTTCACGACCACACTTCCGCAGGTAGCACGACTGAGCCCTCGACGGTACAGGGAGCCGGGGACGACACCATCCTCTCAGGCGAGTGGGCACGTCACTCCCCCCGGTTGTGAGGTGACCCTCTGGTACGGGGTGTTTCTGGGTGGGTGTGGTGGTCGCACCCAGGACCCCAGACCACCTTGGGTCATGGGTGGTCGGGCTGTCCGCGCGCCTAGCATCTGCACCACTGGTCACGCTGACCTGACGTTTCTCCCGGTTCTCGCACGAAGCTCTGGCCGGGAAGCGGGAGTTTCGTCCTAGAACCTCACTCTCGGAGCTTGACCCGGGCCGGCGGTGCGTCAGCCACCGAACCGGCACCTCGGATCGCCCGGAACGGTGGCTCACTGACCGCCCACCCGGCCCGACCCGCCCGGCGGTGCGTCAGCCACCGAACCGGCAGCTCAGACCGCCCGGAACGGTGGCTCACGCACCGCCGGGTCGGGTGGCCGCGCCAGCGGCGGCGGGCCGAGCTTGCGAGGCTCCGCCGTTGAGCGCGCCGTTGCAGACCGCGAGAGGCTCGGGGTCAAGGCCGCCGCAGGCGCCGCGAAGCGGGCGACGCGCCTTGACGCCGAGACGCGGTCTGCTACGCGCGCGGCCACCCGACCCGGACACCGAATGGCCCCACGACAACAAGGTGGCTTCGAGGCTCGCTGCGCTCGCACCTCAGCCGACGTGGGAGGTGCGACCTAGCTGTAGACGTGCGGAGCCAAGGTCCCGATGTCGCGCAGGTTGCGGTAGCGCTCGCGGTAGTCGAGGCCGTAGCCGACGACGAACTCGTTGGGGATGTCCCAGCCGACGTACTTGACGTCGACGGGCATCTGCAGGGCCTCGGGCTTGCGGAGGAGGGTGCAGATCTCGACGCTGGCGGGGTTGCGCGAGGCGAGGTTGGCGGTGAGCCAGGAGAGGGTGAGGCCGGTGTCGATGATCTCGTCGACGATGACGACGTCGCGGCCGGAGATGTCGGTGTCGAGGTCCTTGAGGATGCGGACGACGCCGCTCGACTTGGTGCCGGAGCCGTAGGACGACACCGCCATCCAGTCCATCTCGACGTGGCGGGTGAAGGCGCGGGCCATGTCGGCCATCACCATCACAGCGCCGCGGAGGATGCCCACGATGAGCAGCTCGCGGCCCTCGTAGTCGCGCTCGATGGCCGCGGCCAGCTCACCGACCTTCTCGTGGATCTGCTGCTCGGTGAAGAGGACGTTGACGAGGTCGTCGTCGACGTGGGCTGCGTCCATGGCGATCAGGCTAGTGGTGACCGCACGAAGCGCAGGACATCACCCTCGCGGATCGCGGTCACGTGGCCCGGCAGCTGGATCTGGCGCGGGAGGTGCGTGGTGTTGAGGACCTGCTCGGCGAGCGCCCCGACGTGGCCGGCGGTCAGCTCCGACGGCGGGCTGCCGGCGGCGAGCGCGGCGAGGCGGAGGACCCGGTTGCGGATCGCCGGCGCCAGCGGCTCGAGGCCCCACACCACGAAGCCGCGGTCGGCGTCGTAGACGTCGCGCAGCCACTCCTCCGCGGCGGTGTCGAGGTAGTCGGAGTCGGCCTGGAGCTGGTCGGCGGTGCGGGCGAGGGCCTCGGAGATGCCGGGCCCGAGCTCGCGCTCGAGCACGGGCAGCACGGTCTGGCGCACCCGGGAGCGGGCGAAGCGCGGGTCGACGTTGTGCGGGTCGGTCCACCACTCGATGCCCTCCGCGCGGCAGGCGGCCTCGGTCTGCTCCCGGCGCACGCCGAGCAGCGGGCGGCCGAAGTGGGGACCGTCGACGTCGTCGTCGCGCTGGAACCCCAGCCGCATGCCGGCCATCGACCGTCCCCCGCTCCCCCGGGCGAGCCCGAGGAGCACCGTCTCGGCCTGGTCGTCGAGGGTGTGGCCGAGCAGGACCTGGCGGGCGCCGAAGTGGCGGGCCATCTGGTCGAGCACGTCGTAGCGCGCCTCGCGCGCGCCGGCCTCGGGCCCGAGGCCGGGGGCGTCGACCGTGACGCGGGCCGAGACGGTCTCGTCGACCCCGAGCGCGGCCATCTGCGCGACCACGCGGGCCGTGTGGTCGGCGGAGCCGTCCTGGAGCCCGTGGTCGACCACGGCCCCGACGACGCGCAGCGGGCGCCGACGCGCCTCGAAGACGGTGGCGGCCAGCAGGGCCAGCGAGTCGGCACCGCCGGAGCAGGCGACGAGGACGGTGGCGGTGTCCGGGGGGCCGAGCCAGCGGCGTACGGCGAGGCGTACGGCGGCGACGGCCGGGTCGAGCGTCACGACAGCCTCAGCCGAGGACCCGCGAGACCCAGGCGTCGGGGTCGGAGAGCTCGGCCTTGGACGGCAGGTGCTCGGCGCGCTCCCACACGGCGTTGAACTCGGCCATGCCGACCTTGTCGACGACGGAGCGGACGAAGTGGGCGCCGTCGCGGTACTGCGCCATCTTGGCGTCGAGGCCGAGGAGGCGGCGCAGCATCCGGTCGAGGGCGCCGACGCCCTTGCGGCGCTCGGTGAAGCTCTTGCGGATGTCGCCGACGGTCGGGATGACGGTGGGGCCGACCCCGTCCATGACGACGTCGGCGTGGCCCTCGAGGAGCGACATCATCCCGGTGACGCGGTCGAGGATCGCCTTCTGCTCCGGCGTGCTGAGGAGCTCGACGATGCCGCCCTTGCCGATGCCGCCCTTGAACGCCTCGGACACGCGCTTGACGAGCTCGTCGACGCCGGAGGGACTGACGGTGGACGACAGCGCCTGGACCTCGGAGAAGAGGTGGTCGCGCATCCACGGCACCGCGGTGAACTGCACGCGGTGCGTCTCCTCGTGCAGGCAGACCCACAGCCGGAAGTCGCTCGGGACGGCGCCGATCTCGCGCTCGACGTGGACGATGTTGGGCGCGACGAGGAGCAGCCGTCCGTCGGGCGCGTGGAAGGGGTCGAACTGCCCGAGCACCTTGCCGGCGAGGAACCCCAGCTGGCCGCCGACCTCGGCGCCGGTGACCTTGGAGCCGACGGCCAGGGCGACCCCGGTCGGCGGCTTCTTGGAGCTGATCTGGTCGACCAGCGGCGAGACGAGGTGGCGGAACGCGTCGGCGTTGGCCTGGATCCAGCCGGGCCGGTCGACGACGAGGACGGGCGCGGTGTGGTCGGCGGCGACGAGCCCGGTGAAGTCGCGCACCAGCGCGGTCGACCGGTCGGCCCCGGCCCGGAGCTCCTCGACGGCCTCGGACGCCGCTGCGGGGGAGATGACGGGACCCTGGCCGGCGAGCCGGGAGGCGATGCGGACCGCGAGGTCCCAGTCGACCATCTCGGAGGCGCGGTCCGAGGGCTCGGGCTGGTTCATGCGTCGAACCTACCGGGGGCCCGTACGGCCCCAGCCGCCCTCAGCCGCTGCAGGAGCAGGCGCCGAGGGCGGCGGCCGCGTTGTCGAGGGCCACGCGGGCGATCAGGTTGTCGTCGTCCCGGACCCGGTCGGCCATCAGCACGAAGACCATGACGTTGCCCTCGAGGTCGGTCGCCAGGCCGGCGAGCGACGACACCGACCGCAGCGTGCCGGTCTTGGCGCGGACCCGGCCGCGGCCCGCGGCGGGTCCCTGGTCCATCCGGTCGGTCAGCGAGCCGGTGAACCCCGCGATCGGCAGGCCGGCGACGATCGGGCGCAGGCCGGGTCGTGCGGCGGAGGCAGCGAGCTGGAGCACCGAGACGAGCAACGACGGGTCCATCCGGTTGGCACGCGACAGGCCGCTGCCGTCGTGGAGGACGCTGGCGCCCATCCGCACCCCGGCCCGCCGGAGCAGGGTCCGTACGCCGTCCTGGCCGGCCGCGATCGACCCTTCCCCCGACGCGGCGAGCCCGACGTGGCGCAGGAGCACCTCGGAGGCGTCGTTGTCGCTGACGTCGAGGATCCGCCCCACGACCTGGCCGAGCGGCGCGCTGTCGACCGACGCGATCGCCGCGGTCCGGGGCGCCG
>NZ_JAURVJ010000127.1 GCF_030655615.1 Nocardioides sp.
GTTGACGAGGTCGAGCGTCTCGCCCCACACGTCGGAGTAGGACTCGTTGAGCGCGCCGGACTGGTACTGGTAGATCAGGCCCGAGGTGTACTCGGTGTAGGCGTGACCCCACTCGTGCGCGACGACGTCGTCGGACGTCACGCCGTCGCAGTAGTTGGTGGTCGTGCCGTTCCAGTTGGCGTTGGGGCAGTCGATGCGCGGGTCGTTGTTGACCGTGACGCGCTTGGCGCCCTCGCCGTCGTAGGAGTCGCGACCGAACGCGTTGCTGTAGAGCCAGTAGGACTCACCGGAGGAGTTGATGAGGTTCTGCTGGTCGACGTTGAGGGTGCCCGGGAACGGGTCGCCCTCCTTCCAGACCGTCGTGAGGACGGGGGCGGTGGCGGTGCCGGTGGCCTCCTGCAGCTCACGGTCGAGCCCGTCGGCGATCATCGAGTAGCGGTTGACCGGCTTGCCGGTGTTGCCGTCGATGAAGACCATGTCGCGGACGCTCTTGGCGTCGGACACCTCGACCACGTAGGTCAGGAGGGACTTGCCGGTGACGCCGCGGAGGGAACCCATCCGATAGACGCTGAGCTCGTTGTGGACGGCCTTGACGCCGGAGGTGTCGGCCTTGGCGCCCGTCTCGCTGGTCGGCGGGTCGGCCTTGACGGCGGCGATCGCGTGCTCGGCGGCCGTGGCTGCGCTCAGGCGGGGGGTGGTGGAGAGGGACAGGTCGGGAGCGGCGTAGCCGCTGACGGCGGTGAGGTCGCCCGACGTGTCGACGTTGGCCTTGAGGCGGGCGCCGAAGACCGGCAGACCCTTGTACTGCTGGTCGAAGGTGACGACCGTGCCGTACTTGTCCGTGACGACGTTGCTCTGCTTGAGCTGGCCCTTGGTGAGACCGAACGCGGCGCCGTACTTGTCGAGGTACGTCGTCGCCTTGGCGACGGCCGCCGTCTTGCTGTTCGCCTCGACGGACGGCAGCAGGTCGGCGTTGGCGCCGCGGGCGGAGATGAACCCCACCTTGCCCGTCGCGCTCTCGGTGGTGATCCGTACGCTGCCGTCGGCGGCCCCGCGCATCTGTGCCGTCACCGAGGTGTCGTCGGCAGCCGCAGCGGCTCCGACAGCGACTGATGGCGCGCCGGGAACGACCGACAAGGTCGCCCCGATCACCGCCAGGCTCAGTCCGGTCTTGAGGAATTTCACGTGATGTTCCCTCCGAGTGAATGATTTGTTGGAGGGCCGTTGATGTGGCCCGCCAAACAGGCACCTTAAGGACCTTCCACCGAATGGTCTAGGTCCAGATAGTCACGACCACGTAAAGCCTGACTCGAATTGACTAGGCGGGCCTCCGGTGATGGGGGAGAGGGCTGGGGCCGGTGGGAACAGTGAGGCGCACGAGGGCGACACGCATCCACGTGGTCCGTGTGACGGATGTGGCGATCGCCTAGGTTGAGGGCATGGCGACCCGTACGTCTTCCCCGCCGGGGTCGCGCAGCCCGAGCACGTCCTCCCGCAGCAGGTCCGGATCCGGCAAGAGCGCCGGGTCCGGCTCCACCACAGGCTCTAGCAAGGCCCGCAGCGGACAGGCCCGGTCAGGCTCCACACCCCGGAACGCAGGGAAGACCCCCCCGAAGAAGACCGCGACGTCCTCGCGGCGCCCCGCCGCTCGGACCAGCCGGCCCGCGCCCCGCGCGGTCCGCACCGGGACGGGACCGGTTGCCAAGATCTTCCAGACCCTGTTCCGCGGTGTCGCCGCGGTCTGGATCGCGCTGGCGCACGGCGTCGGTGCCGCGATCCGCGGGATGGGCCGCAGCGCACGCGACCTCGAGCCCGAGCACCGCCGCGACGGGGCCGGCCTCTTCCTGGTCGGGGTGGCCGTCGTCGTCGGCGCCGCCGTCTGGTTCGCCGCCCCCGGCGGCGTCATGGACCTCGGCCGCACGGCCGTGGTCGGCACCGTCGGCAAGGTCGGCTGGCTCGTCCCGCTCGCCCTGGTCTGGGCCGGTTGGCGGCTCATGCGCCACCCCGTCGAGCAGGGCCCCGCCGGGCGCCAGGCCGTCGGCTGGACCGCCCTCGCGCTCGGTGTTCTCGGCGTCGTGCACATCGCCTCCGGCAACCCGCAGCCCGTCGAGGGCGACACCACGCCGCTGCGCGAGGGCGGGGGAGCGGTCGGCTACGTCGTGTCGTCGCTGCTGCTCGACCTGCTGCAGTCGTCGGCCGTCGTCGTCCCCCTCCTCGTCCTGGTCGCCCTCTTCGGCGTCCTCGTCATCACCGCCACCCCGCTCTACCGGGTGCCGGACCGCCTGCGCGACCTCTACGACTTCGCCCTCGGCCGGCCGCCGGTCGACGGCGAGGGCGACGGTGCGACCTACGACTCCGCCGGTCGGCTCGTCGACGACACGATCGACCCCGAGATGGGCGACCCGGCCTACGACAGCCCGGTGCTCGAGGACCGCGAGGTCAAGAAGCGCCGCAAGAAGAAGGTCGAGGAGCCGGTCGACGTCGCCGTCGGCGTCCCGGGTCCCGTGCTCGACCCGACGGCCGACGGGGGCCCGCCCACCGAGGCGTTCGACGCCCTCGACGTGGCCCTGGCCCACGACGACGAGCTGCCCGCGCCGGTGCGCCGCCCGATGCCGACCCGGCCCGAGGTCGCCGACGAGGTCCACGACGACCACGAGGTCCTCGAGCCGCCGCCGCACACGCCCATCGAGCCGCGCATGGAGCAGCTCGCGCTGTCCGGCGACGTCGTCTACTCGCTGCCGGCCAACGAGGTCCTCAAGCCGGGCTCGGTCCACAAGGCCCGCTCGGCCGCCAGCGACGAGGTCGTCGCCCGCCTGACCCAGGTGCTCGAGCAGTTCAACATCGACGCCCAGGTCACCGGCTACACCCGTGGCCCCACGGTCACCCGTTACGAGGTCGAGCTCGGGCCGGCGGTCAAGGTCGAGAAGGTCACCGCCCTCTCCAAGAACATCTCCTACGCCGTCGCCTCGGCCGACGTACGGATCCTCAGCCCGATCCCCGGCAAGTCCGCGATCGGCATCGAGATCCCCAACGTCGACAAGGAGATCGTCAGCCTCGGCGACGTGCTGCGGTCCGGCACGGCACGCGGCGACCACCACCCGATGATCGCCGGGCTCGGCAAGGACGTGGAGGGTGGCTTCGTCGTCGCCAACCTGGCGAAGATGCCGCACCTGCTGGTGGCCGGCGCGACCGGCTCGGGCAAGTCGTCTTTCATCAACTCGATGATCACGTCGGTGCTGATGCGGGCGACGCCCGACGAGGTGCGGATGATCATGGTCGACCCCAAGCGGGTCGAGCTCAACGCCTACGAGGGCGTGCCCCACCTGATCACCCCCATCATCACCAACCCCAAGAAGGCCGCCGAGGCGCTCGCCTGGGTCGTGCGCGAGATGGACCTGCGCTACGACGACCTGGCCAACTTCGGGTTCCGCCACATCGACGACTTCAACAAGGCCGTCCGCAACGGCAAGGTCGAGGTCCCGCCGGGCAGCGAGCGGGTGCTCACGCCCTACCCCTACCTGCTGGTCATCGTCGACGAGCTCGCCGACCTGATGATGGTGGCGCCACGCGACGTCGAGGACGCCGTCGTCCGCATCACCCAGCTCGCGCGTGCCGCCGGCATCCACCTGGTGCTCGCCACGCAGCGGCCCTCGGTCGACGTCGTCACCGGTCTGATCAAGGCCAACGTGCCGTCCCGGCTGGCCTTCGCGACCTCGTCGCTCGCCGACAGCCGCGTCATCCTCGACCAGCCCGGCGCCGAGAAGCTCGTCGGCCAGGGCGACGGGCTCTTCCTGCCCATGGGCGCCTCCAAGGCGGTACGCGTCCAGGGATCGTGGGTCACCGAGGCCGAGATCGCCCAGGTCGTCAAGCACTGCAAGAGCCAGCTCGAGCCGAGCTATCGCGAGGACGTGACCGTCGCCGCGGCGAGCAACAAGGTGCTCGACGACGACATCGGTGACGACATGGACCTGGTCGTCCAGGCCATCGAGCTCGTCGTGTCGACCCAGTTCGGCTCGACCTCGATGCTGCAGCGCAAGCTGCGGGTCGGCTTCGCCAAGGCGGGCCGGCTGATGGACATCATGGAGAGCAGGGGCGTGGTCGGGCCGAGCGAGGGCTCCAAGGCCCGCGACGTGCTCATCAAGCCCGACGAGATCGACGCCGTGATCTACACCATCCAGGGGGAGCAGTGAGCACCGACGCCTCGGACCCGACCGACCACGACACCGCACCGCTCGTCGGCACCGACGTCGAGGACGCGCCCTTCGAGGACACCTACGACGACACCGTCCAGGTCCGCCGTGACGGTCCGCTGTCGCTCCTCGTCGGGGTCACCGGCGCCGCGGTCTCGGTGGCCTACCTGCTCCGCGCCGCCACGGGCGACGGGTCGCTGTTCGACTGGGCGGTCTGCCTGCTGACCGGGCTCATCGGGCTGCTGCACCTCGCGGCCGTCGTCGACGCGCGGGCACCACTCATGGTGATCGACCACCAGGGCGTGCGCGTGCGTCGGGGACGCGTCTGGCACGGGGTCGCCTGGCCCGACGTCGACCGCGTCGAGCACCGTCCACGCACCTCGCTGCTCCACGACGGCTCGCTGAGCGTCGTCGACCTCGAGGGCCGCGTGCTCTCGGTGCGCCTCTCGCTGTCGGTGCAGCTGACCGGCTCCGACTGGCACGAGCTGGGCGACGCCCTGCTCGACCTGAGCGAGGGCCGGACCACCGTCGTCCAACCCGGACCCGACGTCGAGGCACCCGGCCTCGCCGACGGCCCCGAGCCGGCCCGCGAGCTGGTGGCCGGACGCCGCCAGGAGGTGCTGCTCGACAAGGTGGTCCGCGCCGACGCCGGCGACGCAGCCGACGACGACACCTCGGTCGTGCTGCTCCCCACCGTGACGACCTCGGACCCGTCGGCCACCTCCACCATCGTCATCCACGCCGACGACCTGCCCTCGACGCCGGCCGACCCGGTGATCGGTCCGCTGCTCGTCGCGGCGCGCCAGCGCGTCGGCCTGAGTGTCGACCAGCTGGCCGAGCGCACCCGGATCCGTCCGCACGTGATCGAGTCCATCGAGCTCGACGACTTCGGGCCCTGTGGCGGCGACTTCTACGCGCGCGGCCACCTGCGCACCCTGGGCCGGATCCTCGGCGTCGACGCGGACCCCCTCGTGGCGTCCTACGACGAGCGCTACGCGGGCGCCCCGATCGACCCCCGGCGCGTGTTCGAGGCCGAGCTCTCGACCGGCGCGGGCGGCGCGATCCGCGGCACCCGTGGCCGGCTCAACTGGCCCGTGCTCGTCGCCGCCGTGATGGCCGTCGTCCTCGTCTGGTCGGTCGCCCGCCTGGTCATGGACGGTCCCGTCCCGGTCTCCGACCAGGTCGTGCTCAACGGCTCGCCCGGCGGCCGCGCCCAGCTCAGCGGTGCCACGACCCGGGTCCCGGTGTCGTTCACGGCCGCGACCGGTGGCGCCCGCGTCATCGTCCGCGACGGACGCTCGCGCGTCGTCTTCGACGAGGACCTGGCCTTCAACCAGACCGCCGAGCTCGACGTCGTGCCCCCGGTGCGCATCAACAGCACCGACGGGGGACTGCTCGTCGCGTTCGACGGCGAGGACGCGGCCGCGCTCGGCAGCTCCGGCCAGGACGCCGCCCGCGTCTACGTGCCCTGACGCACGGACTCGGCAATTCGGGTGCCGTCCACGGCGGACGTCATACTCGGGGTACCTATGACCACCGACGCCGCCGCCGCCCCGCTCACCGTCGCGATGCTCACCCTCGGGTGCGCACGCAACGAGGTCGACTCCGAGGAGCTCGCCGGACGGCTAGCCGCTGACGGGTTCCAGCTGGTCAGCAACGCGGCCGACGCCGACACGGTCGTCGTCAACACCTGCGGGTTCGTCGAGCAGGCCAAGAAGGACTCCGTCGACGCGCTCCTCGAGGCCGCCGACCTCAAGGCCTCGGCCGGCCACGGGGGCCGCACGCAGGCCGTCGTCGCGGTCGGCTGCATGTCCGAGCGCTACGGCAAGGACCTGGCGGCGTCGCTGCCCGAGGTCGACGCCGTGCTCGGGTTCGACGACTACCCCGACATCGCCGGGCGGCTCCGCTCGATCGTGGCGGGGGAGACCCACCACCCGCACACCCCGTCCGACCGCCGGCTGCTGCTCCCGATCAGCCCGGCCGAGCGGCAGGCCCCCGAGGTCGCCCCCCGCGCGCGGCTCGAGTCCGGTCCGATGGCGCCGCTCAAGCTGGCCAGCGGCTGCGACCGGCGCTGCACCTTCTGCGCGATCCCCAGCTTCCGCGGCTCGTTCGTGAGCCGCCGCCCGTCCGACGTCATCACCGAGGCCCGCTGGCTCGCCACCCAGGGCGCCCGCGAGCTGTTCCTGGTGTCGGAGAACTCGACGTCCTACGGCAAGGACCTCGGCGACCTGCGGCTGCTCGAGACGATGCTCCCCGAGCTCGCCGCCATCGAGGGAGTCGACCTGGTCCGGGTGTCCTACCTGCAGCCCGCCGAGACGCGTCCGGGCCTCGTCGAGGCGATCGCCACGACGCCCGGCGTGGCGCCCTACTTCGACCTGTCCTTCCAGCACGCCAGCGCCACGGTGCTGCGTCGGATGCGTCGCTTCGGCGACCCCGACAGCTTCCTCACGCTCCTCGAGCAGGTGCGCGCGCACGCGCCGCTGGCCGGGGTGCGTTCCAACGTCATCGTCGGCTTCCCGGGGGAGACCGAGGCGGACCTGCAGACCCTGTGCGACTTCCTCGAGGCCGCCCGGCTCGACGTCACCGGCGTGTTCGGCTACTCCGACGAGGACGGGACCGAAGCGGCGTCGTTCGACGACAAGCTCGACGAGGACGAGGTCTGGGCGCGCGCCCAGCACGTCACCGCGCTGGTCGAGGAGCTGACCGCCCAGCGGGCCGAGGAGCGCATCGGCGAGGACGTCCTGGTGCTCGTCGAGAGCACCGAGGACGCCGCTGACGGTCACGGTGCCGAGGGACGCGCCGCCCACCAGGGCCCCGAGGTCGACGGCACCACCACGCTGAGCGAGGGCGTCTTCGCCGTCGGCGACCTGGTGCCCGCGGTCGTCATCGGCACCGACGGCGTCGACCTGGTCGCCCGGCCCACCGGCGCCGCCCGATGACCGAGGGGCAGAACCAGGACCGGGTGGTCAGCAACTGGAACCTCCCCAACGCCCTCACGACGACGCGGATCGCGCTGGTCCCCGTCTACGGGTGGTTCCTGCTCGGCCACGACCACGACTCGATCCTGTGGCGCTGCCTGGCCTACGCGGTCTTCGCGATCGCCATGGTCACCGACAAGATCGACGGCGACATCGCCCGCGCCCGCGACCTGGTCACCGACTTCGGCAAGATCGCCGACCCGATCGCCGACAAGACCATGACCGGGATGGCGTTCATCGCGCTCTCGATCACCGGCGACATCTGGTGGTGGGTCACCATCGTCGTGCTGCTGCGTGAGTGGTCGGTGACGATCCTGCGCCTCTCGGTGGCCAAGGACGTGGTGATCGCAGCCGCACGGAGCGGCAAGATCAAGACGATGCTGCAGGTCTTCGCCCTCGGCGGGCTGACCCTGCCGGGCCGCCAGCTCACGGGCTGGGGCGACGTCCCCGGCGACGTCCTGTTCTACCTCGCACAGGTGCTGCTGGCCGGCGCCGTCGCGATGACGCTCTGGTCGGGCTACGAGTTCTTCCGGGACTACTACCGCCAACGACGTAACGTCCCGGCAACGTAGCCCCACCCTTCCGGACGTTTTCTCGCTGTTTGCCCGGTTCTCCGAATCCGGTCGTCCGAGACGCCTAGAGTCAGCGGGTTCCTCTGCACGTTCTGTCGTCGTCTCCCTTCGAAGGGTTCCACTCTCTGTGTTCACGCACGCGTCAAAGCGCCGCGCCCTGATCGGCACACTCGTTGCCGGTCTGGTCGCCAGTCCGCTCGCCCTGGGCTTCTCGGCCCCCGCCCAAGCAACACCCGGCGCTACGGCGCTGGTCATCAGCGAGGCGTACGGCGGTGGTGGAAACTCCGGCGCCACCCTCACCAACGACTTCATCGAGCTCTACAACCCGACCTCCGCGCCCATCAGCGTCGCCGGCCTGTCGGTCCAGTACCGCTCGGGTACCGGTACGGGCGTCGCCTCGGCCGTGACCGCCCTCACCGGCAGCGTCCCGGCCGGTGGCCACTACCTCGTCCAGGAGGCCGCCGGCACTGCCGGCACCACGGCCCTGCCCACGCCTGACGCCACCGGCACGATCGCCATGAGTGGCACCGCGTTCACAGTGTTTCTCGCCGCCGGCACCACCGCGATCAACCCCGGTGTCGGCGCCGTGACGACGAGTGCCGCCGGGCCGGTCATCGACCTGGTCAGCGCCAACAGCAACTCCTTCGAGGGCGCTGTCGGCGCGGCCGTCAGCAACACCACCTCAACGAGTCGCTCGGCGACGGGCGCTGACACCGACAACAACGCCACCGACCTCACCGTCGGCACCCCCGCTCCGCAGAACACGGGCGGCGGCGGCAGCACCCCCGGCGCGCTCGCGGCGACCAACCCCGGCACCAAGACCGCGACGGTCAACGCCGCGATCACCCCCTTCACCCTCGCCGCGACCGGCGGCACCTCGCCCTACTCGTGGACCGCCACGGGCCTCCCGACCGGGCTGACGATCAGCGCCGCCGGCCAGGTCTCCGGCACCCCCACCGCGACCGGCACCTTCTCGGTCACCGCGACGGTCACCGACTCCGCGACCCCGGCCGCCACCGCCCAGGTGACGTTCACCTACACGGTGAGCGAGCCCGGCGCGCAGACGACGATCGCCCAGATCCAGGGCACGACCGGCACCACGCCGTTCGCCAACCAGGCGGTCACCACCACCGGTGTCGTCACGGCGGCCTTCCCGACGGGTGGCCTCAACGGCTTCTACATCCAGACCGGTGGCACCGACACGACGCCGAACGCCTCGGACGCCGTCTTCGTCTACGCCCCGTCCTTCACGACCTACCCGGCCGTCGGCACCACGGTGACCGTCTCCGGCACCGCCGTGGAGTTCACGATCGGCTCCACGACGCTGACCGAGATCAACGTCGCCAACGCGGGCAACGTCACCACCGCCGCCACGGCCCAGCCGGCCGTCGTCGCCAAGACCGTCGTCCCCGGCACCGACTGCGTGCAGGGCTCCTGCCTCACCGGCACGGCGCTGCTCGACGCTCGCGAGACGGTCGAGGGCATGCTCTTCGCCCCGACCGGCAGCTACACGACGACCGACGTCTACGACGGCTCGCCCTACCCGAGCACGTCGTCGGCCAACTTCGGTGAGCTCGGCCTCGCGGCCGAGAGCACCCGGGCCCTGGTCGTCCCGACCGACCTCTACGACGCCCAGACCGAGGCGGCCCAGATCGCCGCCCGTACGGCGTACAACGACGCCCACCGGGTGATCATGGACGACGGCTCGAGCCTCAACTACACGCTGGCCGCCAACACCGGTACCCCGATCCCGTGGTTCACGCCGACCCACTACGTGCGCAACAACGCCGCGGTCACCTTCCCGCAGCCCGTCGTGCTCACCGTCGGCTTCGACGGCGCCACCTTCGTGCCCACCGGCGGCCAGATCGTCGGCGACCCGACCGGCAAGGTCAACTTCGCCCAGAACCGCCCTGCTGCCCCCGGCAACGTCGGCGGCGAGATCAAGCTGGCCACGTTCAACGTGCTCAACTACTTCCCGACCACCGGCAACGAGTTCGTGGGTCTTGCCTCCGGCAACACCTGCACCTACTACACCGACCGCGCGGGCAACCAGATCACCAACAACACCTGCAACCCCAACGGTCCTCGGGGCGCGGCCAACGCCGCCAACCTCCAGCGCCAGCAGGACAAGATCGTGCACGCCATCAACACGATCGGCGCGAGCATCGTCTCCCTCGAGGAGATGGAGAACTCGATCTACTACGGCAAGGCGCGCGACTTCGGTCTGAGCACCCTCGTGACGGCGCTCAACGCCGACGCCGGTGCCGGCACCTGGGCCTTCGCGCCCTCGCCGGCCGCCGCCGACCTGCCCGCCCAGGCGGAGCAGGACGTCATCCGCAGCGCCTTCATCTACAAGCCGGCCCAGGTCTCCCTGGTCGGCCCGTCCAAGGTGCTCGTCGGATCGGCCGCCTTCGGCAACGCCCGCGAGCCGCTGGCCCAGGGCTTCAAGAAGGCCGGCGCCCCGGACAACAAGGCGTTCTCCGTGATCGTCAACCACTTCAAGTCCAAGGGCTCCGGCACCGACGACGGCACGGGCCAGGGCAACGCCAACCCCGACCGCGTCAACCAGGCCGTCGCGCTGAAGGCCTTCGCCTCGACGTTCTCCAGCACGCTCGCGGGCACCGGCGCCGTCTACCTGACCGGTGACTTCAACGCCTACAGCCACGAGGACCCGATCCAGAAGCTCGAGGAGAACGGCGACTACACCGAGCTCGACTCGACCACGACCCCCGGCGAGGACAGCTACAACTTCGGTGGCCTCGACGGCTCGCTCGACCACGTGTTCGCCAACGCCAAGGCGCTGAGCTACGTGACCGGCGTCGACATCTGGAACATCAACGGCGACGAGTCGGTCTACCAGGAGTACAGCCGCTTCAACTACAACGCGACCAACCTCTACAACACCTCGCCGTTCCGGGCCTCCGACCACAACCCCGAGGTCATCGGCCTCACGGTCGACCCCGCGGTGGAGACCAACGTCAACGTGCAGATCCTGGCGACCAACGACTTCCACGGTCGGATCGCCAACGACACCACCTCCGGTGCCGCCGGTGCCGCCGTCCTCGCGGGTGCGGTCAAGCAGCTCCGGGCCGCCAACCCGGCGACGTCGTTCGTCGCTGCTGGTGACCTGATCGGTGCCTCGACCTTCGAGTCCTTCATCCAGAAGGACAAGCCGACGATCGACGCGCTCAACGAGGCCGGCCTCGACGTCTCCGCGGTCGGCAACCACGAGTTCGACCAGGGCTACAACGACCTGGTCAACCGCGTCATGGCCCCCTACAACGCCACGACCAACCCGCTCGGCGGCGCCAACTGGAAGTACCTCGGCGCCAACGTCAAGTTCCGTGACTCCGGCAACCCCGCCCTGGACCCCAGCATCATCAAGACCCAGGGCGGCATCCAGGTCGGCTACATCGGTGCGGTCACCGAGCACCTCCCCGAGCTCGTCGCTCCGGGTGGCATCTCGAACATCCAGGTGACCAACATCGTGACCGCGGCCAACGCCGAGGCCAACGTGCTCAAGGCTGCTGGCGCCGACGTCATCGTCCTGCTGGTCCACGAGGGCGCTGCCGGCACCGACTGCGCCACGATCAACACCGACACCACCTCGGACTTCGGCAAGATCACCTCGGGCGTCAACGACAAGATCGACGCGATCGTGTCGGGCCACACCCACCTGGTCTACAACTGCTCGCAGCCGGTCGCGACGTGGGCCGGTCGCCCGGTCACCACGCGCCCGATCGTCTCCGCGGGTCAGTACGGGACCAACCTCAACAAGCTGGTCTTCACCGTCAACCCGACCACCGGCATCGTCCAGGCCAAGACCCAGGACGTCCTGCCGCTCAAGGTCGGCACGACCGGCTCGTCGTTCAACTACCCGGTCGACAGCAACACCGCGACGATCGTGACCAACGCGGTCAACCAGGCCAACGTCCTCGGTGCTCAGCCGCTGGGTCAGATCGGTGGCACGTTCAACCGGGCCAAGCTGGCTGACGGCACCACCGAGAACCGTGGTGGCGAGTCGACCCTGGGCAACCTGGTCGCTGAGATCCAGCGCAAGCAGACCTCGTCGACCACGACCGGCTCGGCGCAGATCGCGTTCATGAACCCGGGTGGCCTGCGCGCCGACCTGGCCGGTCAGGGCACCGGGGCCTTCCCCCGCACCGTGACCTACAAGGACGCGGCCAACGTTCAGCCGTTCGCCAACACCCTGGTCAACGAGGCCCTGACGGGTGCTCAGATCAAGGCCGCGCTCGAGCAGCAGTGGCAGCCCACCGGAGCGGCACGTCCGTTCCTCAAGCTGGGCATCAGCAAGGGGTTCACCTACACCTACGACCCCACCGCCGCCCAGGGCTCGCGCATCAAGAGCATGTACCTCGACGGTACGGCGATCGACCCGGCCACGGTCTACTCGGTCACGGTCAACTCGTTCCTGTCGACCGGTGGTGACAACTTCACCGCCCTCAACGGGACCGCGCGCAAGCAGGACACCGGTGTCACCGACCTGCAGGCCCAGGTCGACTACTTCGCGGCGCTCGGGGCGACCACCCCGGCTCCCGTCGACTACAGCCAGCGGGCCGTCGGGGTCACGATCCCGGCCGGTGCGCCGGCGGTCTACCCGACCGGTGGGACGCTCACGGCCAACCTGTCGTCGCTCTCGATGACCGGCCCGGGTGACCTCAACGACACCACCCTCACCGCCACGATCGACGGCGTGACCGTGGGCTCCGTCCCGGTCGACACCACCCGCCAGACCGCGCTGCCCGGCTTCGACGAGGTCGGCACCGCCACGGCGTCCATCACCCTCCCGGCCAACCTGGCCGGCGGGGCGCACGAGGTGGTCTTCACCGGCACCCAGACCGGCACCGTGTTCCGCGTGCCGTTCTCGGTCGAGGCGCCGCCGAGCGTGGCCACCACGGTCTCGGGCACGTCCGCCGATATCGTCTACGGTGCCCCGGGCAGCGTGAGCGTCACCGTCACGCCGGCCAGCGTCACGACCAAGCCCACCGGCACGGTCGAGCTGCGCGACGGGACGACCGTGCTCGGCACGGCCACGCTGGTCGACGGCGCAGCGATCATCTCGATCGACGCGCTCGCCCTCGAGGTCGGACCGCACACGCTGACCCTGGCCTACTCCGGCGGGCCCGGGTTCGACCCGAGCACCGGCACGGTCGTGGTCACGGTCGTCAAGGCGTCGCCGACCCTGTCGGCGTCCGCCACCCCGGCGACGGTCCAGGTCAAGAAGACGACCAACCGGATCGTCGTCGCCGTCGGCACCACTGGCTACACCGCGACCGGCACGGTCGAGGTTCGCCAGGGCACCCGGGTCCTCAAGACCGGCACCCTGGTCGCCGGCAAGGTCACGATCCAGATGGGCACCTACGCGACGGTCGGCACCACCGCCCTCACCGTGGCCTACCTGGGTGACGCCAAGACCAACGGGGCCTCCAAGGCCCTCACGGTCAAGGTCGTCAAGCAGGCTCCGGTGCTCAAGGTCACCGCTCCCAAGTCGGTCAAGAAGAACGCCCGGCCCACCGTCAAGGTGGCGCTCACCGGCGTCGGCGCGGCCGTCACGGGCAAGGTGACCTTCACCTTCGCGGGCAAGAAGGTCACCCGCACCCTCAAGGCCGGCAAGTCGTCGTTCAAGCTGCCCAAGGTGGCTCGCAACACGACGGTCACGGTCCGCTACCTCGGCAGCGCGGTCTTCACCGCGACGTCGAAGAAGGTGACGATCAAGATCAAGTAACACCCCCGTACGACGTCCCGGCCCGCCGCGCAGCTCACCGCTGCCCGGCGGGCCGGTGACGTTTTGCCACCCGCCAGGTCACGGTCAGGGTCCTGACGGGAACGTTTCATTACGTTTTGTCGAAGAGCAGGACGAACTGTCGGTGGACGGGCATATGGTGCAACTCTTCCCCGGCTGTGCCACCCCGTAGCATCCTTCCGCTCACCTAAGGACTTCTCTGTGTTGAAGCACGTCTCTGCGCGCCGAGGGCTGATTGGCTCGCTCGTCGCCGGCCTCGTCGTCACCCCGCTCGCCGTCGGTCTCACGACCGCTCCCGCCCAGGCGGTGTCGACCACGGTCGTGATCAGTGAGGTCTACGGAGCGGGAGGCAACGGGACCAACCCGACCTACACCGCCGACTTCATCGAGCTCCACAACCCGTCGACGTCGCCCGTCAGCGTGTCCGGCTGGTCGGTCCAGTACCGCGCAACGGCCGGCTCGACGGTCACCAACTCGGCGGCTGGCATCACGCCGCTGACGGGCACGATCCCGGCGGGTGGCTACTACCTCGTCAAGGAGGCAGACGGTGCCGCCGCCGGCACTGCGACGCTCCCCACGCCCAACGCGACGGGGACCATCGGGCTCGCCGGCGGGTCAGGTCAGGTCCTGCTGGTCAGCAACACGACGGCGTCGACCGTCGGAACCGGCAACCTCGCGGGCAATGCCGCCCTCGTGGACATGGTCGGCTACGGCACCGCCAGCTCGTTCGAGACGCAGGCCACGACCACGGTGCTGACCAACGTGACGTCGGCTCAGCGAAGCCCGTCCCTGGTCGACACCGACCACAACAACAACGACTTCAGCGAGGCGCTGCCCACGCCGACGGCCGGCGCCTCAGCGCTCGCCGTGACCAACCCGGGCGACAAGTCGGCCGTCGCCGGCACGCCGATCGCCGACTTCACCATCGCCGCCTCCGGCGGATCCACGCCCTACACCTGGGGCGCGACGGGTCTGCCCACCGGCGTCACCATCTCCAACGCCGGGGTCGTCTCCGGCACGCCGACAACGGCTGGCACCTACAGCGTGACCGCGACCGTGACGGACGCGACGACGCCTACCGCGGCGACCGCCTCCACCACCTTCACGATCACGGTCTCCGCGGCACCCGCCGCCCAGAACACGATCGCCGAGATCCAGGGCACGACCGACACCACCCCGTTCGCCAACGCGGCTGTCACCACCACCGGTGTCGTGACCGCGGCGTACCCGACCGGCGGCCTCAGCGGCTTCTACCTGCAGACCGGTGGGCCCGACACCACTCCCGACGCCTCCGACGGCATCTTCGTCTTCGGCAGCGCGACCAACCTGCCCGCGGCGTCCTACCCGACGGTCGGCTCCACCGTGACCGTCACCGGAACGGCCAAGGAGTTCGTGACCAACGGCAAGAACCAGACCGAGATCGAGCTCACCGCCCCCGGCGCCGTCACGACCGCCGCGACGGCCCAGCCGGCCGTCGTCACCAAGTCGCTCGTCCCCGGCACCGACTGCGCCCAGGGCTCCTGCCCGGCCACCGCCGCGGCGATCAACGACCTGCGTGAGAAGACCGAGAGCGAGCTCTACGCCCCGACCGGCAGCTACACCGTCACCGACCCCTACGACGGCTCGCCGTTCCCGAGCACCTCGTCCGCCAACTTCGGCGAGATCGGCCTCGCGGCCGAGAGCACCGTGGCGCTCAAGCAGCCCACCGAGCTCTACGACACCCAGACCCAGGCGCAGCAGATCACCGACCGCGTGGCCTACAACGACGCGAAGCGGATCATCCTCGACGACGGGTCCAGCCTCAACTACACGCTGGCCGCCAACACCGGCTCGGCCATCCCGTGGCTCACGGCCACCCACACGGTGCGCGTGGGTGCCGCGGTGACGTTCCCGCAGCCGGTCGTCCTCACGCCGCAGTTCGACGGCTGGACCTTCCTGCCCTCGGGCGGCCAGGTCGTCGGCAACCCGACCGGCAAGGTCAACTTCGCCCAGGACCGCCCCGCCGCGCCCGGCGCGGTCGGCGGCGACATCAAGCTCGGCACCGCCAACGTCCTCAACTACTTCCCGACCACGGGCAACGAGTTCGTCGGTCTGGCCTCCGGCAACACCTGCACCTACTTCACCGACCGTGCCGGCAACCAGATCACCAACAACTCCTGCAACCCCAACGGCCCGCGCGGGGCGGCCAACACCGTCAACCTCCAGCGCCAGCAGGACAAGATCGTCCGCGAGCTCAACACCCTCGGCGCGAGCATCATCTCGCTCGAGGAGGTCGAGAACTCGGCCAAGTTCGGCAAGGACCGCGACTTCGCCCTCTCGACCCTCGTCGCGGCGCTCAACGCCGACGCCGGTGCCGGCACCTGGGCCTTCGCCCCGTCGGCCGCCGCCGCCGACCTGCCGACGCTCGCCCAGCAGGACGTCATCCGCAACGCCTTCATCTACAAGCCGGCGGTCGTCTCGCTGGTCGGTCCCTCCAAGGTCCTGACGACCGAGAGCTCCGACACCGCGCCGATCGGCGCCTTCTCCGACGCCCGTGAGCCGCTGGCGCAGGGCTTCAAGGGTGTCAACCAGGGCCGCTCCAAGGCCTTCACTGTCATCACCAACCACTTCAAGTCCAAGGGCTCGGGCACGCCAGACCCGATCCAGGGCAACGCCAACGACCGTCGGATCCTGCAGGCCAACGCCCTCAAGACGTTCGCCCAGAGCTTCTCCGACAACCTCAACGGCTCCGGCGCGATCTTCCTGACCGGCGACTTCAACGCCTACGAGCAGGAGGACCCGGTCCAGGTCCTGACGTCGAGCGGCTACACCGCCCTCGCCTCGACCACGACGCCGGGCGAGAGCAGCTACAGCTTCTCCGGCCTCGACGGCTCGCTCGACCACGTGTTCGCCAACGCCAAGGCCAACGCGATGGTCAGCGGCGTCGACATCTGGAACATCAACGCCAACGAGTCGGTCTACTACGAGTACAGCCGGTTCAACTACAACATCACCAACCTCTACACCAACGACGCCTTCAGGGCCTCCGACCACAACCCCGAGGTCATCGGCATCAACCTCGACCAGACGGTCACCCCGGCGGTCGACGTGCAGATCCTGGCGACCAACGACTTCCACGGTCGGATCGCCAACGACACCACCTCCGGCTCTGCCGGTGCCGCGGTGCTGGCGGGTGCGGTCAAGCAGTTCAGGGCCGCCAACTCGGCGACGTCGTTC
>NZ_JAURVJ010000131.1 GCF_030655615.1 Nocardioides sp.
GCGCCTCACGGGAGGGTCGCGACCTCCGCTGCTGTCCTCGATGCTGCTGGGCGGGGCGCTGGTGCTCGGTGCCGACCTGATCACCCGGGTCGTGCTGCCGTTCGCGCTGCCGGCCGGCATCGTCACCGCGGCCGTCGGGGCGCCGTACCTGATCTACCTCCTCGTCAAGGCCAAGCGAAAGGTCGCCGCATGACCATGTCCCTCGACAAGGACCAGACGCCGGTCGGGACCTCGCGGCTCGGCGCGGAGAACGTCACCGTCGGCTACGGCGGCGCGCCGGTCGTCAGCGACCTCACCGTCGACGTGCCCGACGGCAAGGTGACGACGATCATCGGGCCCAACGGGTGCGGCAAGTCGACCCTGCTGCGCACCCTGGCGCGGCTGCTCAGGCCGTCGAGCGGCCGGGTGCGGCTCGACGGCGAGCCGATCAGCGGCATCCCGACGCGGGAGATCTCGCAGCGGATGGCGCTGCTGCCGCAGAGCCCGATCGCGCCCGAGGGCCTGCTCGTCCGCGACCTCGTCGGCCGCGGCCGGCACCCGCACCAGCGGTGGTTCAGCCAGTGGTCGGCCGAGGACGAGCGGATCGTCGAGGAGGCGCTCGAGATGACCGACACGTCCTCGCTGCGCGACCGGCCGGTCGACCAGCTCTCCGGCGGCCAGCGGCAGCGCGCCTGGATCGCGATGACCCTTGCCCAGGACACCGACCTGGTCCTGCTCGACGAGCCCACCACCTACCTCGACCTCGCCCACCAGATCGAGGTCCTCGACCTCGTCACCCGGCTCAACCGCGAGCGCGGCCGCACCGTCGCGATGGTCCTCCACGACCTCAACCTCGCCGCCCGCTACAGCGACGTCGTGGTCGTCATGGACCGCGGCCGCGTCGTCCAGCAGGGCGGTCCGGCCGAGATCTTCACCGCCGAGATGCTCGCCTCGGTGTTCGGCCTCGAGGCTGACGTCATCCCCGACCCCCGGACCGGTCTGCCGATCCTGGTGCCGGTCTCGTGCGCGGCGGTCGCCGCCTCCCGCTAGCTCCGGCACCCAGGTACCGCACGGCGGCACCTCGGACCGATGGCTGGCGGCCCACCCGCTCCTAGCGTCGACCCCATGCACCGACCCGTCGCCCTCGTCCTCGTCCTCGTCTACTCGGTGCTGGTCGTCCACCTCACCCTCACCGACCCGTCGCAGGGCGCGTGGGCGTTCGACCTGGCCGACCGGGTCGCCCGGCGGGCCTCGGGCGGCGGGCTCACCTGGGACGAGACCGAGGTGCTCGCCAACGTGGCCCTCTTCGTCCCGCTCGGGTTCCTCCTGGCCGTCGGCATCGGACGCGTCTGGCCGGCGGTGTCCCTGTGCCTGCTGGCCTCGGCGGGCGTGGAGTGGGCCCAGCTGCAGTACGTCGCCAGCCGGGTGCCGACGATCGACGACGTCGTGCACAACACGCTCGGCGGGCTCATCGGCGCGCTGGTCGCCGGGGCCGTGCTCGCGGTGGCGCCGGCGTCCCGGCGGGACGAGCGCGTGGCGGTCTAGGGACGCGCCTGCGCGTCGGGGGCGTCCGGCTCGTCCGGCTCCTCACCCAGCTCGAGCGCCGGGTGGTGCAGCGGGTTGCCGAAGGTGAGGACCCAGCGCAGCCCACCGCGCAGCTCGGCGACGGTGGCCTCGTCGACGTCGACCGTCAGCTCGAGGCGTACGACGCGGGGCAGGCCGAGCTTGTCGGCCGCCCCCTTGAGCAGGTGGAGCCCGAGCGAGCGCCCGTCGAGCGTGACCCGCTCGACGCCGCCGTAGTGGGTCTCGTCGTCCTGGTTGACCAGGCAGTAGGTGTCCATCCCGAGCTTGATCTCCTGGTCGTCGGGCTCCTCCAGGTCGCTCATGAGGAAGAGCGCGCGGCCCTTGTCCTCGATCTCCTCGAAGGCCACGACGAACGCGTCGTCGGACTCGCCGACCGACACGAAGGCCACTTCTGTCCACTGGTCCTGCGTCGTCATGACCCCGACCCTCTCACCGGTCGGGTTAGATCGACCCATGACCTCCTCCGAGCTCGGCACCCAGCTGCGGGCGTGGCGCGACCGGCTGTCACCGAGCGCGGCCGGTCTGCCCGGCCAGGCGCGCCGTCGTACGCCGGGCCTGCGACGCGAGGAGGTCGCCGCCCTGGCCGGGGTCTCTGGCGACTACGTCACCCGGCTGGAGCAGGGCCGGGCTCGCAACCCGTCGGCCCAGGTCGTGCAGGCCCTGGCCCGCGCGCTGCGGCTCGACGACGAGGAGAGCGACCGCCTGCACCGGATGGCCGGGCACCTGCCGCCTACGTCGGGCCGCATGTCGCGCCACGTCACGCCGAGCATCCTGCGGATCGTCGAGCGCCTCGGCGACACGCCCGTGACCGTGATCGACGCCGCCTGGGAGACGGTCCTGCAGAACCGGGCCGCCGACGTGATCTTCGGCGACGTCTCCGGCGAGACCGGCCGCGGCCGCAACCGCGCGTGGCGCACGTTCATGGAGGTCCCGGGGATGGGCCGGCTCGAGCCGCAGACCCGGTCGATGGTCGAGCGCGACGTGGTCGCCGACCTGCACGCGGCACTGATCCGCCTCCCCGAGGACCCCGCCATCGCCTCGGTCGTCGCCGACCTGCGCGAGCAGAGCCCGCGCTTCGCCGAGCTGTGGGAGAGCACCCCGGCCCGGGTCCGCGGCTCGCAGCGCAAGACGCTCGACCACCCGGTCGTCGGCCGGATGACGGTCGACTGCGACGTCCTCAGCGTCCACAGCAGCGACCTGCAGATCGTCGTGTTCTCCGCCGAGCCCGGCACCCCCGACGCCGACGCCCTCTCGATGGCCGTCATCGTCGGGCTCCAGGACATGTCGGTCGGCTGACCTGTCTCCTACCCGAGTCGGACGCCCCAGCGCGCGTCGGGACTCGCGCTGGGCAGCCGCGGTCCGGCCAGAGGCGACCAGATGGTCAGTGCCCCGCGACGACGGGCTCGACCTGGTCGAGGGCGGCGAGGTCGTCGGCGTCGAGGTCGATGTCGAGGACGGCGAGGTTCTCCTCGAGGTGGGCGACCGACTTGGTGCCGGGGATGAGCAGCAGGCGGTCGTACTGCGCGAGGAGCCAGGCCAGCGCGACCTGGCTCGGCGAGACGCCGTGCTTGGTCGCGACCCCGCTGACGTGCGGGTCGGCCGCGAGGGCGTTGGGGCCGCCGCCGCCGAACGCCGACCCGAGCGGGAAGTAGGGGACGTAGGAGACGTCGTGCTCGCGGCACAGGTCCAGGACGGGCTGGTCGCCGCGGTCGAGGATGCTGAACGGGTTCTGCACCTCGCCGATGCCGACCGTCTCGATCGCCGTGCGCACGGTGTCGAGGGTGACGCTCGAGACGCCGATCAGGTCGATCTTGCCGGCGTCGCGCAGCTCGGCGAGCGCGCCGAGCTGGTCGGCGAGCGCCGGCTCCTCGCCACCCGGGTTGTCGCGCTCCATGCGGCGCAGGTTGACGAGGTCGATCCGCTCGACGCCGAGGGCGCGCAGGTTGGCCTCGACCTGGTCCTTGAGCTGCTGGGGCTCGGAGGCCATGTTCCAGCCGCCCTCGGCATCGCGGACGGCGCCGACCTTGGTCACCAGCCGCAGGCCCTCGGGGTAGGGGTGCAGGGCCTCGCGGATCAGGTCGTTGGTGACGTCGGGACCGTAGAACTGGGCGGTGTCGATGTGGTCGACGCCGAGCTCGACTGCCCGCCGCAGGACGGCGCGGCAGGCGTCGGGGTCGGCGGGCGGGCCGAACACGCCCGGTCCGGCGAGCTGCATGGCGCCGAAGCCGATGCGGTGGACGGGCTTGTCTCCGAGGAACGACGTGGTGGTCATGGCTCTACGGTTGCTCGGTCCACCTCACCGCACCAGGGACGGGTTGTCCTGGGACTGCCAGTCCCAGGTTCTCGCGCCACACGTCGTACGCCGACCCGTCAGTCCTCGACGACCGGCACCTCGGTGGCGGGGTCACCGTCGAACGCGGCCTCGAGCTGGGGCACGTAGCGCTCGAGGACGTAGGGGATCGACAGCGGCGTGACGAAGCTCTGGCCCACGTAGTAGGAGCCGCTGGCGTCGCTGATGTCGAAGAAGCGCCCCTCCTCGAACGTGTCGGTCTTCTCGAAGATCGACACCATGCCGGCGGGGGCGGCGGCGTAGTCGAGCCAGACGACGACGTCGATCCCGGCGAGGTCGCCGGTGCGCTCCTGGGACAACGAGTAACCGAACTCGTCGGACCCGTCGTCGACGAGCTGCTCGGGGAAGGTGAAGCCGAGGTCCTGGAGGATCCGGCCGCGCGGGTCCTGCGGACCGTAGATGAAGAGCCCCTCGTAGGGCGTCAGGCAGACGGCCGTCTTGCCGGCCCACTCGGGGTGGGCCTCCCGGGCCGCGGCGACGTCGGCGTCGGCGACGTCGATGAGCGCCTGGCCGGCCTCGGGCTGGCCGACGGCCTGGGCGATCTTGAGGGTCGACTCCTGCCACGGCTCGCCGTAGTCGTTGTAGTCGGCCGACTGCGCGATGGTCGGCGCGGCCTTGCTGAGCAGCTCGTACTCCGCCTCGGTCATGCCGGAGTAGCAGCCGATGATGAGGTCGGGCGCGAGGCCGATGACCTCCTCGGTCGGGATGCCGTTGGCCGGGTCGAGGACCTGCGGGAGGTCGGCGCCGTCGAGCTTGTCGGAGGCCCACGGGAAGATCCGACCGGGCGCGTCGCCGAACCAGTTCGACGTCGCGATCGGCACGATCCCCAGCGCCAGCAGGGCGTCCTGCTCGACGAGGCCCACGACCACGACCTTCTCGGGAGCCTTGTCGATGACGGCCTCGCCGAACTTGTGCTTGATCGTGACCGGGAAGGCGCTGTCCTCGGCGGGCGCGGCGCGGCCCTCCGGGGCCTCCTCGCCGGGTACGTCGTCGCCGCACGCGGCGAGCAGCGGGGCCAGGGCCATCGCGGAGGTGCCGGCCAGGAAGATCCGCCGGGTGGGTCGCGCTGTGGGTCGCATGCTGGATTCCTTCTAGGAGTCGAACGAGGTGGGACCCTCGCCCGCGACGGCCTTCTCGAGGCGCGGGGTGAGGTGCTCGAGCACGTACTCGAGGCTGAGGGGAGTGATGAAGTAGATGGCGCCGGCGAGGACCTCGTCGGTGTAGACCGAGCGCCGCTCACGCACGGCCGGCAGGTCCTCGACGGCCGCGAAGTCCATGAGCTCGTCGAACATGTCGGCGTTCTCGGTCGCCCAGACCACGACGTCGGCCTCGAGCAGCTCGACGTTCTCGCCGCTGATCAGCGCCTGCTCCCCCACGTTGGGTGCGTACTTCTCCAGCCCCGTGGTGATCTCGAAGCCGAGCATGGTCAGGAAGTCGGTGCTGAGCCCGGCAGGGTAGACGTAGAGCTGTCCGTCGTAGGGCCCGCCCTGCGAGAACGTCGCGGTCCTGCCCTCCCAGTCGTGGAACTCGGCCACGGCGGCGAAGTCGGACTCGACCCGGTCGATGAGCGTCTGGCCGTCGGCCTCGCGGCCGAGGGCTCGGGCGACCTGGAGGGTCTGGTCCTGCCAGGAGGAGAAGTAGGGCGTCGACCCCGCGACGCTGGTGACGGTGGGCGCGACCGCGCTGAGGAGCTGGTAGTCGCGCTCCTCCATGCCGGCGTTGGTGCCGATGATGAGGTCGGGCTCGAGCGCGATGATCTCCTCGAGGGGGAACCCGTCGGAGGAGTCGAGCACCTCGGGCTCGGCGTCGCCGAGCAGGTCGTGGGCCCAGGGCCACGTGGCGTCGGGCTGCTCGCCGTACCACTCGGTGACGGCGATCGGGATGACGCCGAGCTGGAGGAGCACGTCCTGCTCGGTGTAGCCGACGCTGACGACGCGCTTCGGCTCCTCGGGGACCGTGGTGGTGCCGAACTGGTGCGTCACCGTCGCCGGGAACGTGCCGGTGCCCTCGAGCACCTCGGCGCCGACCGCCTCGGGCGGGGTGGGGACGCGGTCCTCCCCCTCGCCGGCGGTGTCGTCGCCGCAGGCGACGAGCGAGGTGGACGCGAGGACGAGCAGGAGGGGAAGCACGAGGCGGCGCACGGGACGACTCCAATTAGTTAGGTGAGCCTCACCATACTCGTCCTTCACCTGCCCCTGGGTGGTGTCCCGACCCCGCGGCTCCGCTACGAATGAGCAGTGCTCACCTCTCCCGCCGACCACTTCACCGCGACCACCCGCACGGTCTCGACCGTGACCCGCGGCGACGAACAGCTGCGCCTCGTCACGGCCGGTCGCACGTGTGCGGCACCACCGGCCGAGGTCTGGGCTGCGCTCGTCACGCCCGACCGGATCGAGCGCTGGCTGGCGCCGGTGTCCGGGACCCTCGAGGAGGGCGGGCGGTTCCAGGTCGAGGGCAACGCCGGCGGCGAGATCCTGCGGTGCGCGGAGCCCGACGCGCTGGCGCTCACCTGGGTCTTCGACGGCACCACCAGCTGGGTCGACGTGTCACTGCGTCCGGTCGAGGGCGGCACCCTGCTCCAGGTCGACCACTCGGTGCCGCGTGACGAGCACTACGCGACGTACGGCCCCGGGGCCACCGGCATCGGCTGGGAGATGATGCTGATGGGCCTCGCCGAGCACCTCGCGGTGCCGGACGCGCCGCGCCCCTCCCCCGACGACCTGCCCGACCTGCGCGGCTACCTCGCCGACGCGGGTGCCGCCTGGGGCGAGGCCGCTGCCGCCGACGGTGACGACGCCGACGAGGCCCGCGCAGCGGCGCGACGCTGCGTGGCGGCGTACGTCGGCGAGCCCGACGCCGACTCTTGAGTCGTCGGTAGGGCGGCCCGGGTCAGGCGCGGCCGATCCGGTAGCGGTCGCCGTAGACGTGCCAGACGAGCGGCGGGGCGAGGTCAAAGTTGCGCTCGCGCAGGAAGCGGGCCTGCGCGGTGTCGATGCGTGAGGTGTCGCTGTGCGCCTCCTCGAGCCGCATCACCCGCTTGCGGGCGGCGAAGAACGCGCGCAGGTAGGCCGCCTCCGAGCCGCCGTCGGCCGGGGTGTCGGCGACCCGGCGGGCGGCGCGGCGGATGCCGCCGAACGACACGTCGGTGCCGCCCGGGCCGTGCATGACGAACGCGTCGTAGTAGACGAACTGGCCGAGCGTGCGCAGCCCGTCGGCCTTGCCCCGGCGGACGGCCGGGTTGAAGTAGACGCGGTCGCGCTCGGCGTCCTGGGCGCGGCCGAAGGCGGGGTCGCCCGCGGCCTCGGCCCACGCGCTCTCGAACGGCTCGCCGAGGCCCTCGTGGGAGTCGGTGCCGTCGACCTCGCGCAGCGCGGGGATGAACTCGCGCAGCGGGTTGTCGGGACGTCGACGCGTGTAGTCGCGCACGACCTGGAGCATGTCGCCGGTGCCGGAGCAGAACCCGATGATGCCGCCGGTGTAGCCACGGCCGTCGCCGATGTCCTCGAGGTAGCGGTACTGCGCGCGCCAGTCGAGCGAGGAGTTCTCGGCGCTGGAGACCAGCTTCATCGCGATCTCCTTGCGGGAGGGTCGAGCGAGGCCCGTACGCCGGGCCGCGGCCTGGGCGGGAGCGGCCGACCCGGCGACGGCGAGGCCGCCGGCCAGTCCACCGACGAGTCCGCTGGCCAGTCCCCCGCGCAGCACCGCGCGGCGATCGAGTGACGTCATGGCCGGGAGCATAGGCCGGACAGGTCAGGAGCAGGGGCCCTCGCCGAGGATCCGCAGGCCCTCGAGGTCGCCCTCGCCGAAGGAGGTCTGGAAGGTCGTCGACTTGTACATCAGCTGTCGGTCGTCCTCGACGTGGTTGAGCCCGACGAGGTGGCCGAGCTCGTGCATCAGGACGGCCCTCTCGAGGTCGTCCTCGCCGCGCTCCTCCATGTCGGCGAAGGCGGGGGCGTCGAGGAACACCGTTCCGGTGACGTAGACGTCGCCCAGCGACGTCGGTCCGGCGACGCCCACGACGTCGCCGTCGAGCGCGGACTCCTCCTCGGGCGTGACCCAGCTGATGAGCACCGGCAGGGGCCGGTTGCCACGGGCGAACCGGGAGTCGGACGGCCCGTCGTCCGAGCGGCCCTCGGACTCGAACGCGAGCCCGGTCCCGTCGCTCACGGCGGCGAGTGCCTCGTCGAGGGTGTCCTCCCAGCCGTCGGGTGCCCCGTCGGGGTTGACGACGTAGCGGATCGGGTCGCAGGAGCTCCACCGGTAGGGCAGGTCGCTGAGGTCGTCGACCTCCAGGAACCGGTAGGTCGACGAGCTGCCGCGGTCGCCGCCCCAGCCGAGCAGGCCGCGCAGCGAGTCGGTGAGCGGCGTGAGGCTGGCGCTGAAGACGACCAGGATGATGCCGAGCGTGATCACCACGGTGGCGATGGTGCGGCGCCGTTCGCCGCCGACGCGGGCCCGGCCGCGGTCGCGCCGGCCCCGTCGCTGCCGCGGGGGCCTGGGGAGGTGGCGGTCGATCGGGACGACGTCGCCGCCGTCGGGCGTCTCGCCCTCGTAGGTCGGCAGGGCGGCGAGCTGCTCCTCGAGCTCGCGCTGCCAGCGGCGCTGGTCGCGCCGGTCTCCCCGTCCCACGAGGAGGATCATGCCCGTGGCCTGGTGACGGCAGCGCGGGAACCCGGCTTCTCCGCGACGGCGCCGGTCTGCGGCCCTAGGGTGGCGGCCATGGTGACGTGGGAGGGGGCCGCCTCGTCCGAGCGCGCCGTGGCCAGCCTGCAGGCGCTCGTGCGGATCGAGACGGTGTCGCACCCCGACCCGGACCGGGTCGACGTCGCGGCCTTCGAGGCGTTCGGTGCCGAGCTCGCGAGCCGCTACCCGCGGCTGCACGACCTCGAGCACGTGGTGGTCGCCCGGCACGGGCTGCTCGTCAGGTGGCCCGGCCGGTCCGACGAGCGGCCGGTGGTCTTGATGGCCCACCTGGACGTCGTACCCGTGGCGGACGGTGGGGCCGGCTGGTCCCACCCGGCGTTCGGCGGCGACCTCGTCGACGGGTCGGTCTGGGGCCGAGGCACGCTCGACGACAAGGGCCAGCTGGTGGCGATCTGCGAGGCGGTCGAGGCGCTCCTCGCGCACGCCTTCGTGCCGGCCCAGGACGTCTGGCTGTCGTTCGGCTGCACCGAGGAGGTCTCGGGAAGCGGCGCGACCGACGCGGTCGAGGAGCTGCGGGCGCGCGGGGTGGCGCCGTGGTTCGTGCTCGACGAGGGCGGGGCGGTCGCGCACGACGCGTTCCCCGGCGTCAGCACGCCGATCGGCGTCGTCGGGGTGACCGAGAAGGGGACGACGACGCTCGAGCTGACGGTCGAGGGCCGCGGCGGGCACGCCTCGACGCCCGCGCGCCACGGCCCCACCGCCCGGCTGGCCCGGGCGATCACGCGGCTGGACGCCTCGTCGATGCCGAGCAGCCTGCCCGAGCCGACGGTCGAGCTGTTCCGCCGGATGGCGCCGCACGCGCCCCTGCCCCTGCGCCCACTGATGGCCAACGCCGGCCGACTCGCCCCGGTGCTCGCGCGGGCGCTCGTCGCCGCCGGCCCCGAGGCCGCGGCGATGACCCGTACGACGTTCGCCGTCACGACGCTCTCGGGCTCGCCCGCGCACAACGTCATCGCTCAGACCGCCCGCGCCGGGGTCAACGTGCGGGTCATGGTCGGCGACACCGTGGCCGACGCCCTCGCCCACGTGCGGCGCGTGGTCAAGGACGACCGGGTCCTGGTCGACGTCGTCGACGCGTCGGAGCCGAGCCCGGTGAGCCCGCGCGACGAGGCGTTCGCGCTCCTCGCGACGACGATCGAGGAGGTCTTCCCCGACGCCGTCGCGGCGCCGTACGTGATGATGGCGGCGACCGACGCCCGTCACTTCACCGCGATCTGCGACCGCGTCTACCGCTTCGCGCCGTTCCGGATGACCAAGGCCCAGCGCGAGGCCATCCACTCCTACGACGAGCACCTCGGGGTCGACGACTTCCTCGACGGGATCCGTTGGTACCGCCGGCTGCTGGAGGCCCTCCGATGACCACCCTCACCTCGGCCCCGGCGCGCAGCCTGGCGGCGATCGTCGGGTTCCTCGTCTGCGTCGAGCTCGCCAGCGGGATCCTGCAGGGCTACTACACGCCGATCTTCAGCGACATCGCCGACTCGCTGTCGATCAAGGACGCCGACGTCAACTGGTTCGAGGCGGCGCAGCTCGTCGTCTCGGCGCTGCTGGTCCCGCCGCTGGCCCGGCTCGGCGACCTGGTGGGCCACAAGAAGGTGCTGCTCCTCTCGACGCTCGTCACGGCGATCGGGTCGTGGGTGCTGGTCGTCGCGCCGTCGTTCACGACGTTCCTCGTCGGGTGGGCGCTGCAGGGCGCCTACGTCGTGTGGCTGCCGCTCGAGGTCGCGATCATCTACCGCCGCACGGCCGACACCGGGCGGCAGACGCTGCTGACCCGCCGCGCCGCCGCGGTCCTCGTCGGGGCGCTCGAGCTCGCCGTCATCATCGGCGCGCTCACCTCGGGCGCGCTCGTCGAGGCGACGTCGATGCCGGTGCTGCTCGCCCTGCCGGCGGTCGCCGTGACGCTGTGCCTGGTCGTCGTGTGGTTCGGCGTCGAGGACCTGCCCGGTACGGCGACGGGCGGCTACGACTGGACCGGGCTGGGGCTGGTGACGCTCGCCCTGGGGCTCGTGATGGGCGGCCTGGTCGCGCTCCGGGTCGCCGGGCCGGACTCGGTGCTGCCGTGGGTCCTCCTGGTGGCGGGCCTGGCCGCGTTCGTCCCCTTCGGTCGCTACGAGGCGGCGCAGGCCGACCCGATGGTCGACGTACGCCTGCTCGCGACGCCGGGCCAGTGGCCCGTGCAGCTGACCGCGTTCCTCTTCGGCATGTCGGTGCTCGGCGCGCAGATCCCGCTGTCGACCTTCGCCCGCACCGACCCCGACGTCGTCGGCTACGGCCTGGGGGCGGAGGCGTCGTTCGTGTCGACCCTGATCGGCGTCTATGTCGTCTTCCTGGCGATCGGGGCGTTCACGCTCCCGCTGACGACGCGGCTCCTCGGCGCGCGCGGCGCGCTCGTGGGCTCCGCACTCCTGGTCGCGCTGGGCTATGCGCTGTGGCTGCCGTTCCACGACTCAACCGGGCAGGCGCTGCTCAACATGGCGGTCGCCGGCGTCGGGTCCGGCGCCCTGGTGGCAGCGCTGCCGGCATCAGCGGCGGCCGCCGCCCCCGCCGACCGCACCGGCTTCGCCACCGGCATGACCAACGCGACCAAGACCATCGGCGGCGCCATCGCCTCCTCGGTCTTCGCCATCGCCCTCGCCTCCGCCGGCTCGATCGACGACCCGGTCGAGGGGCACGCGCCGTTGTCCGGCTACCTCACCGTGTGGTCGATCTGTGCGGCTGCTGCGCTGGTGGCTGCGGCTGTGCTGGCCCTCACGCCTCGGCCGGGTGAGTCACAGGTGTCACAGAAGACCCAGGGTTCACCGGCCAGCCGGTGAATGCCGAGCTGGGCCGACAACGCATCATCGTCCAGGCAGGAGCTTCGTCGGCCCAGTGCTTAGACGGCCCAGTGCGTCAGACGACCTGGTGCATCCAGCCGAACGTGTCCTCCGAGCGCCCGAACTGCACGTCGACGAGGGCCCGGCGGATGCGCATCGTCAGGTCGGTGCTGGTCGGGGCCGGCACGTCGCCGTCGGCCGACTTGAGCGCACCGACCGGCGTGACGACCGCGGCCGTGCCGCAGGCGAAGATCTCGGTGATCCGGCCGCTGGTGACGCCGTCGCGCCACTCGTCGATCGAGAAGCGACGCTCGGTGACCTGGTGGCCGAGCTTGCCCGCGAGCTCGATGATGCTGGCGCGGGTGATGCCCTCGAGGATCGTGCCGGTCTCGGGGGTGACGATGGTGCCGTCGTCGTGGACGAAGTACATGTTCATGCCGCCGAGCTCCTCGACGTACTGCCCCTCCTGGCCGTCGAGGAACACCACCTGGTCGCACCCCTGGCTCGTGGCCTCCTGCTGGGCGACCAGCGAGCTCGCGTAGTTGCCGCCGGTCTTGGCCGCGCCCATGCCGCCGCGGCCGGCGCGGGTGTAGTCGGTGCTCAGCCACAGCGTGACGGGCTTGACGCCGCCCTTGAAGTAGGCGCCGGCCGGGCTCGCGATCACCATGAACGTGACGTGCTTGGCCGGCCGCACCCCGAGGAACGCCTCGCTGGCGAACATGAACGGCCGCAGGTAGAGGCTCTTCTCGCCGCCCGCACCGGTGTTGTCGGGCACCCACCGCTGGTCGACCTCGACCAGCCGGTCGACGGCCGCCACGAAGTCGTCGACCTCGAGCACGGGCAGCGCGAGCCGGTGGCTCGAGCGCACCATGCGAGCGGCGTTCTCCTCGGGTCGGAACGTCCACACCGACCCGTCGTCGTGCCGGTAGGCCTTCATCCCCTCGAAGGTCTCCTGCGCGTAGTGCAGCACCGCGGTCGCCGGGTCGAGCGTCAGCGGGCCGTACGGCGTCACGCGGGCGTCGTGCCAGCCCGCCTCGGGCGTCCACTCGATCGTCACCATGTGGTCGGTGAAGTAGGTGCCGAACCCGGGCTCGGCGAGGATCTCCGCCAGCCGCTCGTCGGTGGTGGGTGCCTCGGTCAGCGTGGTGCTGAAGTCCATGGACGGCAATTTAGTCGCACTTCCTAGCAAATGGGGGGTGGGGGCGGCGGGCCGCCGGCCGCTCAGCCCAGGCGCGAAGCGATCGCGTCGCCCACCTCAGCGGTACGCCGGGTGGTCGACGGGGTGCGCTCGGCGAGGTCGGCGATGGCGGCGGCCTCGACAGCACCGGCGGCGTCGGGGTGGCCGAGGTGGTCGAGGAGCAGCGCCACCGACAGGATCGCCGCGGTGGGGTCGGCCTTCTGCTGGCCGGCGATGTCGGGGGCCGAGCCGTGGACGGGCTCGAACATGGAGGGCGCGGTCCGGTCGGGGTTGACGTTGCCGGAGGCCGCGAGCCCGATGCCGCCGGTGATGGCGGCGGCGAGGTCGGTCACGATGTCGCCGAAGAGGTTGTCGGTGACGATCACGTCGAAGCGGGCGGGGTCGGTGGTCAGGAAGATCATGGCGGCGTCGACGTGCATGTAGTCGACGGTGACCTCGGGGAACTCGGCGGCGACCTGCTGGGTCAGCCGCCACCACACCGCTCCGGCGTGGACGAGCACGTTGGTCTTGTGGACCAGGGTCAGCTTCTTGGCCGGCCGGCGCTGCGCCCGGGCGAACGCGTCGCGCACGACCCGCTCGACGCCGTACGCCGTGTTGACGGAGACCTCGGTGGCGATCTCGGCCGGGGTGCCGACGCGCAGGGCGCCGCCGTTGCCCGTGTAGGGGCCCTCGGTGCCCTCGCGGACGACGACGAAGTCGACGTCGCCCGGGTTGGCGAGCGGCGAGACGGCGCCGGGGTAGATCTTGGAGGGACGCAGGTTGACGTAGTGGTCGAGCTCGAAGCGCAGCCGCAGGAGCAGCCCGCGCTCGAGGATCCCGGGAGGCAGGTTGGGGTCGTTGGGCTTGCCACCGACGGCGCCGAGCAGGATCGCGTCGTGCGCACGGATCTCGGCGAGCACGGCGTCGGGCAGGACCTGGCCGGTCGCGAGGTAACGCTCCGCGCCGAGGTCGTAGCTCGTCTGCTCGAACGTCACGCCGTCCGGCGCGGCGGCCTCGAGGACCTTGAGGGCCTCGGCGGTCACCTCCGGTCCGATGCCGTCGCCGGGGATGACGGCGAGCTTCACGGTTCCGGATGCGGGGGCGAGATCAGTGGTGGTCACGGGGCAGAACGCTAGTTGTCATCGGGTCGCTGGCCGCCACCGTCTCGCAGGTCGAGGGCGGTCTGGACGGCGCTGACGTGGTCGTCGTCGGTGCGGTTCTTGGCGGGACCCCACTCGGGGTACATGTCGTACATGGCGGTTCTCCTCTGGGACACGGGCTGTGACGGTCACACCCGGAGATGTCCCCACGGAGGAGGAACCCGTGGATCGCACGGGGAGGATGCCTGCGGACGAGCGGATCACGCTGAGATGGCCGAGGGGCCGGACCGCCGCGGAGACATCACCGGGAGTGGTGATGCGCAAGCCGATGTGCTGGGAGCACGAGAACCACCGCGACGGGGTGGCCTGCGCCGCAGGTTCTCAGACCTGCGTGGCCCCGTCGCGGCGCTCGATAAGTACGATCACGCTCCGCATGGTGAGCCGAGACTAGGCCGGGCAACGGGTGCCGGCCACCGGTTTGGCCGGACTGTTCGCATGTCGAGACGGCTGTCCCACCAGGGAAGACCCGCGGGCAACACTCGACCCATGAGCGCCTCCCCCGAGCTCCCCTCCGTGGTGGAGCGTGCGTTCGCGGTCTCCCGGCGGGCGGGCTACGTCTCCTTCTGCCGCAACGAGACCGGCCGCCTGCTGGCCATGCTGGCCGCCACCCGTGACGGCACGATGGCCGAGTTCGGCACCGGGTGCGGCGTCGGTACGGCGTGGCTGCGGTCCGGCGTGCGCGGCGAGAAGGCGCGCATCGTCACCGCCGAGCTCGACCCCCGCCTGGCTCGCGCGGCCGGTGAGATCTTCGAGGACGACCCCCAGGTCGAGGTGCTGGCCGCCGACTGGTCGACGCTGCTCGACAAGGGCCCGTTCTCGCTGCTCTTCCTCGACGCCGGCCTCGGCGACGGCAGCTGGACCGGGGCCGGGGGCGCCGTCGGCGTCGACGCCGTCGCCGACCTGGTCGAGGACGGCGGCATCGTCGTCCTCGACGACTTCACCCCCTGCGAGGGCTGGCCGCCGATCACCTACGGCCGCGTCGACACCCTGCGCGAGCAGTGGCTCACCGACGAGCGCTTCACCGCCGTCGAGGTCATGGTCGCCTCCGACGCCGCCACCATCATCGCCACCAAGCGATAGGCCCGGAGGGGCCGAGTCGGCGTTGCTGCTCAGTCCCTGCGCCGACTCGCGATCATCCGACTTCAACTCTGCGCCGACTCGCGCTCGTCTGACTTCAACTCTGCGCCGACTCGGCGATCAGACCTCGCCGGGGGCGGCCTTGCGGATGACGATGCGGGTCCAGGCGCCGACGTAGACGCGCTCGTCGGGGCGGATCTCGACCTTCTGACCCGGCGGGACGGGGGTCTTGGGGAGGGCGCCGAGGGCGCCGCCGACGTAGGTGCCGTTGGAGGAGCCGAGGTCCTCGACGAACCAGCGGCTGCCGTCGGTGGTGAGCTGGGCGTGGCGGCGGCTGATGCCGGTGTCGGTGCCGAGGTCGAGGTCGGGGCTGATGCCGCGGCTGCGCGACGCCCGGCCGATGAGGATGGAGCTGTGCCGGAGGGCGGTCACGATCGGCACGCCGGGCGAGGGCAACGGGTCGGTGCTGGCCTGGTCGGCGTACCAGTCGGGGTCGATCCAGATCTCCGCGACCCAGGTGCCGGACGGCGGGGGCGAGCTGTTCTCGGCCACCGGCGCCACCACGGGCGGGTCGACCGGCAGGTCCGCCGGCAGGTCCAGCGCGCTCGGCGCCGGGTCGACCGGACGCGGCAGCGAGCCGGTGGTGAAGTCGTAGCCGCAGTTCTCGCAGAAGAGCGCGTTGGGCGGGTTGGTGGTGCCGCAGCTCGGGCAGTCGCCGGACGCCGGCCCGTCGGCCGGCGGCGTGACCGGCAGCTTGCCGGTGTCGTCGATGGATGGGTCCGCGGGGAGCGGGGGCGGAGCAGCCGCAGGCGCCCCCATCGCGATCCCGCAGGTGTCGCAGTAGTCGGTGGCCGCCGACTCGTGCCCGGCGGGACAGGTCTGGGTCACTTCTTGATCCTGGTCGTCTTGGTCGACGCGGTGTCGAGGGCCATCTCGTCGGCCTTGGCGACGGTCCGCTTGAGGCGCACCGTGCCCTCGGCCTCGTTGTCGACGTCGACGACCTTGCGCAGCTTGGACGTCGCCTCGTCGTTGCCGGTCGCAGCGGCCAGCTGGACGGCGCGGCCGAGCTTGGTGGTCGCGGTGGCCTCGTCGCCGGACGCCTTGGCGGCCAGACCCTCCTGGATCATGGCGGCGAGCTCGGTCTGGCCCGTGTAGTGGGCGACCTGCTTGTCGATCTTGGCCGTCAGCTCGGAGTCGTTGGACCACGTCGCCTTTACCAGCGCCTGGGCCAGGACGTCGTCGCCGATGGCGAGCTGGACCCGCGCGGCGAGCTGCTCCTGGCCGATTGCCTTGGCGGCGACCCGCACCGCGACGTGGTAGTCGCGCGACTCGTCGGACCACGCGCCGGTCGGGTAGGAGCCGGTGAGCGGGTTGACCGCCGTACGCCGGGCGGTGAGGTCCTCGACGGTCGGAGCCACCTGGCGCACGAAGAGCACCTGCGAGCCCTGAGGCGCCCACACCCGCAGCTGGGCGTCGGCGACGCCGCGGGCCATCGAGGCCTGCATCATCTGCTGGAACTGCGCGACCATCTGGTCGGGCGACGGGATGATGTCGACGGTGCCGAGCAGCGCCTGCGCGATGCGCCGGAGCTCCTCGACCTGCCAGTCGGTGCCGGCGCCGCGACAGTCGCACTGGAAGTAGCCCGTGGCCTTCTGGATGGCCCGGTCGAGCTTGCCGGAGTCCTCGCGGTTCTCGCCGTCGGTGAGCAGGATCGCGTGGCGCTGGGTAAGGCCCTCGATCGAGCTGAACAGCTGGCCGGCCAGGTCGAGCCAGGTGCTCATCGCGGTGCCGCCGCTGCCGACGAAGCGCGCCACGGCGTTCTGGGCCTCGGCGCGGGTCTCGGCGTTGGCCTGGACCATCCCGGGTCCGGCGGACACCTGCGGGTAGGCCAGCATCGCGCGGTCGGAGCCGGCGATGACGGCGAACCAGACGCCGTCGACGATCTCACCGACCGCGGTCGCCGCCGCCTGCTTGGCGGCCGCCATCGTCTGCGGGCCCATCGAGCCCGACGTGTCGACGATGATGATCTCGCCGGCGGTGCCCCCGCCCGAGCCGGACGACACCGACCCGGCCCCGGTGCACGAGACGGTGACGATCGCGTTGACGTCGGTGCCACCGTCGGGCAGGAACTCGTTCTGGTAGACGCTCGCGGTGAACTCAGCCATCGGCCTGGCCCTCCCCTTCGGCTTGCTGGTCGGTAGCGGCATTCTGCCCTGCCGCGGGGTCGGCCGGTGCGGCCTCGGTCGGTGCGGCCTCGACGCGCGCGAGCGCGGCGGTGATGTTGTCCTGTCCCCCGCGGCCGTTGGCGAACGCGACCAGCGCGACCGCCAGCGCCATCGGGTCGGTCGTCGCGGCCGCGGTGACCTGCTCGACGAGCAGCGACGGCTCGGAGGCGTAGTTCCACAGCCCGTCGGAGCACACCAGCACCCAGCCCGGGCCGGTCACCACGGTCTCGGTGAGGTGGGGCACCAGGTCGGGCGCGTCGATGCCGAGCCAGCGGGTGATGGCGTGGCCCTGCGGACCCTCCTCGGCGGCCTTGCGGTCCATGCCCGCGGCGATCTGGGCCTGGGCGACCGAGTCGTCGACCGACAGCTGGACGCCGGGCTGGCCGTCGGGCAGCCAGTAGGCGCGCGAGTCGCCGATGTTGGCGACGTAGAGGCGGGTGCCCTCGAGCACCCCGACGACGTAGGTCGCCGACGGCGGCTTGGTCGAGCCCTCGGGCGTGAGCGCCACGATGGCTGCCTGCGCGGCCTGGACCGAGTCGGAGAAGACCCGCTTGACGGCCGAGTTGCGGCTCTCGTCGGTGCCCATCCCGGCCGGCAGCGGCGTGAGCAGCACGTCACGCGCGGCCTTGGCCCCGGCCAGGGAGGCGAGGTGGGAGTCGTCGGTGTTGGAGACACCGTCGAGCACGACGAGCACGGCGCGGTCGCCGCCCTGGGCGGTCGCGTGCAGCGCCATCGCGTCCTCGTTGCGCGAGTGCCGGATGCCGCGGTCGCACACCCCGGCCACCCACGGCACCGGCTGCTCGCGGAAGTGGTCGCGCTCGGTCGGCTGCTTGGTGCCGCACGACTCGCAGTAGCCGTCGGGTCCCACCGTCGCCCCGCACTGGAAGCAGGGTCGCGGCCCGCTCGTCGCCGCCGCACGGGCACCGGGGCCACGGGTGGCCGCCGTCATCTCGAAGGGCGACGCCTCCTGCGACACGTCGACCGGAGCCGCCGCGGCCGCGGGAGCCGCGCCGCCCACCGGCTTGCCGCAGGCCTCGCAGAACGCGGCGCCGTCCGCGAGGGGCTCGGCGCAGTGGGGACAGTTCACGGGTGCTCGTTTCGGAGGTAGGAGGTCACGTCAGGCTCCAGGCCCGGGCGGCGTTGGCGCGGTTGACGAGCTCGATGCGCTCGTCGAGGGCGGATGCGTCACGGGCCAACAGGCGGTAGGCCCGCTCGATGCCCTCGCGGAGGCCGGGCTCGGTGGCCTCGCCCTGGGAGCCGATGGTGCCGATCGACGCGACCGTGCCCGGGGGCGCGGGCCGGGTGACGACCTCGAGCGCCTGCTCCAGGATGCGCACGGTGTAGCGCCCGTGCGTGGCGGGGTCCATCGACGCCGACTCGATCGAGCGCATCGCCTGGTCGAGCACGAAGAGGTCGCTGCCGGCCGAGCCCAGCAGCACCTCGGCGCGCAGCTGGCGGCTCTCGGGATAACCGCGGCTGGTCTTGGGGACCAGGTCGAGCGCCGCGACGGCACCCGGTGCGTCGCCCCGCTCGGCGCGCACCCGGGCGACCCCGAAGGCCGCCGGGGCGACGTAGGCCGCGTCGGTGACGGCACAGGTCGTGTAGAGACCCTCGGCCACGCCGGGCAGGCCGCCCTTCTCGCAGGCGACGGCCAGCGCCAGCTTGGGCGCGAGCTCGCCGGGCACCTGCTGGTAGACCGCGTTGAACGACGCCTTGGCGGTGTCCCAGTCGCGCTGGAGCATCGCGGCGAGGCCGTCGACCCACAGCGCACGCCACTCCCACGGGTCGACCTGCAGCATCTCGGCGGCGATCTCGCGGGCCTGCTCGGGGTCGCCCAGCTCGAGCGCGGCCCGGGCGCGGTCCAGCCGCACCTCGGCGGACTGGTCGGGCGCCTCGTGGGTGAGGATCCCGAGCCGCTCCCCCGGGTCGGTCGCGCCGACGCCGGCCAGCCAGGCGTGCTGGGGGTCGGTGGTGTCGACGCGCAGGCCTGGCAGCTGCGACCACTCGAGCACGCCGCGCGAGGTCGTGGGCGTCTCGAAGAGGACCGAGGCGGCCGAGGTCAGCGTGGTGCCCGACGTACGCCGGGCGACCGTCTCGCGCAGGACGCCGAGCAGCTGGGTGCGCAGCTCGTCGGCCGAGGCGAACCGGTCGGCCGGGTCGGCCGCGCAGCACTTGGCGATCAGCCAGTAGAGCGAGTCGTTGTCGTGGAACAGCGGAGTCGACTCCGGCGGCGGGAGGGCGTGGAGGTAGGTGCCCTGGTAGCCGCGGAACTCCATGCACAGCACGACCAGCGTGCGGCCGATCGTGTAGAGGTCGGAGGCCACGCTCGGCCCGACCTGCGCCACCTCGGGGGCCTGGTAGCCGACGGTGCCGTAGATCGCGGAGTCCTGGTCGTCGATGCGTCGTACGCCGCCGAGGTCGATGAGCTTGAGAGCGTCGCCGACCTGGATCATGTTGTCGGGCTTGAAGTCGCAGTAGACGAGGCCGAGGTCGTGGAGGTACTGGAACGCCGGCAGGATCTCGAGGATGAAGGCCAGCGCCTGGTCGACGGGCAGCGGGTCGTAGGCACCGCCGTTGGCCCGCATCCGCTCCTTGAGCATCTGCTTGAGCGAGGTGCCGCCGACGTACTCCATGACGATGTAGCCCGCGCCCTCGTGGGTCACGAAGTTGTAGATCTCGACGATCAGCGGGTGCTCGACCTGGGCGAGGAACTGCTGCTCGGCGATGGCGGCGGCGAGCGCGTCGGGGTCGCCGGAGTTGAGCAGGCCCTTGAGCACGACCCACCGGTTGGAGACGTTGCGGTCGCGGGCGAGGTAGATCCAGCCGAGGCCGCCGTGGGCGAGGGCGCCGACGACCTCGTACTGGCCGCCGACGAGGTCGCCGGGCTTGAGCTTGGGCGTGAACGAGAACTCCTGGCCGCACTGGGGGCAGAAGCCCTCGGTGCGCCCGGGCTTGCCGTCGCGGCCGCGGCCGATGTCGTTGCCGCACTTGGAGCAGACCCGCTTGTCCTCGGGCACCTGCGGGTCGGGGCGGATCGCCTTGCTCGGGTCGACGGACGGTGCCGGCGGGACGCTGGTCAGGCCGGCGCCGATGCGGGCGGCGCGCAGCCGCTGCGAGCCGCTGCGCTGGCGCTGGGTGGCGAACGAGTCGCTGCCGACGCGGGCCGAGCCGAACCGCGCGGACCCGACGCGGGCCGATGCGGTCGCGGTGGAGACGGGGTCAGCCTCGACGGGCGACGCGCCGGGCACCCGGGCCGAGGTGGCGGCCGGCGACGAGGTGCCGGCCATGCCGCAGGTGTCGCAGTAGCCGTCGGCGATGGTCCCGCCGCAGCCGGGCTGGGTGCAGGCGGCGCCGTCGGCGGTGGGGGCTTCGAGGCTCGTTCCTCGCACCTCAGCCACCGGCGCGGGCGTACCTGGGGCGGCGGCCATGCCGCACACGTCGCAGTAGCCGTCGCTGATGGTGCCGGTGCAGCCCGGCTGGGTGCAGGTCGCGGTCGTCATGGCTGGTCTCCTTGGGCGTCGACCCAGGTCTGGTACGTCGTCACGAGCTGGCGGGCGAGGGTCATCGGGGCGGGCCTGCGGGCGAGCACGTCGCGGGCCTGGCGCTCGGCGGCGACGACGTCGGGGTGGGCGGCGGCACCGGTGGCGCGGGCCTTGGCGACGTAGCCGTCGAGGAGCGCGACGAGGTCGGTGTGCTCGGCCAGCGCGGCGGCGTAGGCCTGCTGGAGGTGGGCCATCGCCTGCCCGACGCGGCCGAGGCGCTCGCGGTAGGCGGTGATCGCCTCGAGCGTGTCGGGCAGCGGACCGAGGGCCTCGACGTCCGGCACGGCGTAGCGGGGGGCGGGCTGGACGGTCGCGACGCAGGTCGCGACGAGGGTGGCGAGCTCGGCCTCGCGCGCCTCGAGGGCGGCACGCTCGCGGCGCACCTCCTGGAGCAGGCCGCGGGCGTCGCGCCGCTTCTGGTTGCCGACGATGAGGTCGCGCTCGAAGATCGCGGCGTCCTGCTCGAGCGGCGGCAGCAGGCCGCCGACGTCGGCGCCGCGGCGCGCACGCTCCGCGATCTCCTCGAGCCGGGCCATCTGGGCGGCGAGCCGGTCGACGGTGGCGTCACGGCCTAGGGCGGGCTCGAGTCCGACCTGGTCGCGGATGCGCTCGAGCTGGGCGCGCAGGTCCTTGATCCGGCCGGCGGCTGCGTCGGCGCCGGGCGTGAGCGAGAGCTTGGTGCGCAGCTGGCTGGCCAGCGCGTCGGAGAGGCGGCAGGCCTCGGGCACCGAGACGCCGACCCCGTCGAGCTTGGCCCACACGAGCGCGGTGACCTGCTGGCGCTGGGCGTCGAACACCCGGCCGCCGTCCCAGGTCGCCCACATCTCGGCGTAGCGGTCGGAGACGGCCTTCCACAGCGACAGCGCGAGCGCCATGTCGGAGCCGACCTCGGCGCCGCGGCCCGCGGCGAGCGCGGAGGCGTCGAGGTCGTCGAGCTCGGTACGCCGCCCGCGCACCCAGGCGTCGAGCCCACCCAGGTAGGCCTGCAGCGCCGCCGGCTCGGGTGCGCTGCCGAGCGGCCCGGGCGGGGGCGGGGCCGTGGAGGTCTGGGAGGGCGCGTCGACCATCATCGAGCGCTCATCGGCCGTAGCGGGGCGGCGGCTGCTTGCCCTCGACCTGGAGCTCGGGCTCGAGCCACCGGTCGTAGGACGCCTTCCAGCGGCCGTCGCGTCGCATGTCCTCGAGGACCCGGTTGATGAGCTGCACCAGGCCGACGTTGTCCTGGTTGACCCCGATGCCGTAGGGCTCCTTGGTGAGGAAGTCGGTCTTGAGCACGGTGGCGTAGGGGTCCTGGGCGGCGAGCCCGGCCAGCACGGTGTCGTCGGTGCTGACCCCGTCGGCGTCGCCGTTCTGGAAGAGCACCATGCAGGCGGAGTTGTCGGTCGAGGTCACCGGGATGGCCTCCGGGGCCAGGACCTGGATGTTCTCGATGCTGGTGGTGCCGGCCGGGGCGCAGATCCGCTTGCCCGCGAGGTCGGCGATCGTGCTGATGCCCGAGTCGACGCCGACGAGGACCTTCTGGCCGGCGTTGTAGTAGATCTCCGAGAACGCGATCTGCTGCCAGCGCGAGCAGTTGACGGTCATGTTGCGCGCGACGATGTCGATCGTGCCGTCCTGCAGCAGCGGGATCCGCTGGGCCGCGGTGATGACCTTGAGGTCGACCCGGTTGCGGGCGTCGAGCGCCTCGCGGCCCTCCTCGGGGAAGATCGCGTCGGCGATGGCGTAGACCATGTCGATGTCGAAGCCCTGGATCTGGTTCTCGGCCTGGTTGCGCGCGCCGAGGAGCAGGGTGTCGGCGGCGACACCGGCGACGAGCTTGCCGCGCTCGCGGATGGCGACCACCTCATCGTTGTCGGTCTCGTCGGCGTCCGGCTCGTAGGAGCGGACCTCGGTGCCGTCGTTGTCGCACGGCTCGAGGGTGTTGGGCGCGGCCGGGGCCGGCGACGCGGGCTGGGCCTCGGGGACGGTGGTGTCGTCGTAGCCACCGCACCCGGCGAGCAGCACGATCGCCGCAGCGGCGACGGCGAGGCGCCTCCCCCGGGATCCCCGCGGCGTTCGACGGCGGAGCGGAGCGGGGGAGACGAGGAACGTCGTGGGGTGGGTCACGAGTACTCCTTGCGTCGCTGGTCGATGCCTCGGGTGGCGGCCCCAGCGGCGATCAACCCACCGAGCAGCGTGATGATGGCGAGGGCGACCGAGATGGCGCCCCCCTCGCGGAAGCCGTCGGAGGCCTCGTCACCGGACTCGTCGACGACGGCGCTGGCGCTGGCGTCGACGGCATCGAGGGCGGCGGTCACGGTGCCGTCGCCGGTGGCGGTCGCGTCGGCGACGGCGGCGTCCCACAGCCCCTGGTCGTCCTTGTCGCGGAGCTGGGCGTGCAGGTCGAGGTAGTCGCTCCACAGCGCTGCCGTGTCGGCGGAGGCCTTGTCGACGACGATCTCGGACTGCTTCTGGAACTGCGGCTCCCAGACCGTCGAGCCGGAGCCGCGGTTGACGAGCCCGAGGCTCTCGAAGGCCTTGGCGTTGTTGGCCGCCGTACGGGCCGAGGCCTCGTCGATGGCAGTGCGGTAGGCGCCGTCGCGGGTGGCGTCGTCGTCGTTGTTCTTGAGGACGGCGTGGCCGACGGCCACGAGCGTGAGCACCGCGATGATCACCTCCGCAGTGACGACACCGACGTTGAGGCGGCGCCGGAACCGCCGCGCGACCTGGCTGTTGACCCAGAACAGGGTGAGGAGCGCTAGCACACCAATCCCGAGGAGCCAGAACGGGTGCTGGCCGTGCATCTCGTCCTCGGCGCGCTCGGAGTTGGTGTCGACCAGCGCGGTGACGATGGGCAGCGCCTCGGCGCGCAGCGAGGTGCCGGCGTTGTTGAGGTAGGCGATGCCGATGGGCAGCTGCTGGCGGTTGTAGTCGCGGGCCTGGGAGACGGTCGTGGTGTAGGCCGACACGGCGGCGTTGAGGTCGGCGAGCACCGCGCGGTCGGCGGGCTGGGCGTCGGCGGCGTCGGTGATGAGGCGCAGCGTGTCGTCGATGGCGGCGTCGTACTCGGCGCGCGCGGCGGCGGGCTCGAGGCCGTCGGAGAGGTAGGAGCTGGTGGCGACGGCGTCGGCGCGGAGCAGGAGCGACTGGATCTGCTGGACCCGGACGACCTGCTCGGTGTTGTCGGCGGCACGGCCGGCGGCCTGCCACGACAGCACCTGGATGACGGCGGCCAGGATCCCGAAGACGACGCAGGTGGTGACGGCGACGGCCTGCAGCCGGTTGAGGAGGCGGGGGACGTTCTCGGAGAACGGGCTCGCCGCCGGCGCGACACCGGCCCGGTGGGAGGGCTGGGCGGTCGCCGGCACGGCCGGCTGCGCCGACGGGGCCGGCTGCGGCGCCGGGGCCGAGGCGGTCTGGCTCACGGTGACTCCTTGTCTTGGCCCAGGTCTTGGCCCAGGTCTTGGCCCAGCGGGGCTTCCCCGAAGTCGACCGGCTCAACCTCCGGGGCGCCGACTGGTGGGACGAGCTCGTCGAGCGACGGCTCGGTGCCACCGTCGATCGAGGCGTCGGCCGGGACGTCGGCGGGGGCGTCGGCGGGGGGCTCGGGGTCGGGCTCGGGCAGGTCGAGGTCGTCGAGCTCGAGGGTGCGCAGCTGCTCGAGCGTCGGCTTCTCGGTGTCGCGCAGGCGCCAGGCCTGGCGGCCGATCGCGGCCTCGAGCAGGTTGCGGACGTAGCGCGCGTTGCCGAAGGTCGGTCCGCGCTCGACGCCCGCGAGGATCGAGCGCAGCCGGTCGAGCGCGGGCTCGCCGACGTCGTACTCGGCGGCACCGGCCATCACGCCGAAGATCCTGACCAGCTCGTCGTCGGTGTAGTCGACGAAGTCGATGTGGGTGCGGAAGCGACTCTCGAGGCCGGGGTTCTGGGCGATGAAGACCTGCATCGGGAGCGGGTAGCCGGCGACGATGACGACGAGGTCGCCGCGGTGGTCCTCCATCTCCTTGACGAGGGTGTCGATCGCCTCGGTGCCGTACTGGTCGCCGGACAGCGAGTAGGCCTCGTCGATGAAGAGCACGCCGCCAAGCGCCGACTTGACCACCTCGGCGGTCTTGGCGGCGGTCTGGCCGAGGTAGCCGGCGACCAGCTCGGAGCGGTCGACCTCGACGAGCTGTCCCTGGGTCAGCAGCCCGAGTGCGGCATAGATGCCGGAGACGAGCCGGGCCACCGTGGTCTTGCCGGTGCCGGGGTTGCCGTTGAAGACCATGTGGCGGGTGATGTCGGGGGTCTTGAGCCCTGCCTCGGTGCGCAGCCCCTCGACCCGGAGCACCGCCGCCTGGCGGTGGATCTCGGCCTTGACGTCGGCCAGCCCGACGAGGTCGTCGAGCTCGGCGAGGAGCTCCTCGAGGGACTTCTGGGGCGGCTCGGGCTGAGCGTGTCCGGTCTCCTCGACCGGCTCGGCGGGCTCCGCGGGGGGCGGCTGCACGGCGACGGGATCGACGGAGGTCGAGGAGGGCGCGCTGGCGCCTGTCACGAGACCACCCAGGTCGACCGGACCGAGGCCCGCGATCTTGCGCTGCACGACGGACAGCTGCTCGAGCAGCGACCCGGTGACGTCGTCACCGAGGGTGGGCGCGGCCGTACGCGGCGCAGGCTCGGCGAGCTGGGCGGCGGCCGCGGTGGCGGCGTTGCCGGTGGCGCGCGGGTCAGGGGTGCCAAGGGACGCGGCGGCGAGCGCGACGTCACCCAGCGCGGCGGCGTACGACGGCGCGGAGGGTGAGCCGCCCGAGGCCAGCAGGCTCATGGTCGCCGTCTGGGCCGCGCGGTAGCGACGCCCACGGGACGCGGCGTCGAAGTAGGGCTCAGCCGAGGTCGCGCGGCCGGTCTCGGCGCACCAGTCGACGAAGGCGCCCTTGTTGGGCTCGGCGACCGTGGCGGCCAGGGCCTCGCCCTCGCGGCGCGCGGTGGCCGGGTCGACCCCGGCCTCGGTCGCGACCTTCTCCAGGGTCTTCAGCGCGGCGGCGAGCGTCGTCATGGTCTCCTCCTCCACGCTGACCCGTCGTGGATTGCTGACGGGTCGGTCATGTGGGGCTCCCGAGCTGGAGGTCCGGACCACCGTCGGAGGTGTGACCGAACTTGGCGTCGAGGAACATCCCGTGGGCGATCAGGGCCTGGGCGTCGGCGCGGTTGGCGGCGTCGAGGATCTTGTCCATCGTCGCCGCGAGCAGCTCGAGCTGCTCGACCAGGACCATGAGCGACGTCTTGTAGCCGTCGATCGGCCGGGTGTCGGCCCACTCGCGCGGCAGCCGCAGGTAGGCGCCGACCGCCTCGGGGAGGTAGGTCGTCGCGGTGGCCACCACCGAGTAGCCCTCCATCGACCCGAGCCCCAGGTTGCGGATGCGCGGCAGGGTGTCGTTGATCGTGCGCGCGATCCGCACGACCCGCGAGGTGATGACCGGTGGCGCGTTGCCCTCGGTGAGCATCGCGTTGACCCGGTTGAGCGAGGCCAGCACGTCCTGCTCGGTCGGGGGCTGCGGCGACGGCGTGACGGCCTCGTCGTCGCCCTCTCGCCGGCTGCGCCACCAGTCCCTCAGTCCCACGCCCGGTCAGTTCAGGGGCTGGTTGGAGAGATCGAGGGTGCCCTGGGCGTTGCGGGCGTCGTGCTTCTGGACGCGCTCGAGGTAGGAGCGCGACTTCTCGACCTCGGTCTCGAGGACGCCGATCGTGGCCGACATGTTGTCGAGGGCCTTGAGCTTGAACTCGTCGATGGAGTCCATGGTCGCGTAGATGTTGGCGAAGGCTGCCTGCAGCTGCTCGATGCCGATCGTCGAGTTGGCGGCCTGCTCCTGGATCGCCGCGCTGTTCTCCTTGAGCATCTCGGAGGTCCGCTGGATCATCCCCGACGTCGTGGTGTTGAGCGCGGTGATCTGGTCGAGCACGAGCTTCTGGTTGCCCAGCGCCTGGGCGACGATGACCGCCGTGCGGAGCGCCGAGACCGTTGTCGTCGAGGCGCGGTCGACGCCCTTGATGAGCTCGATGTTGTTCTTGATGATGATGTCGATCGCGAGGTAGCTCTGGATCGACACCGCCAGCTGGGTCAGCAGGTCCTGGTGCTTCTGGCGGACGTAGAACAGCACGTCCTGGCTGAGCGCCTTGGCCGCGTCGGGGTCGCTCAGCTCGAGCTCGGCGATCTTGGCCGACAGCTTGGCGTCGAGCCGCTCGGCGACGTAGACGTACTGGTTGAGCCGGCCCATCACCGCCCACAGGTTGGTCTTCTCGAGGTTGAGGGCGACGTTGTCGCGCTGCAGCTCGTCCTGGCCGTTGCGCAGGCTGTGGAGGATGCCGTTGAGCTGCGTCTGGGCCGACTGGTACTTGCGGAAGTAGTCGGTGATCTTGTCGCCGAACGGCAGGATGTCGAGCCAGCGCTTGGCGCCGGTGGCCTGGCTGGGGTCGAGGTCCTCGACCGTACGACGCAGCTCGAGCAGGGTCTTGCCGACCGCGCTCCCCTGGGCGATGCCGCCCTCGCGGAGCGCGTTGACCGGCCGCTCGAGCATGTGGTTGGACGTCTCGGCGGCCTTGCGGATGTCGGCGTCGCCCATGGTGCGGACGTTCTCGGCCTGGGCGGCGAACTCGGGGCTGCCGGCCTGGGTGGAGGTGAGGGCGTTCATGAACCCGTCGACCTTGGCGTCGAGCTCGGGCATCGCCGCCGCGGCGACGGGGGGCGCCATCTTGGGCGCGGCCGTCTCGGCGATCTGCAGGACGGGCTCGGGCGCCGTCAGCGTGATGACGGGGTCGGGCGGGGCGAGGGGCTGGACGGCGGCCTCGCCGGCGGCGGGCTGCTCGGGGGTGCCTGCGGTCATGGCGCGCAGTCTGTCACCTACGGCGTCCGGCGTCTCGTGTCGTCGCCGTCGCGCTGTCGGAGTGGCGGTCGAGGGGTGCGTCCCAGGCGACACCGCGTCGCGTGCGCCGGTAGCGCCACACGTCCTGGGCCAGGAAGCCGGCCGCGAGCACGATCGTGAAGAGACCGAGGGGCTCGAACCGGTCGCGGACGACGGAGACGACGAGCAGCGCCAGCCGGACCGCGAGGTAGGCCGACCACGCGAGCGCGAACCGGAGCCAGAACCGCGGCTCGTTGCGATCGGCCCGCGACCCGATCGACCACGTCAGCAGCCCGAAGAACACCGCCGTGTGCACCCAGGCGACCTGGCGGGACAGCTCTCCGGAGACGAGATCGCCCACCTGGGCGAGGACGACCAGGAACCACATGACCCCGGCGAGCTGGGCGCGCTTGCGGCTGAACCACTCCCGGATCGGGTCGCGGTCGGAGGCGGACGTCACCCGGTCAGGAGTAGCGGTGGCTCTTGGCCGCGTGGCCCTGCTCGCGGGTGCAGGTGCGACCACTCATGTTGCGGTGGCCGCACACGGCGTCGGTGGCGGGCTCGCCGCCGGCCGCCTCGGTCGTGGGCTTGGTCGCCCCGGCCTCGGGGGCCACCGGCGGCTTGGCCGGGGTGGCCTTGCTGGTGGGTCCGGTGGGGGCGGGGGCCCGGCCGGACGCGGCCCGGGCTCGGGCGTACTTGGCCTCGCGCATGGCCCGCAGCTCGTCTGTCTTGCTCATCGTGACTTCACGTGGACGACCTTACGGGCAGCCACCGACAGTCCTCGACAGGCTCGGCGGACGACTACCTCAGGACGACCACCGCAAGCGCCGTGCGCCCCGACGCCGTGGGCTGCCGGGTGGAGGTGGCGACGAACCCGCACTGCTGCGTGCGCAGCGGAGCGGTGCGCCTGGCCCGCACCGTCAGGGTCAGGCGGGTGACGGCGCCCGGGGCCAGGACCGGGCTGCGCCAGGTGCCGGCGCGGACGGCGGCGCTGACGTCGCGGCGCCCCTGCCTCACCGTCAGCCGGACCCCGGTCGCGGTCCGGCAGCCGCGCAGCTGCAGCCGCTCGGCGGCCTCGCCGCCGTTGACGACGCGCAGGGTCGTAGTGGCCGTCCGGGCCCGGCGCACGACGAGACGCGGTTGGGCCAGCCGGGCGGCGGGCCGCTGCACCGCGAGCAGGGCAGCGAAGCCGTCCTCGCCGTCGGACGCGGCGCCGAACAGTGCACCCTCGACGGAGCCGCCGACCGCGATGCCCGAGGTGCCGCGGGCCACGCCACGGGCCTGGACGTCGCCTCCGGTGGCGGCGGGGAGGGGCGTCGTCCACCGCCGGGTGCCGGTGGCGGTCCAGCCCTGCACGAAGCCGTCGCCCTCGGCCGAGCCCGCGACGACCGGGCCCTGCGCCGTGGCGGCGACGGCGACGGCGCGCCCGTCGCCGGTGCCGGTGGCCCTGCGCCAGAGGGCGGTCCCGGTGTCGGTGCGGATCGCGCCGACGAGCCCGGCCTCGACGCCGGGCGCGCCCCGCTGGTAGCCGGCGTAGAAGACCCGGGCACCGGAGACGGCGACGTCGTCGACGGTGTCGCCAGCGGCGTCGTGGGTCTGGAACCCCCAGACCCTGGTGGAGGCGCCCGTCGGCGAGAGGTCGTAGCGTTCGATCCAGCCGTCGGTCTGGCCCGTGCTCGGCCCGGCGGGCGTCGCGATGTCCCCGAGGGTCGATCCCGAGACGACGAAGCCGCCGGGCACCTCGGCGAGGTCGCCTGCGTACTCCTCGACCCCGGTGTAGCCGGCGAGCCGGAAGCTCTCCCCCGACCCGTCGGCCAGGGCGAAGGACTGGACGAAGACCTCGCGCTGGTTGTCGGTGCCGCTCACCTCGGTGTCCGCATCGCCGGCCACGAGCACGTGGCCGGCGGTGACGAGGACGTCGCTGGCGTAGTAGGGGTCGTCGTTGGTCCCGAGCTGGACGGTCCACCGCAGGGCGCCGGTGGGGCCGTAGAGCCGCACGAAGGTGTCGGTCTCGGCGGTGTTGCCGCTGCCGGCGAGGTTGCCGTCGGTCCAGCCGGCGACGACGACGCCCCACGGACCGGCGTCGACGGCGTACGCCGTGTCGGGGGCCGCCGTGCCGAGCTGGTCGGTCCGGACGACCCGGCCGGCCGCGTCGAGGACCCGGACGAAGGCGTCGACGCCGCCGGCCGACGTGCCCTCGACGGTGCCGTCGGTCGAGCCGACGACGAAGGTCTGGGCACCGTAGGTGTCGACCGCCTGGACCGTGTCGACACCGCCGACGACACCGCCGTCGACGTGGCGACCCCACGACGTGAAGGGCTCGCCCGGCTCGTCGGCGGCGTGGGCTGCCGGGGTGGGCGGGACGGCGAGGACACCGGCGGCCATGACGAGCGTCGCGAGGGCGGGGACGAGGCGGTTCATCGGGACTCCTGGGGCTCAGCGCCGGACGGCGAACGAGATCGTGCCGGGCCCGCCCGTGCCGAGGGCGTTTCGGGCGTCGACCCGGGCGGTGCACCGGCCCCGGCGGAACGAGCCCAGCGCGACGGTGGCCGAGCGCGCGGACCGGGGCAGCTTCCGGGTCGCCTTGGTCGCCCCTCCGCAGACGACCTTGACCGTGTAGCCGAGGACGGGCGTGTCGGGGTCGGTCCGGGCCGGCTTCCAGGTGATCGTGCGCCGGGCGGCCCCGGCCGCCCCCGCGACGCGGACCGTGCGCGGCTTGCCGGGCGCGGCGTAGGGACCGAGCGGCCGGTGCACCGAGACGCCGGCGGCCCACGCTCCCGCGTCGGGGTCGTAGCGGTTGGTGACGAGGGCCCCGGAGGGGGCGACCTCGAGCCCGGAGGAGGTGCCGAGGCCGCTACGGGCCCCGCGCAGCACCGCCTGGGGAGCTGCGTTGCCCGTCGCCGAGGCCGCGAAGACGAGCACGCGCGGGTTGCGCGTCGCGAAGGTGACGTCGTCGACGGCGTACTGCTCGGCGGAGACGACCAGGACCCGGCCGCGGGCGTCCAGGCCGACCCCGGTGGTGACCCGGCCGTCGGCGCCGAGCCCCGTGCGGCTCCCCTGGACGAAGCGCTGCGGGGCGGTCGTGGGCACCTCGGTGCTGTCGGCCCCGGGCCCGAACACCGCGACCCAGCTGCTCCCGCTGAGCACGAGGCGCCCCGCCCGGTCGGAGTCGATCGCGACCGGGAGGTCGATCCGGGTCGGGCCGGCGGTGCCCGGGGCCAGGGCGCGGACCTGGGTGGTGTCGCCCGAGTGCAGGGCGAAGACCTTGACGTCGCTGGCGCCGTAGTCGGCGATCGCGACCTGCGCGCCGACCCCGGTCAGGTCGATCGGCCACTCGACGCCCAGGTCGTCCTGGCTGTAGGTGCCGTCCGGCGTCGACGCACCGGGCCGGAACACGGTGACCGAGCTGCTGGCCGGCTCCTCGTTGCGGACGCTCAGGACGTAGACCCAGCCGTCACCGTCGACCGCGACCCTCGACGTGGCCTCGGCGTTCGGTGGTGACACGGGCACCGAGCGGACCGGGGCCGCGTTGCCACGGGCCGACGCGGCGAAGACGCGCACCGCCGTCGGGGTCAGGACGTAGATCCGTCCCGCCGCGTCGGTCTCGACGTCGCGCGCCGAGCCGAGCCCGGTCTTGGCGCCCGCGAGCGCCACCGGTGCGCGGTTGACGCTGACGGTCGGCTGCGCCG
>NZ_JAURVJ010000170.1 GCF_030655615.1 Nocardioides sp.
GACGGCGGCGGGGGCGGCGGCTTCGGCGGTCCGCCCGACAGCACCCAGCAGTAGCGCCCAGTAGCGCCCGGGACGCCCAGGAGAGGTCAGTCGTCGCCGGCCGCGCACGCGGCGAGCACGACCGGGTCGGAGCAGGCTCGGGCCCAGGCGTCGATGCGGGCCCGGATCTCGCGGCCCAGCAGGAGACACCCGACGCGGTCGGCGACCGGCGAGAGCCACGCCGGCCGCGTCGTCCACGTGTACTTCCAGACCGCCCGGGTGCCGGCGACGCCGCCGCGCTCCTCGGGGGTGAAGCGCCACCCGCCGCCGAACGAGGCGAAGAACCACGGCCCCTTCTCCATCGTCATGCCGACCGACGTCGGCGGCCGGTAGGAGACGTAGCGGCTCACCATCGCGGGCCCGAGCCGGGCCCGGGTGAAGGTGTGGACGCCGGTCGCGGGGCGGTCGGCGTCGATGAGCCGCTGGGCGCGGATGAACGGGTCCCAGCGCAGCCGCACCTCGCCCTGGGTCTGCGATACGGCGAACGCGGTCGACGGCGGTACGCCGACCCACACCTCGGCCCTGACCTGCGGCATCAGGTGCTGGTGACGGTGCGGTACTTGCCCTGGAAGAACAGCAGCGGCCCGTCGGCGTCGGTGGCCACCAGGTCGACCACCTTGCCGATGACGACGTAGTGGTCACCGGCCTCGTGGACGGCGTGGATCGTGCAGTCGACGTGGCCGAGGGCGCCGGGGAACGTCGGCGACCCGGTCACCGCGGACGGCGCCCAGTCGATGTCGGCGAACTTGTCGCTGCCGCGGCTGGCCATCGCGTTGCTCAATCCGTCCTGGCCGTCGGCGAGGAAGTTGACGCAGAACTTGCCGGCCCGCTGCATCAGCGGCCAGGCGCGCGAGGTCCGGGCCGGGACGAAGAGCACCAGCGGTGGGTCGAGCGAGACGCTCGAGAACGACTGGCAGGTCATGCCGACCGGCTCGCCGCCGCTGATGGTGGTGACGACGGTGACGCCGGAGGCGAAGCGGCCGAGGACGTCGCGGAACCTCCGGGCCGCGGCGACGGCCTCGGGGTCGTCGGCGGGGATCGTCGTGGTCTCGCCCGGGCGCCACTCGACGTCGTGGTCGAGGTCGCCGAGCCAGGAGGTGATCAGGTGGGGACTCGGCCAGGTCTCGCGCGCGTCGTCGCTGATCCCCTCGGGGATCTCAGGCGTCTCGGACATCGCGCTCACCCTAGGCCCCCTGCCCGTGGCTACTGCCCGCCACCGAAGTCGTGGCCCCAGTAGGAGACGGCCGTCGACTCCCGGGCGACCCAGCGGGCGTCGTCGACGGTGAGCCCCTCGGTGCCGAACTCGACGTCGAACCCGCCGGGCGAGCGCACGTAGAACGACACCATCTCGTCGTTCATGTGCCGTCCGAGGGTCGCCGACAGCGGCGCCTTGTGCTTCTTGACCCGCTGCAGGGCCCGGCCGACGTGGTCGAGCTCGTCGACCTCGAGCATCACGTGGACGCACTTGCTCTCGTTGGGCATCGGCAGGAACGCCAGCGAGTGGTGGCGCGGGTTGACCCCGAGGAAGCGCAGCCAGACCTTGGAGCCCGGCTCCTTGCCGACGAACTCGCCGGGCATGCTCATCGAGTCGCGCAGCCGGAAGCCGAGCACGTCGGCGTAGAAGTGCAGCGCCTCGACGTCGTCGAGCACCGGCAGCACGATGTGGCCCATGCCCTGCTCGCCGGTGACGAAGGTGGCGGCGTAGGGCGTCACGAGCGGGTGCGACTCGTAGGTGATGCCGTGGAAGAGCTCGAAGACGTTGTCCCACGGGTCGCGGAAGCGGACCAGCTCCTGGACGCGGCGCTCGTCGAGCTCCTCGCGGGTGCCCTCCTCGAAGTCGACGCCGGCCTTCTGGAGGTGCTCGCGGGCGTCCTGCAGGGCGCGCGGGTCGGCGACCTCCCAGCCGACGCAGTCGAGCTGGTCGACGTCGGAGGGGAACACGACGAGGCGAGCGGAGACCTGGTCGATCCGCCAGTACTGGTGGTCGGGGTTGGGTCCGCGCCCGGCGCCGAGCCCCAGCACCTTGCCGGCGAAGGTCGCCCAGGCGTCGAGGTCGGTGGAGGCGACGCGCACGTAGCCCATCGACCTGATGTCGATCGTCATCCGACTAGCCCTTCGAGCGCTCGACGTGGCGGGCCAGGAACGCGGTGGTGATCTCGGCGAACTCCGAGGCCGCCTCGATCTGCGCCCAGTGCCCGCAGTTGGGGAAGACGTGCAGGGACGCCTTGGGGATGAGCTTGAGCGCCACCATGGCGCCGTCGAGCGGGTTGACGCGGTCCTCACGGCCCCAGGTGAGCAGGGTGTGCTTGCGCAGCCGGTGGGCCTCGCGCCAGAGCATGCCGTCCTCGGCGGTCTCGGGGTTCCAGAAGCTCATCCCCATCGAGCGCATCGCCTCCTGGGCGCCGGGTGCGGTCGCGTCGGCGAAGCGCTCCTCGACCAGCTCGTCGGTGACGAGCGCCTGGTTGACGACCATGCACGAGATGAACGCGCGCAGCTTGTCGCGCGTCGGGTCGGCCCCGAAGTCCATCAGCCGCTGGACGCCCTCGGTGGGGTCGGCGTGGAACAGGTTGAGGCTGAGCCCGCCCGGGCCCATCAGCACCAGCCGCCCGACGCGGTCGGGGTAGGTCAGGGCGAGGCGCATCGCCGTACCGCCGCCGAGGCTGTTGCCGAGCAGGTGCACCTTGGCGATGCCGAGCTCGTCGAGCAGCTGGACGACGTGGTCGGCGCTGTGGCGGTAGAAGTTGCCGACGACCGGCGGCTTGTCGGAGCCGCCGAAGCCCGGCTGGTCGACCAGCAGCGTGCGGAACGACGAGGCGAAGTGGGGCAGCGCCGAGCCGAAGTTGGACCACGCGCTCGCACCCGGGCCGCCGCCGTGGAGCATGACGAGCGGCAGGCCCGCGCCGACGTCGGTCGGCTCCCCCGCCTCGTAGTAGTTGAGCGTGAGGTCGCCCGCCTTGGCCGACCGGCGTACGTCGTCCTTGGCCAGCGGCGCGGGGGCGGTGGGGGTCGCGGTCACGGCTCAGTACATCCCGGGGTCGACCTTGTGGCCGAACTCGTGGGCGCCGAACATCTGCAGCGCCCGCTCGGGGTCGTTGGCGGCGTGGACGCGGCCCGCGTGGGCGTCGCGCCAGGCGCGCTGGAGGTAGGTGCCGTTGGCCAGCGCCCGACCACCGGAGGCCTCGAAGAGCGAGTCGATGGCGTCGATGGCGCGCTGGCTGCCGAGGACCTGGTCACGGCGGACCTTGAGCCGGGTGCGGAGAGGGATCTTCTCGCCGCGGGAGACGTGGTGCTGCTCCTCGCGGATGTTGTTGACCAGCAGGGCCCACGCGGCGTCGATCTCGGAGGAGGCCCGCGCGATGCGGACGGCGGCGAACGGGTCGAGCGAGGCCTTCTCACCGAGGTAGGCGGCGCGCGAGCGCTTCTGCTGCATCTCGACGTGCTCGGCGTAGGCGCCCATGGCGAGGCCGATGATCGGCGTGGTGATGGTGCCGGTGAAGATCGAGTGGAACGGCAGCTTGTAGAGGTCGGAGGTGTTCTGCTCCTGGCCCGGGCCGCGGCACTGGCCGGTCTCGCCCATGCTCAGGGTGAACGCCTCGGGGATGAACACGTCGTCGACGACGATGTCGTTGGAGCCGGTGCCGGCCAGGCCGACCATGTGCCAGACGTCGACGATCGTGTAGTGGTCGCGCGGCACCATGAAGGTCTTGAAGTCGACGACCTGGCCGTCGGCGTTGAACACCAGCCCGCCGAGCAGCACCCACGAGCAGTGGTCGCAGCCGGAGGAGAAGCTCCACTTGCCGGAGAGCTGGTAGCCGCCTTCGGCGACCGTGGCCTTGCCGGTCGGGGCGTAGGACGAGCTCAGCCGGGTGTTGGTGTCCTCGCCCCACACGGCCTGCTGGGCCTCGTCGGAGAAGAGCGCGACCTGCCACGGGTGCACGCCGACGACGCTGGAGACCCAGCCGGTCGAGCCGCACGCGCCGGCGATGTCGCGCACCGCGGTGTAGAAGTCGATCGGGTCGGACTCGTGCCCGTCGAAGCGCCTGGGCTGGAGCAGCTTGAAGAAGCCGGTCTCCTCGAGCTCCTTGATCGAGGACTCCGGGACGACGCGCAGTCGCTCGGTCTCGTCGGCGCGCTCGCGCAGGCTGGGGAGCAGGTCGCGAACGCCATCGAGAACGGCCTGGGACATGGTGGAGCCTCCTGTGCTGGGTCAGGACCAAGACTAGAACACGTTCTAGTATTGGTCCAGCGCAAAGGGGTGACGCTGCGTTCCGATCGTGTGACGACCCGGTGACGCCCCGGTCCGGAGCTCAGGCGGTGTCGGCGTGCCGGTCGGCGAGCCGGCGGGCGCGGGTGTGCTCGAGGATCGTCGCGGCCACCAGGTCAGGGGCCTCGAACATCGGGATGTGCCCCAGGTCCTCGAGCACCACGACGTCGGCGGCCGGCATCGCCTCGGCGTAGGGCGTGCCGTAGCGGTCGGGCGGGAGCAGCAGGTCCTTCTCGCAGAGCACGAGCCGCACGGGGACCTCGTCGTCGAGGCCGGTGACGTCGTTGGTCACGGCCCCGCGCAGCTCGGAGACGATGAACGGGAAGAACGACGGGCAGCGCGACGCGGCGCGCACGAAGTTGTCGGCACGCTCGCGCGACACCCGGCGCGGGTGGTGGCTGACGATCTTGAGCACCACGGGCCGCAGCGGCAGACGGGTCGCGCGCTCGCCGAGGGCGTGGCCGAGCAGCGAGACGGCGTAGAGCCCGATGAACTTGCCGCCGACGACGAGCTCCTCGCGCGACCACTTCGTCCAGCTGCCGGCCGGCGCGATGGCGGTGACGGTCCGGGCCCGGCCGCGGCGCGCGAGCTCGAAGGCCAGCCAGCCGCCGATCGAGTTGCCGGCCACGTGGCAGGTGTCCCAGCCGAGCTCGTCGAGCAGGGCCTCGACCCCGTCGGCGTACGCCGCCAGCGAGACCTCGCGACGGCGCAGCGGCGGGCCGCCCCAGTGGCCGGGCAGGGTCGCCGCGACGACCTCGTGCTCGTGCGCCAGGGTCGGCACCACCTCGGCCCAGACGTCGTGCGAGGTGGTGAACGGGTGGAGCAGCAGCAGCGGCTCGCCCCGACCGGTGCGCACGGTGGGAGCCGGGACCGGCACCTCGAGGCGGCGGGAGCGGGACGGGCGGCGCCTGCGGGTTGTCTGCGACACGCTGTCACGCTAGCGATCCGGTGGACACCCGTCCAGGACCCGTCCCACCACCGCTTCCCGAAGTGGTCGCGGCACCTCCGTATCGTCCGGCGCATGGTGTGGACCCCCGCCGTGCCCGAGCACGAGCCGACCGGCGACCCGATCGAGGTCGTGACGGTCGACGAGGCGGTCGTGACGGCGTTCGCCCGTGGCGACCTGCGCACCGAGGCCGGGCCGGCCCGCTGGGTCCGCGGGGCCGTCCACGACAGCGAGGGCGTCCTGGTCCGCGGCTCGCAGCGGCGCTGGCACGGCGACCGGCTCAACCCCGTCGCCGCCGACCCGACCGAGATCACGGTGCCCACCGACGTACGACGGCTCGCCGGCACCTGGCTCTACGCCGGCCACTGGGCCGGGCACTTCGGCCACTTCCTCCTCGAGTGGGTCACCACCCTGTGGCCCGAGCCTGCCGACCTCCCACCGCTGGCCGGGATCATCACCCACCGGCCCGTGACCGGGCCGGTCAGGGACCCGCGCCGCCGGCTCCAGGACGCGACCATGGAGCCCTGGCAGGCCGACCTGGTGCGGCTGGCCGGCCACGACCCCGACGTCCTGCGGCTCGTGCACGGGCGCGACCTCCGGGTCGAGCGGCTGGTCGTGCCGTCGCGGCCGGTGCTGCTGAAGAAGTGGGCCCAGCCCGAGGCGGTCCGGGTCTGGCGCCGCGCCTCCGAGGCCGTCGGCACCCGTGGCCCGGACCGGCGCGTCTATCTCTCGCGCACCCGCTTCCACGCCGACGAGGCGGGCAGCGTGCGCGCCCGCACCGAGGCCTCGCGCGACGCGCACCTCGACGCGACCTTCGCCGCGGCCGGCTTCGCGGTCGTCCACCCCGAGACCCTGTCGATGGCCGAGCAGGTCTCCGCGGTCCGCGGTGCGGAGGTGCTCGCCGGGCTCTCGGGCTCGGCCCTGCACCTCTCGGTCTTCGCCGCTCCCGGGACCCGGGTGCTCACCGTCGGCGACCGCCGCTCCCCCGCCCGCGTGACCAAGGCCCAGGCGATGGTCGACGCGGCCTGCGGCCACGTCACCGCGTTCGTGGCCGACGGCGACGACGCCGCGCTCGAGGCCCTGCTCGCCACGATCTGAGGCACGTCGCGTGTGGATCGACCCCGCGATGGGCAGAGAGCCGCTGTGCCGACCCCACGTCCCCGCGTCCTCGCGACCGGCCTCCTGCTCGCGCTGACGACGACGTACGCCCTGTCCGGCTGCAGCGCCGACAGCGAGGCCACCGGCGGGTCCGGCACCCCGTCACCGAGCGCGACCTCCCCGACGACCACCGTCACGCCCGCGCCAGAGCCCACGCCCACGCCCGAGCCGCCGACCCCGCTCGACGACCTCGACTGGCGCTCGTCCGAGCGCCTGGGCCAGCCCTACGAGATCCGCCGCTACGGCCGCGGCTACCTCGGCCTCGAGACGCGGGGCGCCGCCCGCCTCACCGCCCGCGGCAAGGACGTCTGGCGGTGGACCCCGCCCCGCAAGAAGGACGTCTACGGCTTCTTCGTCGGCGACGTGCCCGTCGTCGAGCCGACCGTGCGCGGCGGCATCCACGCGGTGATCGCCCTCGACCCGCAGACGGGCGAGGAGCTGTGGTCGACGCCGTCCAACGGCTACTCCGCCGACGACGACCGCCGGGTCTTCGTCACCAGCTGCACCGGCGAGCGCACCGACGACTCCGACGGCGTCTGCACGATGACCGCGCGCGACCCCCGCTCGGGCGCGGTGCTGTGGACCAGCTATCTCGGCACCTACACCGAGAACACCAGCGTCGTCGGCGGCCGTCTCCTGGTGCAGGCCTTCCGCGACGGCCACCGCAGCTCGTTCCTGACCCTCGACCCGGCGTCCGGCGCCGTGCTCGACGACGACGTCGACGACGAGGACCCCGACTACTACGCCGACGCCATCGACGAGCGGCGGCTGGCCAAGGTCGACAAGGACCCCAGGGCCAAGGACGGCTGCCGCAGCACCGTCACCGTCTACGACCTCGACGGCACCCGGCTCTGGTCGACCACCCTCAGGACACGGCCGCTGAAGTACACCCCCAAGCGGTGCGACGACCCGTTCGTCTACGCAGCCGGCCGCGACGTCGCGGTCTCGGGTCTCTTCTACCCGCTGCGCATCCTCGACGGCCGCACCGGCAAGGTCCGCTGGACCGCTCGCACGGCCGGGCACCTCGAGGCCGTGGCCGCCGGGACCGTGGTCGTCCAGGAGACGGACTCCAACGACACCGTGGCCTACGACCTGCGCACCGGCGCCGATCGCTGGCGCCTCCCGCTGATCACCGGCGGCTGGACGTCCTACGGCGGCTACCTCTACACCAACACCCAGTGCCCGCAGGTCGAGTCGTGCACGGTCGTCCTCGACGCCCGCACCGGCACCGAGGTGCTGCGGGTCGAGGGCATCCCGCAGAACGTCGTGGCGTCGCGCCGTCCCGGCGGCCGGCCGGCCCTGATGACCCGGGTCGAGCGGCCGACGTTCTACCACACGCAGTACGGCTTCGTGACGCTCCCGCCGCTGCCCTGAGCGGGGGCGGCGGGCAGACTGCGGGGGTGAGCGAACCGGTCGAGCTGGTCCCCCTCCCCGACGGCCGGGTCACGGCCTACCTCGACGGCGGCGACCCCGACGGGTCCCCGGTGATCGGGCTGCACGGCAGCCCCGGGTGCCGGCTGTCGCGCTGGCCCGACGACGGGGTGTACGCCGCCGCGGGGGTCCGCTACGTCACCACCGACCGCGCCGGGTTCG
>NZ_JAURVJ010000186.1 GCF_030655615.1 Nocardioides sp.
GCCGCCGCCCGTGCCGCCGCCGGTGGACTCGCCCGCGGTGGCGGTGCCGACCGTGGTGAGGCTGTCGGTGTCGGTGTCGGTGCCGGCCCGGAGCTCGTAGCTGTCGCCGGTGACGATGCCCTCGGCGGAGACGATGACCGCGGAGGCCGCCTGCTCGACGACGTAGGACGCCACGACGGTGCCGTCGGCGTCGACGACCGCGAGCGTCTGGCCGGCCTCGACGGCGGTGTCGAGGCTGGCGGCGACGAAGCCCTGCGCCGAGCCGGTGTCGGGCGAGGTCGAGATGCCGCCGAGGGCGACGAGGGTGCCGCCGTCGGCCGCGAAGGTGCCGTTGACGTCGATGCTGCCGTCGCCGCCGCCACCGGCGGCCGAGGAGACGGTCGTGGTGCCGCCGGTGATGATCGCGGAGCCGTTGGAGTCGATCCCGTCGGCGCCGGCGGTGACCTGGACATCGCCGCCGCTGATGGTGACGAGCACGCCGTCCTGGGCGTTCTCGCCGGCGGCGCTGCCGTCGGTGGCGTTGAGGCCGTCGTCGTCGGCCGTCACGTCGACGGTGCCGCCGGCGACGGTGATGGTGGCGGCCTCCAGGCCTTCTTCGGAGCCCGTCACGGCGAGGCTGCCGTCGGAGACGTTGATCGCCCCGACCGCGTCGACGCCGTCGTCGCCCGCGGCGATGGTGACGGAGCCGGCGTCGAGCTGGACCCAGCCGAGCTCGCCGGCGGTCTCGTTGTCGGCCTTGAGACCGTCGCCGCCGGCCTCGACGGAGAGGGTGCCGCCCTCGACGACCAGGTAGTCCTTGCCGCGGATGCCGTCGTCGACCGCGGTCACGTCGATGGTGCCGGACAGGACGACCAGGCCGTCCTTGCTGGCGATGGCGTCGTTGCTCGCGCCGGTGACGCTGAGCGACCCGGAGCCGGCGATGGTCAGGTCGGCCATCGAGAAGAGCGTCGCGGTAGGCGCGTCCTCGTCCTCGTCGTCGGCGGCCGAGGCGGCGGCGTCGGAGAGGCTGTTGGTCGAGCCGTCGGCGAGGACGACGACGGCCTCGTCGGCGGCGGTGACCACGACGGGCGAGGTGGTCGTCGACGTGATGTCAGCGTCGTCGAGGACGAGCACGACCTTGCCGTCACCGGTGCTGTCGACGACGACCTGGCCGTCGCTGAGCGTCCCGGAGACGAGGTAGGTGCCGGCGGTGGTGATGGTGACGACGTCACCGTCGACCTTGGCGCCGTCGCCGTCGACGGTGGTCGCGCCGTCGGCCAGGTCGATCGTCGTCGCGCCGTCGGTGGAGTAGTCGCCGTCGTCGTCGTCTGCGTGGGTGTCGGCGACGCTCACGACGCCGGCGGTGAGCGACGTCGTACCGCCCGAGGAGGTGACGGTGTCGGTGGTGGCGGTGCTGCCCGAGTCCGACGTGCCGCAGGCGCTGACGAGCGTCAGGATGGCGGCGGTGGACAGGGCGGCGAGCTGGCGGCGCAGGCGCCGGGGGTTCTTGGTCATGGGGTTCTCCGTGGTGCTCAGGCGGCCCGGGGGAGGCCGAGGTGACGGTCGAGGACGTGGTGCCACTTCAGGCGGGGGAGCGCGGGGTCGAGCGCGGCCATCCCGACGCCGTACTTCGAGATCCGGACCGGCCGGTGGCCGTGCGACCACAGCAGCCGGTCGACGGGCGAGGGCGTCGAGCCGGTCTTGGTCTCGACGATGGCCAGCGCCGGCCGGTCGAGGTCGCGGATGCCGCGCAGCGAGCTCCAGCCGAGGTCGACGTCGACCGTGACGCGGCTGGCCGAGGCCGGCAGGAACAGCGTGCTGCGCTGGTACGCCGTGGCGAGGGTCGGCCGGAGGGCGGCGGCGTGTTCGGCGCCGACGATGGCGGCCACGAACGCGCGGCCCTCGGGGGACAGGCCGTCCTCGTCCTCGGCGTCCGGGTGGAAGATGCGCTGCTTGAGCGTCTGGTCGCGGCTGCTGCGGGTCTTGACCTCGAGCCACGTCGAGCCGGAGTCGAGGTAGGTGCGGGTCCGGACCTTCCACCGCCGGCGGTGCGAGCGGCCGGCGCCGAGGAAGCTGTCGAGGTCGGGGGTGTCGAGGTAGGCCGAGCGGTAGCCGAAGGTGCGACGGTGCCCGATCTCCAGCACCTGGGTGTCGTCGGGGACGGCGGCGACGAGCGCGGTGGCCTCGTGGCGGGTGACGACGTACTTGCGGTCGACCCGGGTGAGGAGCTCGGCCCGCTCGACCAGCTCGTCGAGACCGATGGGCGCGAGCGCGTCGAGGGGCTCCACGGCGAGCGCCGTCACCGGATCATCTCCAGCGAGGGGAGCCCGCGGACCGAGCCGGCCTGGGTGCCCGGGCGGTAGCGGACGTCGACCAGCGTGGTGTCGTTGACCAGGTCGGTGCGCACGACCTTGGTGCTCACCACGGTGGCGCCGAGGAGGCCCTCGAGGTGGGCCCGAAGGGCTGCCTCGTCGGGGAGCGCCCGGTCGAGCAGCAGCTGCTGGGTGGTGGCGCGGCGACCGAGCCGCGGGCTGTCGCCGATCGCCACGGCGGCGACCACGGCGGCCATCAGGGCGATGTCGAGCCAGGAGAAGGTGCCGCCGAGCCCGCCGAGGAGACCGAGCGCGAGAGCCGCGAAGTAGTAGGCGACCTCGCTCTGCGTCAGCTCCTCCGAGCGGAGCCGGATGATCGACAGCACCCCGAACAGCCCGAGCCCGAGTCCGGCCCCGATCGTCGCGTCGCTGAGCGCCGACGCGACGGCCAGCACCCCGATGTTGACGGTGAGGAACGCGACGATGAGCTCGGTGCGCTGGTGGCGGGGGAGGAAGAGGCCGAAGACGAGGACGCCGATGGCGACCAGGTCGACGAGGTAGGGCGTGTAGGTGGGCATCGCGGGTGAACTCCTGACGAGCGGTGGGTGAACGACCGCTAGTCAGCCAGTCGACGTTGTCGCGGCGCCCTGCTCCGGCTTTGAGTCTGCTGTGCGTGCTCGTCAGAGGCCGCGCAGCAGCTCCAGCACCCGCCCGGGACCGTCGTGCATCACGTTGTGCCGGGTCTGCCACCGCACGACCGTGATGTCGTCGTCGGCGACGGCGCGGTCGATCGAGGTGCGCAACGGCGTCTCACCGGGCCACTCGGTCGCCTCCGCGAAGACCTGGGCCGGTACGTCGCGCCAGGCGCCGGCCAGTCGTACCCCCTGGAGCAGGGTGCCGACCGGGTGGGGGCGGGCCTGGTCGTCGAAGAACGGGAGCGGGTCGACCGTGTCGCCGCTGCGGCGGGCGTCGGTCGTCCACCACTCGCGCTCCTCGTCGTTGGTCAGGGTCCAGGCGGAGTCGCCGTCCTGGGGCACGAAGGCGTCGAGGTAGACGAGCGCCCGCACGACGTCGGAGCGCACGTCGGCAGCCGCGGTGATCGGCAGCCCGCCGTAGCTGTGACCGACGAGGACGACGTCGCGACCGGTCCGGCTGGCCGCCGGCGCGGCGTCGACCGCGGCCACGACGTCGGCGACGTGGGTGTCGAGGACGACGCGGCGATCGACGTCGGGCTCGGCCTCGAGGCCGGTGAGGGTGACGGCGGTGGCGGTGTGACCCGCCCCCTCGACGGACTCCAGGGCCTCGACGAGCGGGGCGTACCACCAGCCGCCGTGGTTCATCCCGGGCACCAGCACGAAGTGGCTCATCCGGCGTCACCCGCCGCCAGGATCTCCCGCGGGTCGAACGCGACCCGGATCGCGGTGATCCGGCCGTCCTCGACGTGGGTCCAGTTGGCCGTCGGCGCCGGCGGCGCGACGGTCGTGTGCAGGTCGAAGAACGTGATGACGTCGTCGCCCTCGACGACCCGGGCGCGGACCTCGATCCGGTCCAGCACCTGCGCCATCCCGATGAGCCCGGCGACGCACGCGTCGGCGTCGTCGGCGGTGCCCAGCGGGCCGCGGAACGTCGCGTCGTCGGCGAGGATCGAGCGCAGGGTCTCGGCGTCGCGGTCCTGCCAGGCGGCGAAGTAGGTCTCGGCGATCTTCCTGGTCTCTGTCGTGGTCATGTCTCCACCCTGCCGCGGGGCGCACCCATCAACCAGCGCGATCGGTTGACTGGTGCCATAATCTCAGGTGATGGATCTGCGTCAGCTCGAGTGCTTCGTGGCGGTGGCGGACCGCGGTGGTTTCACCCGTGCGGCCGAGGCCCTGGGCGTCACCCAGCCGGGCATCAGCGCGCAGGTCGCGCGGCTCGAGCGAGAGGTGGGGGAGCCGCTCTTCGAACGCGCGGGACGCGGCGGCGCCCGGCTCACGGCGGCCGGGCGGGCGGCGCTGGGTCCGGCCCGGGCGGCCCTGGCCTCGACCGACGTCGTCCGGTCGGCGGTCGCCGACGTCGCCGGCCTGACGACCGGCCGGGTCGCGCTTGGCCACGTCAGCAGCGGCGCGTCGGCCACGCTGGTCGAGCCGCTGTCCGAGCTCCGGCGGGCCCACCCGGCCATCGAGGTGTCGCTCGTCGAGGACCGCTCCGAGCAGCTGCTGGCCCGGGTCCTCGGCGGTGAGCTCGACCTGGCGTGGGTCGGCGTGGCCGGTGGGCTGCCGGCGGGGCTCGAGTCGCGCACCGTCCTCGACGAGCGGCTCGTGCTCGGGGTGCCGGACGACCACCGCTGGGCCGGACGCCGCTCGGTCACGCTCGCCGCGGCGATCGAGGAGCCGCTGGTGGCGATGCCCGCCGGCACCGGCGCACGCGCCGCCCTCGACGCCGCGCTGACCCATCTGTCGGCGCAGCCGCGGATCGCGTTCGAGTGCTCCTCACCGGACCTGATCGGGGCGCTCGTACGCCGGGGGCACGGCCTGGCCGTGCTGCCCGAGGAGCTCGCGCGGGTCCTGGGGCTGGTCGTCGTACCGCTGACCCGGCCGTCCTCGCGCAGCCGCCTGGTCCTGGTCTGGCGGCGCGGCGGCCCGACCACGCCCGCCGCGCGGGCACTGCTGGCGATCATCGGCGGGCAGGTCGCGTCGAAGCGCTGACGGCTCCGTCAGACGGCGCGCGCGAGCTCGGCGCCCAGCCGTGCCCGGTCCCTGCGCACCACCAGGGTCACGGGGACGGCCCAGGGCGTGGTGGGTCGCGGGAAGCGGATCCGGAGCGGACCAGGTCGGACTGCCTCGGCCTGGGCGTCGTAGAAGACGGTCCATGCCCCCCTCACGGCGTGGACGACGGTGAACGGGCTGGACGAGACGGAGAAGGTGACCGGCTCCGGGTCGAACCCGGCGGCCCGGCACCCGCGGAGGACCACGTCCGCGAGAGGGGTGCCCAGCGCCCCTTCGGCCAGGAGCAGGGGGTGCGGGCGCAGCGCGGCCACGTCGACCTCCGCACGTCCCGCCAACGGGTGGTCGTCGCTGACCACCACGACGAGCGGGTCGTCCCCGACCGGGAAGGCAGCCAGGTCGGCGGGGACCCGGTCGCCGTGGACGACGGCGGCGTCGAGCAGACCGTCGGCGATCTGGGCGAGGCGGTCGGCGTGCGGGAGCGAGACCGACTCGACGCGGTGGCTCTCGGCCAGCGCCGGGGTCCGGTGGTCGAGTCCGGCGGTGATCCCGATCCGCAGCGACGGGCGGTCCTGTTCGTCGACGACCGCGGCGCGGGCCGCGCGGGCCGATGCGAGGAGCGCGCGGGCGGCCGGGACGAAGCGCTCCCCGGCGGCGGTGAGCCGCAGCGTGCGTCGCGACCGGTCGAAGAGGGCGACGCCCAGGTCGCGCTCCAGCCGGGCGACCTGCTGGCTCACGGCGGACTGTGCGATGGTCAGCTGCTCGGCGGCCGCAGTGACCGTGCCGGTGTCCACGACGGCCAGGAAGTAGCGCACCTGCCGCAGTTCCATCGACGCCTCCATCCATCTCGTCTCGCGATGATCCTAAGCGCGAGGTGGCCGTTGTTCGGGGCGCCGGCGGCTTGGTTTCGTGGGGGCATGCCCACCTTGACGAGACCTGACGTGACGCTGCACATCGACGACCCGCACCGCCCCGACGACGTTGACACCGGCACCGCGATCCTGCTGGTGCACGGGTTCGGGCTCAGCTCCCGGGTGTGGGAGCCCATGAGGGGGTTCCTCGACCCGCGGCGCAGGGTCGTCGCCGTCGACACCCGCGGGCACGGCCGGTCGGGAGCGGCCGCGTCGTACACCCTGACCGCCATGGTCGACGACCTCGTCGGCCTCATCGAGGCCCTCGGGCTCGACCGGCCGCTCGTGGTCGGCAGCTCGCTCGGCGCGGTGGCGGCGACCGAGCTCGCGCACGCCCGTCCCGACCTGGTCGGGGCGGCGGTGCTCATCGGCTCGATGGGGCACTCGATGGTGGTCGAGCCGGACTTCGTGGCCGCCAACCGGGCGATGGCCGCGGGTCTCGAGGTCGACGTCGAGGCCACGATGGCGGCCACCGTGCCCGGCTGGTTCGGGGTCCTCGGCAGTCCGGCCGTGACCTCCTGGGCCGTGCGCGAGGCCCTCCTGCAGCAGCCGGGGATCTCGGCCTTCGTCGACTCCGTGACCGGGTGGGACCCCCGCCCCTATCTGCCGCGGGTCGGGGTCCCGCTGCACTACCTGCACGGTCGCCACGACCCCATCCCGCTCGAGGTGGTGCGCGAGGACGCCGCCCTGTCCCCGGACGCGACGCTGACCGTGGCCGAGCACGCGGGCCACATGCCGCACGTGGAGAGCCCGGGCTGGACCGCCGGCTTCGTCGAGCAGCACGCCCGGACCCTCCACGCCGGGCGTCACGGGACTGATCCGATCCCGTAGCGTCGAGGCGTGCCCACCCACCCGCTCTGGAGTCCCTACGAGACCGTCAGCGACGAGGACATCGCGGCCGCCCGGGTCGGCGTGCGGACACCCGAACGGGTCGAGGTCGTGGCCCCCGACCCGCGGTGGCCGTCGCGGTTCGCCGACGTACGACAGCGGATCGTGGACGCGCTGGGCGACCGGGCCCTGAGCGTCGAGCACGTCGGCTCCACCTCGGTGCCGGGGCTGTGGGCCAAGCCGGTGATCGACGTCGACCTCGTCGTCGCCAGCTCGGCCGACGAGCCGGCCTACCTGCCGGACCTCGAGGCGGCCGGCTTCGAGCTCCGGGTGCGCGAACCCGAGTGGCAGGAGCACCGGCTGGTGCGCTGCCTGGACCCCCAGGCCAACGTGCACGTGTTCTCACCCGACGCCATGGAGCCGCGGCGGCACCTCGCGTTCCGCGACTGGCTGCGCACCCACGAGGACGACCGGGCGGCGTACGCCGCGACGAAGCGCGAGGTCGCCGGGCGCGGCCACAGCGACTCGATGCACTACAACAACGAGAAGGCGTGGGTCGTCTACGACCTCTACGAGAAGATCTTCGCGGCCGACCCGGCCCACGCGCACGACCCGCAGCCGCGGGCCTGAGGCCAGTCGGTCAGAGCCGGATCCGGGTGGGGCTCGCGAGCGAGCCGGTCGGGTAGTCGTCGGCCTCGACGATCTCGATCGCGTCGGTCAGGTCGGCGGCGTCGGTACGGGTCTGAGCGTCGTCGATGGTCATGCGCCCACTCTAGGAAGGGAACTGCCGAACCAGGCCCCGAAACGGCCACAACAGGTCAACAGAGCCTTGTCGTGTTGGTCACACGGCTAGCCTGGGGTCGTGACCGAGACCCGCCTGCGGCCCGAGCCCGAGGTCGACCCGACCTTCCAGATGTTCGCGAGCCGCTCGGTGCCGGTCCACGTCGTGCGGGGCGTGCTCGGCCTCGTCGCAATGGTCGCGGGCATCGCCCTGGCGTCGGTGTCGGGGTGGTGGCTCCTGCTGCTGCCGCTGACCGTCGTGCTGTGGCGCGGCTGCCCGACCTGCTGGGTGATGGGCCTGATCGCGACGCGCGGCCGGGCTCCGGCCTGCAAGCTCTGAGGTCCTCGCCTCTCAGAGCTCGACGAGCGCCCGGTGCTCGAGGGGCGACCCGAACAGCTGGCCCAGGGCGTGGGCGCGCTTGAACACCAGGTGGGCGTCGTGCTCCCAGGTGATCGCGATCCCGCCGTGCAGCTGGATGGTCTCGGCTGCGACGTGGGCGACGGCCTCGCTGCAGTAGGACCCGGCCACGTGCGCGAGCTCGGCGGCGTCGGCTCGACCGGAGGAGACGGCGTACGACGCCGCCCACGAGGCCGAGCGGCTCATCTCGACCAGCACGAGCAGGTCGGCCATCCGGTGCTTGAGGGCCTGGAAGGAGCCGATCGGGCGACCGAACTGCACCCGGTCCTTGCTGTAGGCCACGGTCATCTCCAGGCCCCGCGCGGCCAGGCCGGTCGCCAGCGCAGCGGTGCCGACGGTGCCGACCAGCGCGGCGCGCTCACGGGCGGCGTCGGCGTCGCCGATCGGCGTGGTCGTGGCGCCCTCGAGGTCGACCCGGGCGAGCCGGAGGGTCTGGTCGACCGAGCCGAGGCGCGTACGCCGGGCCGTGGCGGCCTCGACCTCGACCAGCCCCGCGTCGGTGACCGCGACGAGCACCGTCGCGGTGTCGCCGTCGAGCACCGCGTGCCCGGAGCCGTCGACGAGCGCGGCGATCTCACCCGCGGCGATCCGCGGCAGCAGCCGGGCCTTGGCGTCCTCGTCGGCGCCGGCCAGCAGCGCCTCGCTCGTGACGAGCGACGACAGCAGCGGCGACGGGGCGAGCGAGCGGCCGACCTCCTCGAGCACCAGGAGCGCCTCGAACAGCGAGAAGCCGGCGCCGTCGTACTCCTCCGGGATGCCGAGCGCGGCCGCGCCGATCTGCTCGACGAGGGTGCGCCACAGGGCCTCGTCGTGACCGAGCGGCTCGGCGATGGAGGCGCGGACCGCGCGCGAGTCGGCGCGCTTGGCGAGCAGCCCCCGCACCGTCGAGACGAGCTCCTGCTGCTCCTCGGAGAGGCCGAACTCCATCAGTCGTCCCGCCCGACCAGCGCCTCGAGGAGGCGGGCCCGGTGGAAGGCCGGAGTTCCCCAGGCGGTGAGCAGCGCGCGGACCTTGGTGATCCACAGGCTCAGGTCGAACTCGGCGGTGTAGCCGATCGCGCCGTGGACCTGGAGGCCGGTGCGAGAGGCGAGGTAGGCCGCGTCGCCGGCCTGGACCTTGGCCGCGCTGGCCGGCACCTCGCCGAGGGCCGCGCCGAGGACGAGGGGGCGAGCGAAGTCGAGCGCGATCCGGACGTCGGCGAGCGCGTGCTTGATGGCCTGGTAGCTGCCGATCTCGCGGCCGAACTGCTTGCGCTGCTTGACGTAGGTGACCGCGTCGGCCAGCACCCGCTCGCCGGCACCGAGGAGCTGGGCCGACGTGGCGAGCACGGCGAGGTCGAACGCCGCGTCGAGGTCGTGGTGGGCGACCGGGTCGGTCGGGGTCGACTCGAAGAGCCGGCGGGTGCGGTCGACCGAGACGATCCGGTCGCCGTGCACGGCCTCGAAGAGGTCGCCGCCCAGCGCGAGGTAGGCCTCGTCGGCGACGTCGGCGTCGAGCCCCTCGGCGCCCGGAGGAACGGTGACCGTTGCGACGCCGGTGATCTCACGGCCCAGGGCCACCGGCAGGTAGGCCGCCGACTCGACCCAGGGGCCGGGTACGGCGTGACGGCCCAGCGCCTCGAAGGCGATGACGACCTCGACCGGCGATGCGTCGGTGGCGAGCATGGTGACGCCGAGGTCGGCCAGCCGTTTCCACAGCGCGAGGCCGGGCGCGGTGTCGTCGTCGGCCCAGGCCCGCGCGACGGCCACGGTGTCGGAGGCCGACAGCAGGCCCTCGAGGGTGCTGGCCAGGTCGCGCTGGTCCTCGGTGAGCTCGAACCTCATCGGCCGCCTCCCGGGTGGGGCTTGGGCTCGCGCGGCAGGCCGAGGATGCGCTCGGCCACGATGTTGCGCTGCACCTCGTTGGTGCCGGCGTAGATGGGGCCCGACAACGCGAACGTGTAGCCGTCGAGCCAGGCCGACTCCTCCTCGGCGGACGAGCCGAGCAGCCCGAGGCCCGTCTCGTGCAGGGCGATGTCGAGCTCGGACCAGAAGACCTTGTTGACCGAGCCGGCCGCGCCCATGTCGCCGCCACCGGCGAGGCGGGTGACGGTGCCCCAGGTGTAGAGGCGGTAGGCCTGCGCACCGAGCCAGGCGTCGACGACGCCCCGCGCGGCGGCGTCGCGGTCGGGACCCTCGGGGCTGTCGCGGTAGAGGTCGACCAGCCGGTCGGCGGCCGCGCAGAACCGGCCGGGGGAGCGCAGCGACAGCCCGCGCTCGTTGCCGGCGGTGCTCATGGCGACGTTCCACCCGGCGCCCACGCCGCCGAGCACGTCGGCGTCGGGCACGAACACGTCCTCGAAGAAGACCTCGGCGAAGCCGGGCTCGCCGTCGAGCTGGGCGATCGGGCGCACCGTCACGCCGTCGGCGTCGAGCGGGAAGAGGAAGTAGGTCAGCCCGGCGTGCCGCTGCGCTTCGGGGTCGGAGCGGAAGAGACCGAAGCCCCAGTGGGCGTACGACGCCCGCGACGACCAGGTCTTCTGGCCGTCGAGCACCCACCCGCCGCGCTCGTCGTCACGCCGGGCCGTCGAGCGGAGGGACGCGAGGTCGGAGCCGGCCTCGGGCTCGGACCAGCACTGCGCCCAGATCCGCTCACCGGTCGCCATGGTGGGCAGGAAGCGGTCCTGCTGCTCGGGGGTGCCGTGGTCGAAGAGGATCGGCGCCAGCAGGAAGATGCCGTTCTGGCTGACCCGGCCGGGGGCGCCGGCGCGGTAGTACTCCTCCTCGAAGACCACCCACTCGACGAGGCTGGCCTCGCGGCCGTGGTAGGCCTCCGGCCACGAGACGACCGACCAGCGGGCCTCGGCCAGCGTGGCCTCCCACTCCTGGTGGCGGGCCCAGCCCTCGGGGGTGTCCATCGACGGCAGCGGCTCGGCCGGGACGTGGGCCGCGAGCCACGCCCGCGCCTCGGCCTGGAAGGCGAGCTCGCTCTCGGAGAGGGTCAGGTCCATTCAGTCCTCCTCGGTGGTCCCTGAGGCGCGAGCCTGCGAGCCTCGAAGGGTGGTCCCTGAGGTGCGAGCCTGCGAGCCTCGAAGGGCGGTCTTGAGCACCTTGCCGGACAGGTTGCGCGGCAGGGCGTCGAGGTGGGCGACGTGGCGCGGCACCTTGAAGTTGGCGAGGCGCTCCTTGGCGAAGGCGACGACCTCCTCGGGCGAGGCGGCGCCGACGACGTACGCCTTGCCGACCTCGCCGAGCCGCTCGTCGGGCACGCCGACCACGGCGACGTCGTCGACCCCGTCGAGGCGCATCAGCACCTGCTCGACCTCGGCGGGATAGACGTTGAACCCGCCGGAGATGTACATGTCCTTGAGCCGGTCGGTGATGCGCAGGTTGCCGGTCTCGTCGAGCGCCCCGACGTCGCCGGTGTGGAGCCAGCCGTCGGCGTCGATCGCGGCCGCGGTCGCCTCGGGATCGTCGAGGTAGCCGAGCGTCACGTAGGCGCCGCGCACCAGCAGCTCGCCGGTCTCCTCGTCGATGCGGGTCTCCATGCCGGGGATGGCGCGACCGTTGGTGGTCGCCACCGTCTCGGCGCTGTCACCCTCGCGGCACATGGTGACGACTACTGCCTCGGTCATCCCGAAGGCCGTCACGACCTGGTCGATGCCCAGCCCGTGCGGCGATGCGGCGCGCATCCGCTCGATGAGGACGACGGGCACGACGGCCGCTCCGGTGACCGCCAGCCGCAGCGACGACAGGTCGAAGTCGACGCGCTGCGGGGCGGTCAGCAGGGACTGGTAGATCGTCGGCGCGCCCGGCAAGAGGGTGATCCGCTCGTCCTGGATCAGCCGCATGGTCGCGTCGAGGTCGAACGTGGCGACGGGGTAGAGCGAGGCACCGGTGAGCAGGCCGACGACGATGCCGATCTTGTAGCCGAAGGAGTGGAAGAACGGGTTGACCACCAGGTAGCGGTCGTCCTGGCGCACGCCGCCCAGCCCCGCCCACGCCCGGGCGACGCCGATGGTCTGGCGGTGGGCGCTCATCGCGCCCTTGGACCGGCCGGTCGTGCCGGAGGTGAACAGCACGTCGGCGACGTCGTCGGCCCTGACCGCGTCGGCCCGGCGGCGGGCCTCGGCCAGGTCGTCCTCGGAGCCCTCCACCTCGGCGATGGAGGCGAGATCGACGACCTGCGCCGTCGTGCCGAGCCCGGTCAGCTCGGCGATCTGGTGGCGCCCGAGGAAGCCGTCGGCGACGAGTGCGAGCGCCGCGTCGGTGCGGGCGAGGACGTCGGCGACCTCGTGGGCGGTGTAGCGGCTGTTGAGCGGGACCAGGACCCCGCCGGCGTAGGTGACCGCGAGCGCCGCGACCGCCCAGTCGGTGCTGTTGGGGGCCCAGATCGCGACGGCCCGGCCCGGCTCGAGCCCGCGGGCGACGTAGGACGCCGCGACGACCTCGACGCGGGTGAGGAGGTCGGCGTAGGACGTGGTGGACGCCCCGTCGACGTAGGCCGGGTGCTCACCGAAACGCTCCGCGGCGTCGCGGAGCAGGACGGGCAGCGTCTCCAAACCAAGCATTTGCTTGGTAGGGTAGCACCCGTGGACCTCGCCTACTCCGACGCCGACGTGGCCTTCCGCGCCGAGATCCGGGAGTGGCTCGGGGACCAGCTCTCGTCCTCCGACTGGGCCGGCCTCAAGGGTCTCGGCGGACCGGGACGCGACCACGAGGCGATCGAGGAGCGGCTGGCCTGGAACCGCCACCTGGCCGCGCACGGCTGGACCTGTGTCGGGTGGCCGACCGAGCACGGTGGCCGCGGGCTGAGCCTGTGGCAGCAGGTGATCTTCCACGAGGAGTACGCCCGCGCGAACGCGCCGCACGGCGTCAACCACCTGGGCGAGCAGCTGCTGGGACCGACGCTGATGGCGTTCGGCACCCCTGAGCAGCAGGCGCGCTTCCTGCCGCCGATCGTCGCGGTCGACGAGCTGTGGGCGCAGGGCTACTCCGAGCCCGACGCGGGCTCCGACCTGGCCAACGTGCAGACCAAGGCGCGTCTCGAGGAGGGTCGCGCGGGCGCCAAGGGCCCGGAGTGGGTGGTCGACGGCCAGAAGGTGTGGACCTCCAACGCCCACTTCTCCCAGTGGGTGTTCGTGATCGCGCGCACCGAGCCGGGCTCGGTGCGCCACGCAGGCCTGTCGTTCCTGCTGGTGCCGCTCGACCAGGACGGCGTCGAGGTCCGGCCGATCGAGCAGCTGACGGGCGGCTCGGAGTTCAACGAGGTGTTCTTCACCGGCGCCCGGACCGCGGCCGACCTGGTGATCGGCGAGCCGGGGAAGGGCTGGGGCGTGGCCATGGGGCTGCTCGGCTTCGAGCGGGGGGTGTCGACGCTGGCGCAGACCGTCGACTACGCCCGCGAGCTCGCCTCCGTCGTCGAGCGCGCCCGCGCCAACGGGTCGATCGACGACCCGGTCGTCCGCGACCGGCTCGCCGGGCTCAAGGTCGAGCTGTCGGTCATCCGGTCCCAGGGCCTGCGCGGGCTGTCCCAGGTCGCCGGGGGGGAGGACTCCTCCGCCGGCGGTGGGGCCGGCTCGATCTTCAAGCTGGTGTGGGCAGGGTGGCACCGCAGGCTGGGTGAGGCGGCGATGCAGGTCGCTGGCTTCGACGGACTGCTGACCCGCACCGGCGACGGTCAGGGCGACCCCACGGCGTACGACCTCGACGAGCACCAGCGGCTCTTCCTGTTCTCCCGCGCCGACACGATCTACGGCGGCAGCGACGAGGTGCAGCGCAACATCCTGGCCGAGCGCGTGCTCGGCCTCCCCCGCGAACCGAAGGGCACCTGACGACGATGAGCACGCACCGACCGGAGCAGCCCGCTCCCGACTACGTCCCCGGGCACGACCTGCTCGTCGGCAAGATCGTCGTGGTGACCGCCGCAGCAGGCGCCGGCATCGGGGCGGCCGTCGTACGCCGGGCGCTCGAGGAGGGTGCCACGGCCGTCGTCTTCTCCGACACCCACGCCCGCCGGCTGGCCGAGGCCGAGGAGCACCTAGCTGCCGAGTTCGGTGCCGACCGGGTCCGCCAGCTGGTCTGCGACGTCACCGACGAGGCACAGGTCGCGGCGCTGCTCGACCTCGCCGACGAGGTCGGCGGCGTCGACATCATGATCAACAACGCCGGCCTCGGTGGGACCGCTTCGGTGCTGGAGATGACCGACGAGCAGTGGCTCAAGGTCCTCGACATCACGCTGACGGGCACGTTCCGGTGCGTGCGCGCGGCCGGCCGGCGGTTCGTCGCCGCGGGGAAGAAGGGCGTGATCGTCAACAACGCCTCGGTGATCGGGTGGCGGGCGCAGGAGGGCCAGGCCCACTACGCCGCCGCCAAGGCCGGGGTCATGGCGCTGACCCGCTGCTCGGCGGTCGACCTCGCCCCGCACGGCATCCGCGTCAACGCCGTCAGCCCCAGCCTGGCGATGCACCCCTTCCTCGCCAAGGTGACCAGCGACGACCTGCTCGTCGAGCTCAAGCAGCGCGAGGCCTTCGGCCGCGCGGCCGAGCCGTGGGAGGTCGCCAACGTGATGGTGATGCTCGCCAGCGACTACGCGTCCTACATGACCGGCGAGGTCGTCGCCGTCAGCAGCCAGCAGGCCTGACGTGTCCGCCGCCGCCCCGTCCTCCGAGCCCGCCTCCCGGCGTACCGAGCTGCTCGCCATCGCCGCGGGGCTCTTCTCCCAGAAGGGGTTCCGCAACACCACCGTCCGCGACATCGCCGACGCCGCCGGCATCCTGTCGGGCAGCCTCTACCACCACTTCGACTCCAAGGAGTCGATGGTCGATGAGGTCCTGCGGACCTTCCAGGACGAGCTGTTCGGCCAGTACGACGACATCCTGCTCGGCGATGCAGACCCGCGCACCAAGCTCGAGCGGGCCGTCGAGGTGTCGTTCGCCGCGATCGACCGCCACCCCCACGAGGTCGCGATCTTCCAGAACGAGGCGTCCTACCTCGGCGCCTTCGAGCGCTTCGGCTACCTCGCCGAGCGCAACGCCCAGTCACGCGCGGTCTGGCTCACGCTGCTCCACGACGGGGTCCGCGAGGGAGCGCTGCGCGCCGACCTCGACGTCGAGCTCACCTACCGCTTCATCCGCGACACCGTGTGGGTCGCCGTCGGCTGGTACCGGCCCGGCGGCAAGCTCACGCACGACGTGATCGCGCGGCAGTACCTCGCGATCCTGCTCGACGGGATCGCCACCTCACCCGCTGCTCCACCCGCACCCACGAAGGGACGCTGACATGCCCGAGGCCTACATCGTCGACGCCGTCCGCACCCCGGTCGGCAAGCGCGGAGGCGCGCTGGCCGGCGTCCACTCCGCCGACCTCGCGGCGCACTCCATCGCCGCGCTGGTCCGGCGTACGGGTGTCGACCCGGGCGCGGTCGACGACGTCATCCTCGGGTGCTGCGACACCATCGGCTCCCAGGCCGGCGACGTGGCGCGGACCGCGTGGCTGGTGGCCGGGCTTCCCGACCACGTGCCCGGCGTGACGATCGACCGCCAGTGCGGCTCCTCGCAGCAGGCGGTGCACTTCGCGGCCCAGGGCGTCCTGTCCGGCACCCAGGACCTGGTGGTCGCCGGCGGCGTGCAGAACATGAGCGCGATCCCGATCTCTGCGGCCATGCTCGTGGGACAGCAGTACGGCTTCACCACGCCGTTCGCCGAGTCGCCGGGATGGGTGGAGCGGTTCGGCGATGTGGAGGTCTCGCAGTTCAACAGCGCCGAGATGATCGCCGAGAAGTGGGGGATCTCCCGCGAGGACATGGAAGCGTTCGCGCTGGCCTCGCACGACCGCGCCCGCACCGCGATCGCCGAGGGCCGGTTCAAGAACGAGATCGAGCCGGTGACCCTGCCCGACGGCTCGGCCTTCGACACCGACGAGTGCCCGCGCGAGACGTCGCTCGACAAGATGGCCGGACTGCAGCCGCTCGCACCGGGCGGCCGGATCACCGCTGCCGTCGCCTCCCAGATCTGCGACGCGTCGACGGCGATGCTCATCGCCTCCGAGCAGGCCGTGGCCGACCACGGTCTGACGCCCCGCGCACGGATCCACCACCTCTCGGTCCGCGGCGACGACCCCGTCTGGATGCTCACCGGTCCGATCCGCGCCACCCGTCACGCGTTGGAGAAGACCGGGCTGAGCGTGGACGACATCGACCTGTTCGAGTGCAACGAGGCGTTCGCCTCCGTCGTCCTGGCCTGGATGAAGGAGCTCGACGTGCCGCACGACAAGGTCAACGCCAACGGGGGCGGGATCGCGCTCGGGCACCCCATCGGCGCCACCGGCACCCGGCTGATGACGACGTTACTCAACGAGCTCGAGCGCACCGGTGGGCGTTACGGGCTGCAGACCATGTGCGAGGGCGGCGGACAGGCCAACGTCACGGTGATCGAGCGGCTCTGACCCGTCTCGTCGGCGCGACGACCGTGGTCGGGCCGGCGCTGCATCGCCGCCTCGGCCGGCCTCCTAGGCTGAACCGGTGATCATCGCGCCGTCGCACGGGTTCGTGCTGCTGTCGGTGCCGAAGGTCGCGTCCACGTCTCTCGACGAGGCGCTGGGTGGCTTCCACCAGGAGCCGCCCGGCCGTCCCGTCGCCAAGCACCAGAACGTCCTCAACTTCCACCGCCACACCGTGCCCAAGATCCGCAAGCTGGGGTTCGAGCGCGACAGCTATGAGGTCGTCGCGCTGTTCCGGGACCCGGTCGCCTGGCTGGAGTCGTGGTGGCGCTACCGCCAGCGACCCGACGTACGGGACCACCAGGCCGAGCGCTACACCGGCGACGTCTCGTTCGCCGAGTTCGTCCGCCTGTTCCTCGACGACAAGGACGCGACCGGCATCAAGGGCCGGCCGGCCCGCTTCGTCGCCGGCGACGCCGAGCGGGGGGCACGTCTCGACCGGGTCTTCGCCGTCGACCGGCCGGAGGTCTGGACGGCCTGGTTCGCCGAGCGCGTCGGATCGCCGATCGAGGTGCCGCGCCGCAACCGGGCGACCGCCCGGCGCCCCGCCGACCTGCC
>NZ_JAURVJ010000202.1 GCF_030655615.1 Nocardioides sp.
CCGTTGCGCGCCGAGTAGCAGACCGCGCGAGACGCGGTCTGCTACGCGCGCGGCCACCCGACCCGAACCACGAATGACCCGACGAGACCGACGCGATTTCCAGGCTCGACGCGCCCACACCTCAGTCGACATACGGAAGTACTCGGCCGACGTCGGACTCAGGTCGTGACCGGGTCGCTGACCTGCTCGTCGTGGTCGAGGCCGGCGCGCCAGGTGTTCCAGTGCCAGTGCAGGTAGCGGTCGATGGCGCGGACGACGTGGGAGGACCGGATCGACGGGAAGACGTCGAACGCGTGCTGGGCGCCGGGCAGCTCGGCGTAGACGACCGAGCTGTCGGAGACCTCGCGCAGGCGCTCGACGAAGAGCCGCGCCTGGCCGACGTCGACCAGGCTGTCGTGGGCGCCGTGGAGGACGAAGAAGTCGGGGGCGTCGGCGGTGACCCGCAGCAACGGTGAGGCCGCCTCGAACGCCTCCGGGTCGTCGGCCCAGCGCTGGTGCAGCACCCGCGGGGCCAGGAACCGGTCGCGCATCTGCTCGGCCGAGGCCAGGCCGGTCGAGCCGGCGAAGTCGTAGACGCCGTAGTGGGGGACCGCGCAGCTCACCGACGTGTCGGCGTCCTCGAAGCCCGGCTGCCAGGTCTTGTCGTCGGCGGTCACGGCCGCGAGGGCGGTGAGGTGGCCGCCGGCCGAGCCGCCGGTGATGGCGACGTAGGACGGGTCGCCGCCGTAGTCGGCGATGTGCTCCTTGATCCAGGCGATGGCCTGCTTGACGTCGATGATGTGCGCGGGGAACGGGTCGCGCGGCGCGAGGCGGTAGTTGATCGCCACGCACACCCAGCCCTTGGCGGCCAGGTGGTTCATCAGGGGGAGGCCCTGCTGGTCCTTGTTGCCGATCGTCCAGGCGCCGCCGTGCACCTGGAGCAGCACGGGCGCGCCGCCGTCGGGCACGCCGCCGGCGGGCGTGTAGACGTCGAGCCGGCCGCGACGGCCGTGGTCGTTGTAGGCGATGTTGCGCTCGACGTGGACACCGGCGCTCTTCATCCGGAACGGGTAGACGAGCGTGCGCCACGGGACGGCCAGGTCGGCCGGGGTCGGCTGCTCGTCGAGGACGTCGCGGTAGTCGGCGCCGAGGGCGTCGGACAATGCGTCCTCGGCGACCTCGCGCACCTGGCGGCTCTGGCGCACCAGGTAGGCGAGCCCGGCCGTGCTGAGGCCGGCCAGGGCCAGGCCGCGCAGGTCACGCCGCGACCCCCGCGCGTGGGCCACCGCGTCGGCCGCGGTGGCCGCGAGCACGTGCGGGGCGAGCTCGGTGGTGAGCCAGCCGGCGAAGAACGACGGGACGGCGGCCCGGTAGCCGGGGAGCGGCCGGAGGGCGTTGGCGGTGAGGGCGGCGGTGACGACCTGACGACGGAGGAACCCCATGCCGACGAGCCTAACCTGACTAAGCGGTCGTCTTACGCGGCAGGATGAGACATCCGCCACCGTGACCCGGAGGGTCATCCGGCGTTAGGACGAGAACACGTTCTACTGCCCACCACCGAGAGGGACCCACCCTGTGGACCGCTTGTCCGGCCTCGACGCCAGCTTCCTCTACCTCGAGACGCCCGCCCAGCTGATGCACGTGTGCGGGGTCATCGTCGTCGACCCGAGCACGATGCCGACGCCCTACACGTTCGCCTCGTTCCAGGCCGGCATCGAGGAGCAGGTGCGCGACGTCCCGGAGTTCACCCGCAAGCTGCGGCGGGTCCCGCTCGGCCTCGACCACCCGATCTGGGTGCGCGACCGCCAGTTCGACGTGGAGCGCCACGTCCACCGGCTGGCCCTGCCCAGCCCCGGCGGCTACGCCGAGCTGACCTCGCTGCTGTCCCACCTGGCCGCGCTCCCGCTCGACCGCTCGCGGCCGCTGTGGGAGATGTGGGTGGTCGAGGGCTACGACGACGGCAAGGTCGTCGTCTTCCTCAAGATCCACCACTCGACCGTCGACGGGGTCTCGGGCAACAACCTGCTCTCCCACCTCTGCTCGCTGGAGCCCGACGCCGCGCCGATCGCGCTCACCGAGCCCCAGCCCCACGGCCGCGACGTCAGCTCGCGCGAGCTGCTGGGCCGCGCCGTCGTCAGCCGCGCCGCGCTGCCGGTCCACGTCGCCAAGATCCTCGCCCCGACGGTCAGCGGCCTGGCCAGCACCGTCGGCCGCGCCCGCGCCGGTACGGCGATGGCCGCCCCGCTCACGGCGCCCCGCACGTCGTTCAACGGCACCATCACCGGTCACCGCAGCATCGCCCTGACCGACATGGACCTCGACGACATCCGCGCCATCAAGTCGGCCACCGGCACCACGGTCAACGACGTGGTCCTGGCCGTCTCCGGCGGCGCGCTGCGCGCCTACCTCGAGGAGCGCGACGAGCTGCCCGACACCTCGCTGCTGGCCTCGGTGCCGGTCAGCGTGCGCGAGGTGTCCAAGCGGGCGGGCGGCGCCAACAAGGTGTCGTCGCTCTTCGCGCGGCTCGGCACCGACGTCGAGGACCCGCTCGAGCGGCTCGAGGCCATGGCCGAGTCCAACCGCAACGCCAAGGAGCACCACCAGGCGATCAGCGCCGACTCGCTGCAGGACTGGGCCGAGTTCGCCGCCCCGCGCACCTTCGGCCTCGCCGTGCGGGCCTACGCCGGGCTGCGGCTCGCCGAGAAGCACCCGCCGGCCATCAACCTCGTCATCTCCAACGTCCCCGGCCCGCCGGTCCCGATCTTCTTCCTCGGCGGCCGGGTCCTCGCGCTCTATCCCCTCGGCCCGGTCTTCCACGGCGCCGGCCTCAACATCACGGTGGTCAGCAACAACGGCCAGGTCCACGTCGGCGTCATCGCTTGCCGTGAGTCGATGCCCGACGCCGACGCCCTGGTCAGCCACTTCCCCCGAGAGCTCGCCCGGCTCCGCAAGGCCGTCGCCGCCGGTCAGGCAGGCGCGACGCCGATCGACCAGGCGCGCCAGGCCCGCACCGCGCGCAAGAAGTAGCCGAACCGGCCCGGACGTGATCGGGTGGGGTCCGTGACCCGGACCGTCGACGTCGACTACCTCGTGGTCGGAGCCGGTGCCGCCGGCATGGCCTTCACCGACGCGCTGATCGACCACGCCGACGTCCGCGTCGCGCTGGTCGACCGCCGGGCCGGCGTCGGCGGCCACTGGCGCGAGGCCTATCCGTTCGTCCGCCTCCACCAGGCCTCGACGTTCTACGGCGTGGCCTCGACCGTCCTCGGCGGCGACGTCCAGCAGACCGGACCCGAGGCCGGGCTCCACGAGCGTGCCGACCAGGCCGCCATCACGGCGTACTACGTCGACGTGCTGGCCGAGCGGATGGTCGGCCCGGGCCGCGTCGAGCTCTTCGCCGGCTGTGACCACCTCGGCGACCGCACGTTCGTCCGGCTCGACTCCGGTGAGCGGTTCGAGGTGCCGGAGCGCTGCCGCGTCGTCGACGCCCGCTACCTCGCGCCCGACATCCCGGCCGAGACCCCGCCGCGGTTCGGCGTCGGCGACGGTGCCCGGGTGGTCCCGGTCAACGACCTCGTCCGCCTCGAGGAGGCCCCGAGCCAGTACGTCGTCGTGGGCTCGGGCAAGACCGCGACCGATGCCATCGTCTGGCTGCTGACCCACGACGTCGACCCCGACGCGATCTGCTGGGTCCGCCCGCGCGACCCGTGGATGCTCAACCGCGCGCTGGTGCAGCCCGACCCCGCGGTCTACCTCGGGATGGTCGCCGACATGATGCGCGCCGCCGCGGAGGGGAAGTCGCTCGACGACGTCTTCCTGCGGCTCGAGGACGCCGGCATCATGCTCCGCATCGACCGCTCGGTCACGCCGACCATGGCCAAGGCGCCGACGCTCGGCACGTGGGAGCTCGAGCTCCTGAGCAGCGTCGAGCACGTCGTACGGCGGGGGCGTCTCGTCTCGGTCGGCCGCGGCCGGATCGACGTCGCCGACGGGTCGGTGGCGGTCGCCGACGACGCGGTCGTGGTCAACTGCGCCGCCGACGGTCTCAAGAACCCGCCGCGCGTGCCGCTCTGGCGACCCGAGACGATCACCCTGCAGCCGATCCGGGCCGGCTTCCCGTGCTTCGGCGCCGCCCTGGCCGGCTACGTCGAGGCGACCCGCTCCGACGACGACGTCAAGAACGCGCTGTGCCCGCCCTCGTCCTACGGCAACACGCTCCAGGACTGGGCGACCATGAACGTCCTCGGCATGCGGGCCTCCGCGGCCTTCGGTGCCGAGCCCGACATCCGGGAGTGGAGCAGCCGGGTCGCGCTCAACCCCGCCCGCGTCGCCCCCGACCACCCGGCCTCGGCCGCCCTCGACGACGCGCTCGCGCGCCTCGGGGCCCACACCGGTCCGGGGCTCGCGCGGCTCGTCGAGCTGGGCGGCCGGCAGTCCTAGCGGGGGCCCAGCACGCAGAGCTCGTTGCCGTCGGGGTCGAGCATCGCGACGGCACCGTCCTCGTGCGGCGAGGCCCCGACGCGGGTCGCGCCGATCGCCACCAGCCGTTCGACCTCCGTCTCCTGGTCGCCCTCGGCCGGGGGAGCGAGGTCGAGGTGCAGCCGGTTCCTGCCGGTCTTGTCGCGCCAGGGCGGCCCGCCCCAGGAGATCTTCATCCCGCCGTCGGCCGACTGGATCGCGGTCTCCTCGTCCCGGTCCCAGACCAGCGGCCAGCCGAGTGCCGCGCTCCAGAAGTAGCCGACCTGCTGCGAGCCGTCGGAGGACAGCGCGCCGATCCGGCCGCAGCCGGCGAGGAAGCCGTTGGTCGGCTCGACGACGCAGAACTCGTTCTCCTCGGGGTCGGCCAGCACGACGTGCTCCTCCTCGGGGAGCTGACCGATGTCGAGGTGGTGGCCGCCCCGGGCGAGCGCCCGCTCGACGGTCTGCTGCTGGTCGTCGAGACTCGTGGTCATCAGGTCGAAGTGCATCTGGTTGGGATGGGTCTTGGGCTCCTCGGTCGGCAGGAACCGGATCCGCAGCCCGTCGCCGTCGCGCGGCGCGACCGCGGTGCCGTCGCCGTCGAGCTCCCAGCCGAGCACCCCCGACCAGAACCGGGCGAGCAGCGACGGGTCGTGGGCGTCGAACGCGAGGGCGACGAGGTGGAGGGCCATCCTCGCGACGCTAGGCCGGTCCGCGCCGGCCCCGCAACGGGATTGATCGGCGTACGCCGGGGCGATGAGTTCGGTCCACCGCAGCGGTCGCCACCTCCATGAGCGATCCCACCGCAGCGACCATCCCCCGGGCCGGACGCGGCACCAGCGCCCCCGAGTCGAGCACCGAGCCCGCCGTGTGGAGCGACGTCGCGGCCCGGCTGCGCGACGGCTCAGGCACCACCTGGCTCAGCGTCGCCGCGGCCGGCGGGGTGCACACCCGGCCGGTCTTCGCGTCGTGGACCGGGTCGACGTTCGTCCTCGCGTCCAACCCGGGTGCGGCCAAGACGCGGCGCCTGGAGCAGACCGACGGCACGGTGTCGCTCGCCATCGACCTCGGCAGCCTCCACCTCGTCGTCGAGGGGACCGCCGCCCGGCTCACCGACGAGGCCGACCTCGAGCGGGCCTCGACGGCCATGCGCGACGTCTACGACTGGCCGACCGAGGTCGACGGCGACCTGCTCGACGCGCCCTACGCCGCCCCCACCTCGGGCGGACCGCCGTTCCAGGTGTGGGAGGTGACCCCGGTCAAGACCATCGCGCTACCCACGCAGGACCAGGTCGCGCCGACCCGGTTCACCTTCGGCTGAGAAACCTGGTCGACGACGACCGGGCGGATGTCGAGAACCCGCCACCGGCTCCGTCCCTGGTAGGAACGCGACCACGACGGTCGCCCACACCGAGGAGAACCACGATGGCCAAGTACCTGCTGCTCAAGCACTACCGCGGCGCCCCGGCTGCGCGCAACGACGTGAGGATGGACCAGTGGACGCCGGAGGAGATCTCGGCCCACATCCAGTACATGGAGGACTTCGCGGCCCGGCTCGAGGCGAGCGGTGAGTACGTCGACGGCCAGGCGCTCGCCCCCGAGGGCACCTGGGTCCAGTACGGCGGCGAGGGCAAGCCGCCGGTCACCGACGGCCCCTTCGCCGAGACCAAGGACCTGATCGCCGGCTGGATGGTCATCGACGTCGACACCTACGAGCGCGCGCTCGAGCTGGCCGGTGAGCTGTCGGCCGCCCCGGGCAAGGACGGGAAGCCGATCCACGAGTGGCTCGAGCTGCGGCCCTTCCTGACCGCGCCGCCCACGATCGAGGAGTGAGCCCCGGCGTGGACGAGTCCCTGCTGCGCCACCTCACACCGAGCGTCACCGCCGTCCTCGTGCGCCGCGGAGCCGACTTCGCGGCGGCCGAGGACGCGGTGCAGGACGCCCTCGTCGAGGCGGTGCGGGTCTGGCCGGACGACCCGCCGCGCGACCCGAAGGGCTGGCTCGTCACGGTCGCCTGGCGCCGGTTCCTCGACGCGACGCGGTCCGACACCGCCCGGCGACGGCGCGAGGACCTCCTCGAGGAGGAGCCGGCGCCCGAGGTGGCGCCGGGGGTGGACGACACGCTGCGGCTCTACTTCCTCTGCGCCCACCCGTCGCTGAGCGCGTCGTCGGCGGTGGCACTGACCCTGCGCGCCGTCGGCGGCCTGACCACGCGCGAGATCGCCCGGGCCTACCTGGTGCCCGAGGCGACCATGGCCCAGCGGATCAGCCGGGCCAAGCGCACCGTCGCCGACGTCCGGCTCGACCAGCCGGGTGACGTCGCGACCGTGCTGCGGGTCCTCTACCTTGTCTTCAACGAGGGCTACTCCGGCGACGTCGACCTCGCCGCCGAGGCGATCCGGCTGACCCGGCAGGTCTCGGCCGCCGTCGAGCACCCCGAGGTCCAGGGGCTGCTCGCCCTGATGCTGCTCCACCACGCCCGACGCCCCGCCCGGACCGCCCCCGACGGGAGCCTGGTCCCGCTCGCCGCGCAGGACCGCCGGCTCTGGGACACCACGGCCATCGCCGAGGGCGTCGAGATCCTCCAGGCGGCGCTGGCCCGCGACGCGCTGGGGGACTTCCAGGCACAGGCGGCGATCGCGGCCCTCCACGCCGATGCCCCCACCGCCGACGAGACCGACTGGGTCCAGGTCGTCGAGTGGTACGACGAGCTCGTGCGCCTCACCGACAGCCCGGTCGCCCGGCTCAACCGTGCGGTGGCGGTCGGCGAGGCCGACGGACCCCGGGCCGGGCTCGCGGCCCTCGCCGCGCTGGACACCGCGCTGCCCCGGCACGCCGCCGTGGCGGCGTACCTCCACGAGCGCGACGGCGACCTCGCGACGGCCGCACAGCTCTATGCAGAGGCCGCCCACCAGGCGCCCAACCTGGCCGAGCGCGACCACCTGACCCGTCAGGCCGCCAGGCTCAACCGGCGCTAGCCGCCCTGGCCGCGGCGGCGCCCGACCAGGAAGCCGACGCGCGCGGCGATGACCACCAGCCCGACGGCGGCGGCGACGGCGCCGAGGAGCTGCCACCGCGACACGATGACCATCGACCCGCTGCCGAGCCGGTCGCCCCAGCCCAGGTGCCAGTCGGCCTCGAGCGGGGTGTAGGCGAACCACCCGAAGTCGGCCGGGGCGGTCCGCGCCGTCAGCGCCACGGCAAGGCCGCCGACGACGAGCACGAGGCCGGACGCCCACCACAGGTAACGAGTCACCCCCGGAGTATCCGCCACGCACCGTCCGGTCCGACGGGCGTCCGTAGCATCGATGCCGTGCCTCCCCGCTCCCCGTTGCCGCTGCGGCACGGGCTCAGCGCGGCGTGGGTCTGCACGCCCCACCGCGACCCGAGGGTGCCGGCGCCGTGGACCTCGATGGGGGACTGGCTGCGGGACCACGTCGACGCGCGGGTCGACGTGGCGGGCCTGCTGGGCGGCGAGCGGTTCGTCTACGCCGACGGTGCGGTGGTCGGCGACGCCGACCCCTACCGCCCGCACACGTTCGTGTGGTTCCACCGCGACCTGCGCGACGAGCCCGAGGTGCCCGGACCGCTCACCGTCCTGCACCGCGACGACCGCGTCGTGGTGGTCGACAAGCCGGCGTTCCTCTCGACGGTGCCGCGGGGGCGCCACGTGACCCAGAGCGTCGTCGTCCGGCTGCGCGCCGAGCTCGACCTGCCCGAGCTGACGCCGATGCACCGGCTCGACCGGGTGACTTCGGGGTTGCTCGTCTGCGCCACCGAGCGCCGGTGGCGGTCGTCGTACCAGGCGATGTTCGCCGACGGTGCGGTCCGCAAGACCTACCGTGCGCTGGCCCCGTGGCGGGCTGAGCTCGCGACGCCGACGACCGTCGCCAACCACGTCCGGGCGATCCCGCGGACCGGTCGCGCCGAGGTGGTCGCGGGTGCGCCGGTCAACGCCGAGACCCTCGTCGAGCTCGAGGAACGGCGCGGCGAGGTCGCTGTCTACCGCCTGACGCCGCGCACCGGCCGCACCCACCAGCTGCGGCTGCACCTGCTCGGACTGGGGGCGCCGATCGTGGACGACCCGCTCTACCCGGTCGACCTCGAGGTCGACGTCGACGACTTCCGGCGGCCGCTGCAGCTGCTGGCCAGCGGGCTCGAGTACGCCGACCCCGTCGACGGCGGCCCCCGCCGGTTCGTCAGCCCGCGGCGACTGCCCCTCGAGGCGGAGTAGTCCTCAGGCGCGGCGCTGGGCGAAGTCGCGACGACGGGCGTTGACGGTGCCGACGGCCTCGAGGAAGGCCGGCACGAACTTCTCCGACTCCAGCACGCAGGCGGCGTGGCCGGAGTCGACCTCGTGCATCGTCGCGCCGCGGATCGCGCGGGCGAGGCCGACCTGTCGCTCGGTGGGGACCACGCGGTCGGAGGTGGTGACGACGACCGCGGTGGGGACGTCGATGCGGCTGAGCCAGGGGCGGGAGTGGTGGCGGCCCAGGGCGGCGAGCGCCTGCCCGATCGCCCACGGGCTCGTCGAGCGGAACTCGCCGAGCGCCCAGTCCTGGATGTCGTTGGGCTGGAGGTCGACGGCGCCGGCGGCCACGCGCGCGGCCCGGGTCGCCGTGCGGGACCGGGACATCTCGCGCAGGCCCAGCATGCTCGCGCCCATCCCGGTGAAGAAGACCCGCTCGGCGACGCTGCCCTGGAACCGGTCCGCCGTCGAGCAGAGCACGAGCCCGCTGACGATGGCCGGGTGCTGGCGCCACACGCGCTGGGCGACGACGCCGCCCATCGAGTAGCCCGCCACGACGACCTCGTCGAGACCGAGCACCTCGACCAGGGCCGCGACGTCGTCGGCGCAGTCGTGGAGCGAGAAGTCGTCGCTCCTGATGCCCTGGCCGTGCCACCGCTGGTCGAGCGTGACCACCCGGTGCTTGCGCGCCAGCCGGGCGATGACCGGGAACCAGGTCAGCAGCCCGGTGCACCCGAGCGCGTGCAGCAGCACGACGGTGGGGGAGTCGGGCGACGGACCCGCGGTGTCGGTGACGTAGGTCGACCCGCGGCCGGGCAGGTCGACGAGCCGGCCCTCGGGGATCGGCACCCACGGCAGGTAGACGCGGTTGCGCACCAGGCGGAGCGGCGAGGGCGGGGGCATGGCGGCTCCTGGTGGTGCGGAGGGCGTGGCAGCGAGAACTAGAACAGGTTACAGTTTCGCCCGTGAGCTCTGACGACGGCTACGCCCCTGCGGACCAGGAGTCGGTCGACGCCGTCCGGTCCGTCCTCACCTCGGTGCTCGAGAAGGCGCCAGACACCGGTCCGGAGTGGGCCGCGCTGGCCGACGCCGGCCTGCTGTCCCTCGCGGTGCCCGAGCCCCACGGCGGCGAGGGTCTCGGCCTGGCCGAGGTCGGCGTGCTGCTGCGCGAGACCGGCGCCCGCGTCGCCCACCTCCCCGTCTGGGAGACCCTCTGCTGCGGGGTCCTCACCCTCGCCGCCGCGGGCACCGACGAGCAGCAGGCCGCCCTCCTGCCCGGCGTGGCGTCCGGCGACGTCGTCCTCACGCCGGCCCTGCGCGAGGTCGGCCGCGGCATCACCGACCGTCCCGGGGCGACGTACGCGGCGGCCCGTGACGGGTCCGGCGACGGGCGCGGCACGGTGACCGGCCGCAAGATCGGCGTCTCCTACGCCGCGTCGGCGACCCGTCTGCTCGTCACGGCGCGCGACGGCGAGCGCGACGTCGTCGTCCTGGTCGACCCGTCCGGGCCCGGCGTGACCCTCGTCGAGTCGGGCAGCTCGGCGCGGATCACCCAGCACACCGTCGTCCTCGACCGCGCGCCCGCCGACCTCGTGGGTGGGGAGGGCAGCGACGCCGCCACGGTCCTCGTCGAGCACGCCGTCGCCGGGCTGACGCTGCTGGCGGCCGGTGTCGTCAAGGGCGCGGTGGACCTCACCGCCGGCTACATCAAGGGTCGCGAGCAGTTCGGACGCGCACTGGCGCAGTTCCAGGCTGTCGCGATGCAGGCCGCCGACCTCTACATCGCCTCCCTCACCCTCGACCTGGCCGCCGACCACGTCGCCTGGCGCATCGGCGCCGGCCTCGACGCCACCGACGACCTCGCGGTGGCGGCCTACTGGGTCTGCGCCGAGGCGCCGAAGGCCCTGCGGACCTGCCACCACCTCCACGGCGGCATGGGCGTCGACGAGACCTACCCGCTGCACCACTACTACTCCTGGGTCGTCGACATCGCCCACGCCCTCGGCACCCTGCCGGGCGACGTCCCGGTCGAGGACCCCACGACGAAGAACCTCGAGCTGACCACCGAGCAGCGCCGGCTCAAGGCCGAGATCCGCAGCTACTTCCACGGGATCGCCTCGCACGACGAGCACGTCGACATGGGCCGCGACCGGCACGGCCCGACCTACGAGCGCGTCATCCGCCAGATGGGCGAGGACGGCTGGATGGGCGTCGGCTGGCCGAAGGACTACGGCGGGCACGGGCTCGGTGAGATCGAGCAGACGATCTTCGCCAACGAGGCCCAGCACGCCGACGTGCACCTCCCGGCCGTGACCCTGCAGACGGTCGGTCCGACGCTCATCCGGCACGGCACGGAGAAGCAGAAGGACCTGTTCCTGCGCCGGATCCTCGCCGGCGACGTGCACTTCGCGATCGGCTACAGCGAGCCCGACGCCGGCACCGACCTCGCCGCCCTGCGCACCACCGCGCGCCGCGACGGCGACCACTACGTCGTCAACGGCCAGAAGATGTGGACCACCGGCGGCCACCAGGCCGACTTCGTGTGGCTCGCGGTGCGCACCGACCCCGACGCCCCCAAGCACAAGGGCATCTCGATCCTCATCGTCGACACGACCGACCCGGGCTACTCGTTCACGCCGATCATCACGGCCGACGGCGCGCACCACACCAACGCGACCTACTACAACGACGTCCGCGTCCCCGTCGACATGCTCGTCGGCGAGGAGAACCAGGGCTGGAAGCTGATCACCACCCAGCTCAACCACGAGCGCGTCATGCTCGGACCGGCCGGCCGCATCGAGGGCCTGCGCGACCGCATCGTCGACTGGGCGACCAAGGCCGGCGTCGACGACCGGCCCGACGTCCGCGACGTCGTCGGCCGCGTCACCGCGGTCTTCCGCGTCAACGAGCTGCTCAACTGGCAGGTCGCCCGCGCGGCCGCCGACGGCGAGATCTCGGTGGGCGACGCGTCGTCGTCCAAGGTGTTCGCCGCCGACCAGGTCCAGCACCTCTCGGCCGACCTGGTCGCGATCGTCCATCGCTACGGCGACCCGGCCGACGAGGAGACGAGAGCACTGCTCCGCTACCTCGACGACCAGGCCAAGCGCAACCTCGTCCTGACCTTCGGCGGCGGCGTCCAGGAGGTGCAGCGCGAGTTGATCGCCATGTTCGGCCTGGGCCTCCCGCGGGTGCCCAGGTGAGCGCGGCCCCGGCCGAGGACGAGCGCCACGACCGCATCATGGCCGAGGCCGAGCGCATCAAGGCGCTCGGCGAGGCCGCCGAGTCGCAGGCGCCCTACGCCGTCAACCAGGCCACCATCGGCACCTGGCTCGACGCCATGGGCTACGACAACGACCGCTTCCGCCAGGGTGAGGCCCCGCCGTCGATGGCGCAGGTCTGGACCATGCCCGGCCTCGGCCGACGTCGCCCGCCCGAGGACCCGCTCAGCCGGATGACGGAGTTCCTCACCGACGAGGGCTACACCGCCGTCCTCGGCACCAACTGCGAGCAGACCTACGAGCGCTACCTCCGCGTCGGCGAGGACGTCCGCGTGACCAGTGCTCTCGACGCGGTCGCAGGACCCAAGACCACCGCGATGGGCGTCGGCTACTTCGTGACCTCCCGCAACACCTGGTACGTCGGCGACGAGAAGGTGGCGACGATGCTGTTCCGCGTGCTCAAGTTCGTCCCGAAGGAGAAGCCATGACCGTGCGCCCCATGGTCAACCGCGACTCGCAGTTCTTCTGGGACGGCACCCGGGCCGGCGAGCTCCGCATCCAGGTCTGCAACGCCTGCGGGGCCAAGCGGTTCCCGCCCGGGCCGGCCTGCCAGTCGTGCGACGCCTACGACCGCGGCTTCGAGATCGCCTCCGGGGAGGGAACCGTCTTCTCCTTCGTCGTCCACCGCCACCCGCCCGTGCCCGGCAAGGAGCTCCCGATCGTGATCGCGCTGGTCGACCTCGACGAGGGCGTGCGGATGGTCGGCGAGGTGGCAGGTGCTCGGTCGGAGGGCGACCTCGCGATCGGCGACCGGCTGCGCGTCGACTTCAACCGGGTCGACGACGACCTGACCCTGCCGGTGTGGAGGAAGGCATGAGGACCCTCGAGGCCGGCGAGCAGCTCCCCGAGTGGAGCCTGCCGATGACCCCGACGACGATCGTCAGCACGGCGATCGCCACCCGCGACTGGCAGGACGTCCACCACGACCGCGACGTCGCGCAGGCGGCCGGGTCGAAGGACATCTTCATGAACATCCTCACCAGCAACGCCCTGGTCGAGAAGTACGTCGTCGACTGGGCCGGCCACGACGCCGAGCTCAAGGGCATCGCCATCCGCCTCGGTGCGCCCGCCCACCCCTACGACACCCTCACCTTCAGCGGCCGGGTCACCGACGTCGCCGACGGCGTCGCGACGATCGCCGTCGTCGGCCGGGTCTCCCTCGGCGACCACGTCACCGGGACCGTCAGGGTCGCCCTGTGAGCGGCACCCTGTCCGGCAGGGCAGCGATCGTCGGGATCGGCGCGACCGAGTTCTCCAAGGCCTCCGGCCGCTCGGAGCTTCAGCTCTCCGTCGAGGCCGTGCGGGCCGCGCTCGCCGACTGCGGGCTGACCGCCGCCGACGTCGACGGCCTCACCACCTTCACGATGGACACGTCGTCGGAGATCGCGGTCGCCCGCGAGCTCGGCGTACCGGAGCTGCGGTTCTTCAGCCGCATCAACTACGGCGGTGGCGCGGCCTGTGCCACGGTGCAGCAGGCGGCGATGGCCGTCGCGACCGGCGTCGCCGACGTGGTCGTGGCCTACCGCGGCTTCAACGAGCGCTCCGAGAGCCGCTTCGGGCAGTTCTCGGTCGCGGCCGCGACCCAGGTCAACACCAACGGCCTCGACAACGCGTGGTCCTACCCGTTCGGCCTCGGCACCCCGGCCGCCACGGTGGCGATGCAGGCGCAGCGCTACCTGCACGACTACGGCGCCACGTCGGCTGACTTCGGGGCCGTCGCGGTCGCCGACCGCAGGCACGCCGCGACCAACCCCCACGCGTTCTTCTACGGCAAGCCGATCACCCTCGACGACCACCAGTCCTCGCGGATGATCGTCGACCCGCTCCACCTGCTCGACTGCTGCCAGGAGAGCGACGGCGCCCAGGCGCTGGTCGTCGTGTCGGCCGAGCGGGCCCGCGACCTGCCGCAGAAGCCGGCCTACGTGGCCGCGGCGGCGCAGGGCAGCGGGCGCGACCAGTTCGTCATGACGTCCTACTACCGCGACGACATCGGCATCCCCGAGATGGGCGTGGTCGGCCGCGAGCTGTGGCGCCAGTCGGGGCTGACCCCGGCCGACATGCCGATGGCGATCCTCTACGACCACTTCACGCCCTACGTGCTCATGCAGCTCGAGGAGCTGGGGTTCTGTGGTCGGGGTGAGGCGCCGGGCTTCATCGCCGACGGCGCGATCGAGATCGGTGGCCGGCTGCCCCTCAACACCCACGGCGGCCAGCTCGGCGAGGCCTACATCCACGGGATGAACGGCATCGCCGAGGGCGTGCGCCAGGTCCGCGGCACGTCGGTCAACCCGGTCGCCGCCGCGGCCGACTCCCACGTGCTCGTCACCGCCGGCACCGGTGTCCCCACGAGTGGTCTCATCCTTAGTGCGACTCAGTGAAGTAGATATCTTCATCTGGCTAAGATGAAGGTATGATCTTCACATGTCGCAGGTGAAGCCCGTGCCGGTCCTCATCATCGGCGACCTCGTCGGGTCCCGCACGGTCGCGGACCGGTCCGGGCTGCACCACCGGCTCTCCGCCGCGCTCGAGACGGCCAACGCCCGGTGGGGCAGCGACCTGCGGATCACCGTCGGCGACGAGTTCCAGGGCACGGTGCCGTCGCTCGGTGCGGCCACGACGATCGCGCTCGACCTGCGGCTGACTCTGCTGCCCGACCACGACCTGCGCCACGGCATCGGCCGC
>NZ_JAURVJ010000112.1 GCF_030655615.1 Nocardioides sp.
GTCGACGACGCCGAGATGTGGCCCACCGACGACCTGCCCAACCCCATGCGCGGCGGACCCAACCGCATCCTCACCCTCATCACCTGCGCCGAGACCTTCCACACCGACGACCGCTACATCGCCTTCGGCCACCTCCTCTCCATCAACCTCCGCCACGACGCCAAGACCGTCAGCAACCCCTGACGTCCCGCGGCCGTCGGCTCAGCGGCCGGTGGCGGTGAAGTGCTGGTAGTCGCGCAGAGTGGTGAAGTCGCCGCCCCACGACCAGCCGATCCGCGCGAACTCGCGGACGGCCAGGCTGCCCGCCAGGACCATGCCCGGCCGCACGCGTGAGCGGTCGAGATAGCTCGAGGCGAGCTCGGGCAGCACCCGGTCGCCCTTGAGGTAGGGGTTCTGGAACGGGTCGAGGTCGAGGGCCAGCCCGAAGGCGTGGGCCGAGAACCCGCTGCTCTGCCCCGTCGTCGGCCGGCAGACGTAGGCGCCGGTGTTGTTGCCGTCGCCGGTCGGCGGCAGGTCGAGCTCGGCGAGCGCGGTCAGCCGCATCTCCTCGATCGGGAAGTCGGCGGCGAAGAGCGCCCGGAAGACCGAGACCACGTCGGCGGCCTTGCTCGCCGCGACCACGAGCTCGCCGGTGTGGGCCGCGTCGTCGAACCCGCGGAACGCCACGGTGACGTAGCGAAGGTCGGCCAGGGCCACGGGGCACCCGGGCTCCCACGCCAGTCGCGCCGCGATCGCCGGGGTGACGGGTCCGACGCCGGAGCGCCACCGCCCACCCACGGGCGGCGGCAGCAGGTCGCGGGTCGGGTAGCGCCGGTCCCGCAGGGTGGCCGGAGTGGGGCGCACGACGCCGTAGCCGTCGGGTCCGACCGGCAGGGGACGCTCGCCCAGCGGCCAGGTGGAGTACGCCGGCCCGGGGGCGGGCGAGGTCGCCGGCGGGACGGTCGGGGCGGTCGTCGTGATCGGGCTGCTCGCAGACCTCGTCGGCGTACCCACCGGGTCGGGCGCCGGGTCGGGCGCCGGGTCGGACGGCGCGTCAGGAGAGGAGCAGGCCACCAGCAGCAGCACCAGGGCTGCTGGCAGCCACCTCACAGGAGCCGGCGGTCGGACGCCCACCGCGCAAGCTCGTGACGGGAGGACAGCTGCAGCTTGCGCAGCACCGAGGACATGTGGGTCTCGACGGTCTTGATGGAGATGAAGAGCTCCTTGGCGACCTCCTTGTAGGCGTAGCCGCGGGCGATCAGCCGCATCACCTCCCGCTCGCGCTCGGTGAGGCGGTCGAGGTCCTCGTCGACGGCGGCGAGCTCGATGGAGCCGGCGAAGGCGTCGAGGACGAAGCCGGCGAGCCGCGGCGAGAACACCGCGTCGCCCTCGGCGACCCGGGTGATCGCGGCGACGAGCTCGACCCCGGTGATGGTCTTGGTGACGTAGCCGCGGGCTCCGCCCCGGATGGTGCCGATGACGTCCTCGGCGGCGTCGCTGACCGACAGCGCGAGGAACCGGGTGCCGGGCTCGTGGGACCGGCGCATGACCTCGACTCCCCCGCCGCCGGGCAGGTGCACGTCGAGGAGCACGACGGCCGGCCGGTGGGCGGCGACCGCGCGGACGGCCTCGTCGACGTCGGACGCCTCGGCGAGGACCTGGAGGACCCCGGCGCCCGCCGCCTCGAGCTCCGCGCGCACGCCGCGGCGGAACATGGCGTGGTCGTCGACGAGGACGACGCCGATCGGGGTGCTCGTGGCGGGCTCAGTCATCGTGGTCTCCTCGGGTGGTGCGCGGCAGGTGCAGCCGGACCTCGGTGCCGCCGCCCGGCTCGGAGCGGACCTCGCCGGTGCCGCCGTGACGGTCCATCCGGTCGACGATGCTGTGGCGCACGCCGTGCCGGTCGTCGGTGACCTGGGCGGGGTCGAAGCCCACGCCGCGGTCGCGGACGAAGACGTCGACGGCGGCCGACGTGATCTCGGCATAGACGTCGACCCGCGGCACGCCGGCGTGCTTGGCGGCGTTGGTGAGCGACTCACGGGTGGCGGCGACGACCGGGCGCAGGCTCTCGTCGAACGCCGCGTCGCCGACGGTGACGACGTCGACGGTGATGCCGTGCGCGTCCTCGAGCTCGGCCGCGACGCCGCGCAGGGCGCTGGCGACCGTCGACTCGTCGGTCGCCTCCTCGGCGAAGAGCCAGGACCGCAGGTCGCGCTCCTGGGCGCGGGCCAGGCGCGCCACCGTGGACGGGTCGGCGGCGTTCTTCTGGATGAGCGCGAGCGTCTGCAGCACCGAGTCGTGCAGGTGGGCGGCAACGTCGGCGCGCTCCTGGGTGCGGACCCGTTCGGCCCGCTCGTCGGAGAGCTCGGTCGCCAGCCGCCAGCCCACGGGGCCGACGACGATGGCGATGCCCAGGACCCCCAGGCCACCGGCGACGACGGCCCCCTGGGCCTGGCGGAACGAGCCGGCGTCGAAGCCGAGGATGAAGAGCGCCGAGACCAGGAGCAGCACCCCGGCGGCGACCCGTCCGTAGGACGCCCACCCGCCGGCACCGAAGACGATGCGCAGCGGGTTGACCCTGCCGTTGGTGTCGAACCACCGCTCGCGCTGGGCCTCGTCGGCCTGGCGCCAGAGCAGGGCGATGCCGACGACGGCGATCGCCGACGGCCAGAACACCGCGCCGCGGCCGAAGATGGCCTCGACGGTGAGGACCGCGGCCAGTCCGACGACGCCGAGGACGATGACGGGGCCGGCGTCGGTCAGGCGGCGTCGTACGCCGGGCCGGCGGCCCCCGCGGGTCGCGCTCTCGAGCCCCGGGGCGGCATGGGTGAACCCCGAGCCCGCCGGCAGCAGCACCCAGAACGCCGCGTAGACGAAGAGGCCGAGCCCACCGAGCGCCGTCGCGACCACGAACCCGACCCGGACCCACAGCACCGGCCACGCCAGGTGGTGGGCGAGCCCGGACGCCACGCCGCCGACGATCGGCTCGTGGAGGTCGCGGGACGCGCGCCGGTAGGCGCGGGCGGGCTCGCTCGTGGTCAGGGTGGTCATCGCGGATCCATCGTCACACAGCGCAGCGGCGGTCCCCATGAGGTGAGACCCCGGCCCGACCCTGAGGGACCGGAGCCAGATGGTGCGGCAGGATCAGGGGCGTCCCCGATGGTCCGGGACGCCCGCGACCACGACGCTGGAACCATGACGACGAACCCACCCGAAGCCCCTCCCGCGGCCCCGCCCGGCGGTCCCCACGACGACGGCCACGACGACGGCCCCCGGGTCACCCGCGACGAGATCCGCGACCTGGCCCGCCTCCGTCGCTCCCGCGGCGACCGCAAGATCGCCGGTGTCGCCGGCGGCCTCGCCCGCCACCTCGACATCGACCCGATCATCCCCCGGGTCCTGCTCGTGGTGCTGGTCTTCTTCGGCGGCGCCGGCATCCTGCTCTACGCCGCGATCTGGCTCGTCGTCCCCGCCGAGGGCTCCGACGAGGCCACCGTCCGGCTCGACGACCGCAGCCGGACCGTCGCCCTGGTCATCGTCGGCGCCCTCTCCGCCCTGGCCCTGCTCGGCGACAGCCTGGGCGGCTGGGGCTTCCCGTGGCCGGTCGTGCTGGCCGGTCTGGTCGTGCTCGTCGTCCTCATGGTGCGCGGCCGCGAGCCGCGGCTGCACCCGCTGCTGCGGGACTCGGCCCCCGGCGTCCCGCACGCCGGCACCGTCCCCGTCCCGGTCGGCCCGATCGGCCCGGTCGGCCCGGTCGGCCCGGTCCGGCCGAGCCGGCGCAGGGGCCCCGTCCTGTTCTGGTACGCCCTGGCGGTCATCGCCCTCGGCGCCGGCGTGCTCGGGATCGTCGACAGCGCCGGTGCCGACGTACCCGGATCGGCCTTTCCCGCCGTCGCCCTCGGCACCAGCGCCGTGCTGCTGCTCGTCGGCGCGTTCTGGGGCCGCGCGGGCGGGCTGATCCTGCTGGGCCTGGTCTCGGCCGTGGCGACCGCCGGTGCCACCGTCGCCGACGAGGTCGACGCCGGCCACATCGAGTCACGGCCGACCACGGCCGCGTCGGTACAGGACCGCTACGACCTCACCTTCGGCGAGATCGACCTCGACCTCACCCGGGTCACCGACCTCGACGCCCTCGACGGCCGCACCGTCGAGGTCGAGGTGGAGGTCGCCGGCCGGATCCTCGTCACCGTGCCCGACGACCTCGACGTCGTCGTCCTGAGCAGCCTCGACGAGGGCCAGGTCCAGGTCTTCGGCGACGAGCTCGGCGACGGCGACCAGCGCACCACGCTCGACGGCGGCGACGACGCCCCCGAGCTCACGCTCGACGTCACGACCGTGTTCGGCGAGATCGAGATCAACCGAGAAGGCGGCAACCGATGAGCACCCCTGACGACACCACGGCAACCACCTCGACCGCGACCGGCAGCCCGAGCTTCCTGGCCTCCGGTCGTCACCCCGTCAACATCGGCCACCTCGTCATGGGCGTCGCGTTCGCCGGGCTCGTGCTGGTGTGGGCCCTCGTCGTCGGCGACGTGGTCGCGGGCGACGACATCCGCTGGCTCCTCCCGGTGCCGTGGGTCCTGGCGGGCGCCGCCGGACTCGTCGGCCTCATCGCGTCCGACCGGCGGAAGGTCGGTCAGCGGCAGGTGGGGTGGGCCGACAAGATGGAGGAGTGACGACTCCTTCCCTCGGCCGGATCACCACCGTCCCCGCCCTCGACCGTCCCGACCTGCTTGCCCCGCCCGTCGCCGCCGCGCTGGCGGGGTGGGAGCACGCCGCCGAGGTCGGCGTCGTCGAGATCGACCCCGAGGTCGCCGACACCGCGGCGATGGCGGCGGCCTACGACATCGGCATGGACACCGGCGCCAACTGCGTCGTCGTCGCCGGCAGGCGCGACGGCCAGGAGCGCGCCGCCGCCTGCCTGGTGCGCGCCGACACCCGCGCCGACGTCAACAACCTGGTGAAGAAGCTGCTCGACGTGCGCAAGTGCTCGTTCCTGCCGATGGACCGGGCGGTCGACGAGTCGGGCATGGAGCACGGCGGCATCACCCCGGTCGGCCTGCCGACCGGCTGGCGGCTGCTCGTCGACGCCCGGGTCGTCGAGATGGACGTCGCCGTCGTCGGGTCCGGCGTACGCCGGTCCAAGCTGCTGGTCCCGGGCCGCCTGCTCGGTCTGCTCCCCGGCGCCGAGGTGATCGACGGCCTGGCGGGCTGACGGGCTGACGGGCGATAACGGTTGGATCAAGCAGGGGCTGCGTCCGTACTGTCATCGGGTGCTCCGCCTCCCTCTCGACCATCCCGGGACGGCGGACCACCGGTCGCCGATGCGGTTCCTCTGGTGGCTGGCCAAGGGCCAGTGGCGGACCCTGCTCGGTGGCATGGCGTTCGGGATCGTCTGGATGAGCTGCCAGGCGGTGATGCCGGCCGTCATCGGCCGCGCGATCGACCGCGGGGTGTCCGACAAGGACGGCTCGGTGCTGCTGGCCTATGCCGGGGTGATGCTGGCGATCGGGCTCCTCCAGGCGTTCACCGGGATCATGCGGCACCGCTTCGCCGTCACCAACTGGCTCACCACCGCCTACCGCACGGTGCAGCTGACCGGCCGGCACGCCGTCCACCTCGGCGGCACGCTGCCGCGCAAGGTGTCGACCGGCGAGGTCGTCGCCATCGGCAACACCGACATCTCCCACCTCGGCCAGGTGATGGACGTCAGCGCCCGGTTCAGCGGGGCGATCGTGTCGTTCGTGCTGGTCGCGGTGATCCTGCTGCAGACCTCGACGACGCTCGGCCTGGTCGTGCTCCTCGGCGTGCCCGGGCTGATGCTGCTGATCGGCCCGCTGCTCTCGCCGCTGCAGCGACGCAGCGCCGCCCAGCGCCAGCTGATGGGCGAGCTGTCCAACACCGCCAGCGACATCGTCGGCGGGCTGCGCGTGCTGCGCGGCATCGGCGGGGAGCAGGTGTTCCACGACCGCTACCGCCGCGAGTCGCAGGCCACCCGGCGGGCCGGCGTGGAGGTCGCACGCGTCCAGTCGGTGCTCGACGCGCTGCAGGTGTTCCTGCCCGGCGTGTTCGTCGTGGTCGTGGTCTGGCTCGGTGCGCGCTACGCCGTCGCCGGCCGGATCAGCCCCGGCGAGCTCGTGGCGTTCTACGGCTACGCCGCGTTCCTGATGATCCCGCTGCGCACCGCGACCGAGTACGCCAACAAGGTCATCCGCGCCCGGGTCTCGGCCCAGCGCGTGTGCCGCCTGCTGGCGCTCGAGCCCGACGTCGAGGAGCCGGTCGAGCCGGCCGCCGCTCCCCCCGAGGGCAGCGTGCTGGCCGACGCCCGGTCAGGCCTGCGGGTGCGGCCCGGCGCGATCACCGCGGTGGTCAGTGAGCCGGCCGACGAGTCCGCCGAGCTGGCCGACCGGCTCGGGCTGTGCGCGCCCGAGCCCGACGACGACGTCACGCTCGGCGGCGTACCGCTGACGGCGCTGCCGCGTGCCGACGTACGCCGACGCATCGTCGTCTCCGACACCGCCGCCACCTTGTTCTCCGGCCGGCTGGGCGACCGGCTCGACACCACCGGTGCGGGCGGCGCCCGGCTCGAGCAGGCACTGGCCACCGCCAGCGCCGACGACATCCTCGACGCCCTCCCCGACCGGCTCGACGCGGTCGTCAGCGAGCGTGGCCGCAGCTTCTCCGGCGGCCAGCGCCAGCGGCTGGTGCTGGCCCGCGTGCTCACCGGTGACCCCGAGGTCCTGGTGCTCGTCGAGCCGACCTCGGCCGTCGACGCGCACACCGAGGCCCGGATCGCCGCCCGCCTGCGCGCCCACCGCGCCGGGCGCACCACCGTCGTCACCACCAGCAGCCCGCTCATGCTCGACGCCGTCGACGAGGTGGCGTTCCTGCGCGACGGCGTCGTCGTCGCCACCGGCACCCACACCGACCTGCTCCGCGACGTGCCGGCCTACCGCACCGTCGTCACCCGCGAGACCGAGGTACCCGCATGAACACCCCAGGACGTTCTGCGTCTCCCCCGCTGCGCTCCCCCGCCGCACAACGCCCCGGGGACCCCGCATGAGTGACACCACGCTGCCGGTCGCCGACGGCGGCTCGCTGCGCCGCTACGCCGTCGACCTGGCCCGGCGCCACCCGCGGCTGCTGTGGACCGCGCTGGTGCTGCACGTGCTGGCGGCCGTGGCCGGCCTCGCCGCGCCGCGCCTGCTCGGCGG